>JAOABY010000015.1 GCA_026418115.1 Spirochaetaceae bacterium | reverse complement strand
CTATGGCATGCATTTGCTTGCCGATGGCCTGGCAGGCGAAATTCTTGAGGAAATTCTGGCAAAGCTGCTCTATGTGGGCATAGAGAAGGGTCAGCTGTTCCTGAAGCGCTGCATCATAGCAGAAACGCTGCTCGCCATGGCAGAAGGTGCGGAAAGCATGGAGCTGAGGCGCCGGCTCCTGCCCTACTGTGGCATAGATGTTGCGCTTTCGCGTGCTGGGGAGAAACAGGTCAATGCTCATTGAAAAGCTGGCACTGCTGCATGAACGATGGGGCTCACCTCAGATGGAGGCACCGCCTCATGAACGAACACAGCAGCATACTCTCCCGCTTCACAAGTTCATTCAGTCTGTCCATGAAACAGGTGAGAATCGCAAGGAATTCTACCTGCTTTCCCGGCAGTCCAGAAGAAAAATCATCAAGCTTGCCTATCTCCTCCTGGCAGACGCAGGACCTCCATGGTCGGCAGAGGATTCCTTTCGAAAAGCAGGTTTCTTTGCGCCTTCCTCCCGCGTACCCAAACATGAGGCACTCATGTGGCTCGAGGGGACCTCTGCCCTTCTGGAAGGCCTGCACCCATGGCTCGTGCTCCTCATGATGTCGGCATGGATGGGACTCGAACAGGCCGAAGCATCCTATTCCTGGCTCAAGGAACTGGCGGCAGCACAGCACACTGAACTCGCAGAGTTCATCGTGCCCAGCGAAATGGCCGACATGCTTACCGATGCACTGGAAAATCCCCGACTCATAGAAACATCCCTCCGTATTGCCGGCATGCCGCTAGCAGCCTCGGCCATCGCCGGCATGCCTCTCTATCACATCGAGCGGATCCTGCAGCTCATGGGGCCTATAGGTAGCGCCCTGCTGCGCGAGCTGATTCAGTCGGCACGCGAAAAACTCACCTCCGAAGAAATCGCGGCAGCCCTGCAGGCGTTCATGGAAATCGTCACTGCACGAAGCGAGATGCTGACGGCAGAAGAAAGTGAGGAAACCTCTTCAGAGGAACAACCCCTCACCGACGAAGCAACGGATGCCGAACTGATACGGACCATGAGCGAGCTTGTCATGGAACTCGACGCGAAGATATTGCGGTCAACGCTCGCAACCATGCAGAATACCGAGGTTGCCAGCATGCTGCGATGTCTGGAGGCGCTTGCGCATGAGCGGGTGCTGTCGATCATGCCCCCGGGAAGGCAGAAACGTGTGCTGGAAGCACTGGAAGAGCTTGGCACTGCAGGCAGCATACGGCTCGTGCGCGATGCTCAATTCTTTGCCCAGAAACTGCTTGCCGCCTATGCCCCGCGACCGCTCAAGCCCGGCGAGACGCTCGATATTCCTGCATCGGTGCGCGCACACATCAGCGCAATTCTGAGCCGGGAATAATCCTCTGCTATTTGTGCAGCAGTTGGCGGGCTCGTTCCGTTGCCTTGACAACAGCCTTTATAAGCGTCACCCGCAGGCCACCGTCCTCGAGCTCCATCAAGCCATCGATAGTGACACCTGCCGGTGTGGTTACCTGATCCTTCAGCTTGGCGGGATGCTCCCCGCTCACCAGCACAGTCTTGGCAGCGCCGAGTACGGTCTGTGCTGCAAGCTCGATGGCAACCTCCCGCGAAAGGCCCATTTTCACGCCACCATCGGCAAGCGCTTCAATTATGAGATAGACATAGGCAGGTCCAGATCCTGAAAGTCCGGTTACGGCATCCATGTACTGTTCGTCGAGCACAAGTACTCTGCCGACGGTCCTGAACAGTCTGATCACCGAATCGAGGGCCGCAGGGTCGATAAAACGGCATGGCGTAAGCACTGTCATGCCCTCACCCACCGATACCGCCAGGTTGGGCATGGCTCGTACTACAGGAACCTTTTTTGCCAGACGTGATTGAATTGCCTCCAGCGGCACGCCGGCAGCAACCGACACCAGCACTGATCCTTCATGCAGAAGATCAGCGATTTCCTGTAATGTTTCGATCACGCTCCTCGGCTTGACGGAAAGCAGCACCAGAGCCGCCTCCCGTGCCACCTCGCGATTGGCAAGTACTGCTCTGACACCATATCTGCGCTCAAGATCCTGGCGATGCTGTTCGGTCCTGACAGAAAGAATGAGATCGGAAGGGGCATACAGTTTCTGGGAGAGCACGCCCGAGAGGATTGCCTCGCCAATCTTGCCAGCCCCGATGATACCAAGCTGATACTTCATAGTCGCATTCCTTTTCTCAGATGTTGCAGACCGCCACCTGCCAGAATCATATGTCTACACCCGGAGTGCCGATTCCAGTTCCAGTGCGCTGTCTGTCTTTTCATCACGGTATTTGACAATGCAGGGAGCGGCAAGAGACAGACCATGCTCCTGCGCGTAGGAGCCACGGGCCGGCCTGGTTCCCGGAACCACTACCGCCCTGGGGGGCACTTCACCTGCCAGTTCCCTGCCCTCCACAAGATCATATATCCGGGTGCCTTTTGAGAGAATGACGCCGGGAGCCAGCACGGCGTGGTGACGTACGACAACTCCTTCAAAAAGACCACACAGCCCACCGATGAAAGCATGGTCTTCAACAATGACAGGGGATGCCTGCGGCGGTTCCAGCACTCCACCTATCTGCACGCCAGCCGACAGATGCACACCAGCCCCAATACGGGCACAGGATCCAACCAGCACATGGCTGTCCACCATCGTCCCCTCGCCAATCCATGCTCCAACATTGATATAGGAAGGTGGCATGATGATGACTCCCTTTGCAACATGGGCACCTCGCCGCACGGAACTCCCTCCTGGGACCATGCGTATGCCATCCTCGAGATGGAAACGGCGGGGAGGGAATGCGGGGCGATCAAAAAAGGCACAGCGATCACGCGTGGTCTCCTCGGGCCAGGGCCAGCCATGCAGTCCGCCCCTGCGAAAACCGCTCAGAATCGCTGCCTTGACCCATGCATGGACCTGCCAGGCACCTGAGCCATCCTGGCTGACGACACTGAGCACTCCCGATTCCAGCGCTGCAAGGAAAAGTTCCCAGTGTTCGGTATCAAAGGATCCTTCCCGTTCAAACCACTCTCTGAGTTCCTCGATGTCTGCCATCATGCCATCCTTTCCTGAGACCAATCGCCGGCTCAACTCACCTGCACGCCGAGCATGCCAAGGCTGGTTTTCAGGCGCTCTTTTGTGGCTTGAGAAGCAGGTGCAAGCGGCAGTCTGACCATCTCGCCGCACAAACCTGTCAAGCCAAGGGCCGCCTTGAGAGGAATCGGATTGCTCTCGACAAAGAGTGCATCCATGAATGGCAGGAGCGATGCATGCAGCTTTCTGGCAGTATCTCTTTTCCCTTCGCGCGCGGCATCGACCAGCGCCTTGCAACGGCGGGGCAACACATTGGCTGCCACACTCACGAGCCCTTCAGCCCCTACCGCAATTGAAGGCAGAGCAAGCGCGTCATCTCCGGAAAACACAAGCTTTCCTTCAGGCAGGGTGCGGCAGATTTCGCCTATCTGTGCCAGATTGCCCGACGATTCCTTGACTGCCGCAATTCCGTCAATGCGCCAGAGCCGCTCCAGCACGGCAGGTGTGAGATTCAGTCCTGTCCGTCCCGGAACATTGTACACAATGACCGGTTTGCCTTCGGCAGCCTCCGCAGCTGCCGAGAAATGAGCTACCAGGCCATCCGGATTCGGCTTGTTGTAGTAAGGTACTACGACCAGCACGGCATCAGCTCCAAGCTCGACCGCTTCACGTGTCAGACGGACACAGGTTGCGGTACTGTTCGAGCCGGTTCCTGCAACGATGGGCCGGCCACGGCTGGCAGCCACTGCGCGCTCAAGAAGGAGCCTGCGCTCATCAGGCTCGATCGTGGCTCCCTCACCTGTGGAACCGAGCACTACAATAAAGTCGGCACCCCCCGATTCAGCTTCCCAGAAACTTCGGAAAGCCAGATACCTTTCCTGGCTCCTGAAAGTCTGTTCGGCATACTTTCCCGCTGCCGGCTCAAACGCATCACCGCACAGGAAGGCGAGGAGACGTTCAAATGCTTCTATGTCGAGTCCACCCTGATCATCAAAAGGTGTGGCAATGGCAACACCCAGCCCTTCCATCATCGCACGCATGCTTTATCCTCCACTTTGCAGATTGCCATGCTCTGCCTCTGCCAGTACCGAGGCGACGAGATCATCCATCGTGTACACACCTTTTTTCCCCTGCAGCCATGCTGCAGCCTTCAGGGCTCCGGCGGCAAAGAGCTTTCTGTCTCTGGCCTGGTGGGTAATGGCGAGCTTTTCATGTGGTGCATCAAAGTACAAGGCATGATAGCCAGTTTCCGCGCCAGCCCTCAGTGATGCCACAGGCAGGGCATCATGACGGTATTCCGCCGCAGACCATGTGTGGTAGCGCTGCGAGGCTCTGACAATGGCCTGCGCCATGCTGAGGGCGGTACCGCTTGGTGCGTCTCGCTTGGCCTTGTGGTGATGTTCGAAGATTGCAAGATCTCCTTCACCATACCAGTCGGCAAAACGCGTTAGCTCCTCGGCAAATCGCCTCATGAGCGCAACGGCGAATGAGAAATTGGAACTTGTCAGCACACCTGTGCGAGTTCCCACTATGGTTGCAAGGTCGGGGATTACCCAGCCGGTGGTACCTATGACGAGTGGTACGCCTGCATTGACTGCCCATCGCACATGCCCTTCGACCGCTTCGGCAGCACTTGCATCAATGGCAACATCGATGTCGGTGGTCGAAGGTTCCTCAAGCCGATGGAGGGACCATGCGACCGTATGGCCCTCTGCCCTTGCCTCATCAGCTATTGCTGCAGCCAGCCTGCCTGCTCCAAAAATACCCAGATGCATCATCACGCTCCCTGCGGCTTGCCGGAAGCCGCAACCGTGCCCGGTATTTCCCTTGGCCGCCCCGTCTTCATGCTGCCTCAAAGAATGCCGCGTGGAGGCGGCGCATGACTTCTTCGGCAGCCTGTTCCTGCACGATAAAGCTGAGGTTGATGGCATTTGCACCCATACTGATGAGGTCGACGCACACCCCATCGATGGCGCTGAAGGCCGTTCGGAGCACTGCCGGCGTCTGGCGGAGCGAATCTCCCACCACTGCAATCACTGCACGATTCGATGCTACCGACACCCGGCCCAGCCGGTGCAGATCCTCTACCAGCGCATCGAGAGGAGCACTGCTGTCCAGCGATACCGACACACAAACCTCGGAGGTGGACACAAGATCCACCGACACACCTCGCCTCCCAAAGACTTCGAAAAGCCTGGCCAGGAATCCTGACTGATCGGTCATGGCTTCCTGCACCACCGAGAGAATGGCTACGTTGCGCCGCATTGCGAGCGCTGCGCATGGCCTGCCACTCGAGGCTCCAGGACTGATGGTGGTGAAATTGCCATCCGGCTTCATGGTATTGCGGATCGTAACGGGAATGCCAGCCTCCACCGCAGGCCGAACCGTCGCGGGATGAAGCACTTTTGCTCCATAGGAAGCAAGTTCCGCGACTTCTTCATAGCTCAGGACATCCACGGTTCTGGCATTGGAGACGATGCGTGGATCGGCAGTCATGATCCCTTCGACATCGGTCCAGATCTCGATTTCCCGTGCCTGCAGTGCGGCTCCGAATATGCCCGCAGAGAAATCGGATCCGCCACGGCCAAGGGTTGTGGTATCTCCCGCCTCATCAGAACCGATATACCCCTGCGTCACCACTATCTCTGACGTTTCAAGGAGAGGCATAAGCAGCTGTTCGGCCAGCTTGCGAATTGCCTGGTACCTGGGCCGGGCAGCCCCAAAATGGTTGTCCGTGCGCACCACTGTTCGTGCGTCCAGAAGAGGGCATCCAAGGAGCCCTGCCACCAGCACCGAGGACATGCGTTCGCCGGAAGAAGCGATTTCATCCATGGTCCTTGCACTCAGCTCTCCAAGAAGATCGATGCCTTGCACCCTGCGCTCAATGCCTTCCAGAATGCCACGAAGCGTACTGAGCACCTCTGGAGTATCCAGGCCAAGCTCGCGCGCCGTAGCCACGTGACGATCTTCCATCAGCTGCAGGATCTCCCTTGCTCTGGAAGTCTCATGCCGTTTTGCAAGGTCGGCAATCTCGAAGAGCTGATTCGTGACGCCTGCCATTGCTGAGACCACCACCAGCCGCTGCTCGCCGCTTCTGGATGCCACAATCGAAGCGACTTCCCGCATTCGTGCAGCGCTGCCTACCGACGTTCCACCGAATTTCATCACGACAAGACTCATCGGAGAACTCCCTGCGCAAGTGCAAGCTCGGCATTGAGTACCGAGGCTCCGGCTGCGCCCCGTTCGGTATTGTGACCCAGTACCACGAACTTCCAGTCAAGAATGCTGCAGCTTCGCAGGCGGCCGACATGGATGCGCATGCCTTCATCTTCTTCTACATCACGTCTTGGCTGGGGACGGTCTTCTGCATCGGTCAGCACAAGGAAGCGAGCAGGTGCGCTTGGAAGGCCGTAGCCTGCGGTATCGGGCACAAATGCCTCAAAGGCTTGGCGTACTTCCTGCAGCGACGCAGGTCTGGCAAGTTTCACCGAGACCGAGAGTGTATGTCCTTCCAGGACAGGAACTCTGGTGCAGGTAGCGGATACCTTGAAAGGAGCAGGCGTGAGGCCAGGCCCATTTTCATGCTCCAGGAGCGATCCCAGGATCTTATTGGATTCCGTCTCGACCTTGGGTTCCTCATTTCTGATAAAAGGAATGACATTGCCGACGATATCCATTGCAGCAACACCGGGATAGCCAGCCCCGCTGATCGCCTGCATACTCGTGGCAAGAACAGCCTGCAGACCGAAACTTCGATGCAGTGGAGCCAGGGCAGATGCAAGCATGACTGTCGTGCAGTTCGGATTGGTGATGATAGCGCCCGGCCAGCCTCTTCTCCGCTGCTGCGCCTCGATCAGGCGCAGATGGGCTGCATTGAGCTCGGGGATGAGCAGTGGCACATCCGGTTCCATTCTGAAGGCGCTCGCATTCGAGAAGACCATGGCACCCGCCTGAGCAAACAGCGGTTCGATTTCCTTTGCAGGACCGGTATCAAGCGCAGAAAAGACCACGGGGGCGAATGCAGCTTCCGGCGTACACGGCTGCACGGGCTTGTCTCCAAAACCGGCCCAGGGTTCGCCGCCGAGATGCCACTGACATGCATGGGAATAGGCTTTGCCGGCTGAACGGTCGCTTGCGGCAAGGTGTTGCACCTCGAACCAGGGATGATTGGCGAGCCTGCGCAGGAATCGCTGGCCTACAACGCCGGTAGCTCCAAGAATGGTAACGGGAATTTTTGACTGGGGTGCTGCTCCCCTTTCATGCTGCTGCCTGCAGGTCATGATGCCTCCGCTCCGAAGGAGACCCGCCTGCCGCTATGCATGAAAAGTACCTCTGGTTGCACCGATCCCTGCCCGCAGGGTGCGGATAGACCGGTGCCCGGGACCAGCGAGTCCCTGAGTGGCACCTGCATCATGGGCAGCCGCAAGGCGCTCCGCGGGTCTGTGGAATTCCCGCGACAGCCGCCGGGTATTAGCCCGGACGTCCAAGAACAGCCTGCCGGAACCATGACTGCTCCTTCGGCGATCCTCCCCTTTCCCGCACCTTCATCAGCTTCCGGCGCTTCATGTGCGGTACTCTTGGGGACCGCTCCTCCTTCGGCAGGCCTCACTGTACCATAGCGGTTGATTCAGTGCAAGACATCAGCATGCATATTTATGCATGGCACAGGAGTCGGAACAGACGAATGCTCCCCGGAAATGCAGCATGGCAAGTCCCATCTCACCATTGATTTTCCCATGGCTTTGGAGTATGCAGAGAGACATGGGCAATATTGAAGGATTGCCACCATGGTCTGGCTCGATCGACGCGACGGTTGCATCTGCAGTGCTCAAGGCCATCCATGCCATGAGCAGGTGCAGGGACCTGGTGCAGGCCTTTCCGGAAGTCCTGCAATACCTGCATGAAGCCCTTCCCCGCTGGACTTTTGCGATTGCTGGCAGGACTGCGGATGCCGAAGGACTCAGGCTGATCGCCGTCCATGCTGGTGGCGCATCCGGATGTTCCGCGGGCAACGAAGTTGTGCTGGGAGCAGGACCCTGCGGCATAGGTCTTGAGGCTGAACAGCCTGTGCTGCGTTTGCAGGGCTCGCGTCTCTGGTGTGAGGCGCCTTGCTGGAGCAAATCTCGGGTACAGTTCGTGGTGAGTGCCTCGCTGGCGCTGTCTCCGAACGAGGATGAGACAGATACAGCAGCGCCTGATATCGCATCCGAAAAATCCAGGGCTCTTGCGGCGATGAAAAATCTGGCCCAGGCGCTTGAAGACCAGCTCGTACTGAGAGATTTCCCCGTATCCGACCCCACCGACAGCACGGGTACAGACACTCTTGCCACCCTGTCAGGTCTCGAACCTCTGTCCATGGATGAATCCCAGGTGAGCTGGCAGGGGATGGTTGGCACCTCCAAGGTCATGCGACAGATGTACAGCCTCATAGAGCGCGTAGCTGATACCGATGCCACTGTCCTGCTGCTTGGAGAGAGCGGCACCGGCAAGGAACTCGCTGCACGCGCCATTCATGCGCTGAGCAGGCGTGCAGGGGGTCCTTTCCTTGCAGTCAACTGTGCAGCGCTTCCGGAATCCCTTATCGAGAGCGAACTCTTTGGACATGAAAAAGGCTCGTTCACCGGCGCTACCGAGCGCCGAAAAGGCCGCTTCGAGCTCGCCAATGGCGGCACACTCTTTCTGGATGAGATCGGCGAACTTTCACCTTCCATCCAGATCAAGCTGCTCCGATTTCTGCAGGAACGCATCTTCGAGCGAGTTGGCGGTGGCGAGCCTGTTGCCTCCGATGTCAGGATCATTGCCGCTACCAACCGCGATCTCCAGAGAGCAGTAGAAGAAGGCACATTCAGAGCCGACCTCTACTACCGCCTGGCGGTATTCCCCATTGTGGTGCCCCCGCTTCGGGAGCGAGGCGCGGACATCATCCTGCTTGCGGATCATTTCGTAGGGCTGCACAATCGTGCCAATACAAGAAAAATCAGACGCATCTCCACGCCGGCCCTTGATCTGCTGACCATGTACCATTGGCCGGGCAATGTCCGCGAGCTCGAAAACTGCATCATGCGGGCAGCCATCCTGGCCTCTGATGGTGTCATTCACGCCTACCATCTCCCTCCAAGTCTGCAGTCGGCCATTTCCAGCGGTACCGAGCCGGCCAGCGGCCTTGATGCTGCCGTCGCACGCGTAGAACGGGAGCTCATCATGGAGGCATTGAAGCTGGAGCGAGGTCAGACGGCCCCTGCAGCGAGACGGCTGGGCATTACCGAGCGCCGTCTGCGGTATGCCTTGCAGAAATACAAACTGGATCCCAAGCGATTTAGAACAAAATTGTAATTTTCTATTTAAAAAATTACAATTTTGTAATTTTTCTACTACCATCGGACAGCCACAGTCAAATCCGCAGCTGCTGTCCGTGCAACTCATCACAACACTTTATCCTTATACCGCTTAAACTTGCACCCACAATACCACCAGACTGGCGCGAACATTAAAAAATCAACATCATTTGGCACGCTTTTTGCATATATTTCAGCAGGAGGAACTATGAACTCATCAACTCCAGATGCTTTCAATCTGCCGGAACATTTCGGAACACGCTGTTTTTCCAACGATGTGATGCGCGAGCGCCTGCCCCGCTCGGTGTTTGAAGCGATTCTCGAAGTACAGGCGGGCAACCGCGAGCTCACCCTCGATCTGGCGGAAGTCGTTGCAGCCGCAATGAAGGAATGGGCATCGGATCATGGCGCAACCCACTATACCCACTGGTTTCACCCTCTCTCCGGCCTCACCGCCGAAAAGCACGAATCGTTTGTTTCGCCCCAGCCCAATGGCGGTATTCTGATGGAATTCTCCGGCAAGGAGCTGGTCAAAGGCGAGCCCGACGCCTCAAGCTTTGCCTCGGGCGGACTGCGTGCCACTTTCGAGGCGCGCGGCTACACTGCATGGGACGTCACGAGCCCTGCCTTCCTCAAGCGAAATGCCGATCGCTACATTCTCTGCATCCCCACAGCCTTTGTGTCCTATACCGGCCATGCGCTCGACAAGAAGGTGCCGCTGCTCCGCTCCATGGAAGCGCTCAACAGAGCTGGGCTCAGACTGCTCCGCACGCTGGGCGATACCAGAACAAGGCGCATCATCACCGCAGCCGGTCCCGAACAGGAATACTTCCTGGTCAATGCATCGCTCTATGCCCGCAGACCTGATCTCATGCTGTGCGGCCGCACCCTGCTGGGCAGCATGCCAGCCAAAGGGCAGGAACTCGAGGACCACTACTACGGTGCCATTGATGAAAAAGCCGCTACCTTCATGAATGAATTGAACAGCGAGCTCTGGGCAATGGGTATTGCCGCCAAAACCCAGCACAATGAAGTCGCCCCGAATCAGTTCGAAATTGCCTGCATCTATTCGGAAGCCAATATTGCTGCCGATGCGAACCAGCTGGTGATGGAGACAATCAGGAAGGTTGCCGCGCATCACGGACTCGCTGCGCTGCTCCATGAGAAGCCCTTTGATGGCATCAACGGCTCGGGCAAGCATATCAACTGGTCTGTAGCGACGGACCGAGGAGTGAACCCCTTCGATCCGGGTCTGATTGCCGCTGCAAAGGATGAGGCAGAAGCCTCTCTGGCCTTCCTGCGCTTTGTCCTGTTCTCAATGGCAGTCATTGAGGCTGTCGACAAGCGAGCCGGCTTGCTCCGTGCTGCTACGGCGACCGCCGGCAATGACCGACGTCTTGGAGGCCATGAAGCGCCTCCCTCCATCCTCTCCGTCTTCCTTGGCGAGCCGCTGCTCGATCTTTTCGATTCACTGGAGAATGGCGGTGGAAGGAACCACCTGGACAAGGAATTCATCGAGCTGGGAATCAGAAGCCTGCCCAAGCTCCCGAAGGACTTCTCCGACCGCAACCGTACGAGCCCCTTCGCCTTTACCGGCAACAAGTTCGAATTCCGCATGGTGGGTTCCTCTCAGTCGGTTTCCACACCGCTCACCATGCTCAACGCCGCAGTAGCCGAAGCGCTGAACAGACTTGCCACCCGCATGGAGCAGCTAATTGCAGAAGGCAGACCGCTGCTTGAGGCTGCCCGCATCACTGCTGCGGAAACGTGGAAGGAACATCGCCGAGTCGTCTTCAACGGCAATGGCTATTCGGAGGAATGGGCACGGGAAGCGGCGCGTCGCGGGCTGCCCATGTTCAGGTCGGCAGTTGACGCCATTCAGGAGCTTGTCCGGCCGGAGAATCTCGGCATGCTGACCTCGCTTGGCGTCTTCCTGCCAGAAGAAGTTGAAGCCCGCTATACCATCTATCTTGACCGCTACTCCAAGCAGATAAAAATCGAAGCCGGACTCATGCTGGACATGATCAAGCGTTCGATTCTTCCTGCCGTGGTCGGGGCGGCTGCCCGCTATGCGAGGAATGCAGCGGACCTCTCCGCGGTTGGCGCATCTGCTCTTACGGCGGAAACTCTTTCCAGAAAACTTGCCCAGTATGGCGGCAGGCTCAGCGAACTCACGGAAAAACTGGAGAAAGTCCTCGCCGAGGCGCTCAAGGCTGAACAGCCGCTGGACCGCGCCAGAGTTTTCAGAGATGCAGTGGTGCCCCAGATGGATGAGCTCAGAAACACCTGTGACGAGGTAGAACGGGTGGTGCCCAGGGAGGACTGGCCGCTGCCCACTTACGGTGATCTTCTGTTCACCCTCTGATGCGTCCCAGATATCCTGCACGCCGGCACCGGAATGCATGATGCCGGCGTGTGGTATTTTACAGGAATATCAATGCAAACCCCATGCAGGAAGGCTGCCGAGAGTTGCCTGATCGAGGCATCACTTGGTATCATGGCAGTACATGAAGTTCCTGCGCCGACTCCTGCCGTGGATCGTGATTGCGCTTGCCGCCGCGCTCGCATTCTATCTGCCGGACTTTGGACCTGAGGCATACAGGGACTTTGAGAGCTATTTTGCAAATGAGCGTGTACGGCAGGGATGCGTGGGCTATGAAATCGTCGTCATCAAGGATGGCAAGGTCGCGCTCAACAAGGCATTCGGCTTCGATGGTACGCATCAGCCTCTGGAAATAGACACGCCTCTCTACATAGGTCCCTCTTCCGAAATTCTGACAGGTTTCCTGCTCTATCAGCTCTCAAACGAGAAAAGAATCGAACTGGACACCCATCTGGACTTCTATCTGCCTGAATTTGCAGAGATCCAGGGCAGACTTGCCGGTCAGAAGCAGACCGGAGCGCAGCTCACTCTTCGAATGCTCGCCGCGCACAGAGTGGCTTTTCCGGAAAGAGATCTCGCAATGTTCACGCCGAGCGCCTCAGGGCTTGAAGCGGGGCTGCCGGATCCACGTTTCTTTCTTGAAACCCATTTCCCTACTCAGCAGTATACGCGCAGCAGGCTTTCCTACAGGATTCTTGCAGCCGCCATGGAACGGGCTACCGGTCAGTCCTTCCCGGAACTGCTTGAGCAGTACATCACCATCCCTCTCGAGATGTACGTAACTACTGCAAAACCATCATCAATTGCGACCATCGCACCGGGGGCCGGCTCTTTCTTCGGCATTGCCTTTCCCTATCGCGAGCAGCTTCCCTTTGCAGCGGCGGCATCCGACGGGATCGTCTCGTCCGGTGCCGACATCGCCAGATTTCTCCGCTTTCTGGTCGCCCCGCGACCAGGCGAGGCACTGCCGGGCATGAAGCCGGCTGATGTTACCAACCTCTATCAGCCGCTCTACAAGGACGGAGATACCGCTTTCGGCTGGCGCATCGGGGAAATCGATGGAGCACGGCTGATCTATCAGGGTGGATCGGTAAAAGGATATTCATCGAGAATTACCATCTATCCTGAACGGAATGCTGCAATAGCCATACTGTGCGCACAGGATGGTGTCATCATCTCGAACTTCGTGCTGCCTATGCTCACTGCAGGTGCGGAACGCATTCTCTTCGGCAAGGTGAGCACACGGCTCTTCCCCACACGCAGAGTGCTCATACTCGCTGCTTTTGCCTTCACCATCTACATACTGAGCCTTTTTGCACAGACGCTGGCAGCGTATGCGTGGGCACGGGACCTGCTGAAATACAGGGAAAGCAACCTTTCTCAGCTCTATGCCCGTTTTGCCTACCTGCGGACAATCCTTGGCATACTGTGCAGAATTGCTGCAGTGGCCCTCGCTCCCACCGTACTCAGCATGCTCAGTGGCAGAGCCATCACGTTCGGTGACATTTTTTCCTTCGAACCGGGTTTCGCAACGATTTTCATGGGATGCATGCTTTTCGGCAGCCTGAGAAACACCAGCCGGCTGGTCTGGCATGCCCGGCTTCGGCGGCAATAGGCTTGCAACCCTTCCCCTCCTCTTATGGAAAGCGCGGTGTTTTGGCGCCGGGCCAAGGCGTGGAGATAATAATAAAAGGCGGTGCCTTGCGCACCGCCCTCTCCCATGACCATTGTTTGAAGATGCAAGGTGATGTTATTGCCCTTCGCCCAGGTAGGCCTTCCGTACCCGGTCATCATTCAGGAGATCCCTGCCCTTGCCCTCCAGGGTAATGCGTCCAGTTTCGAGCACATAACCATAATGCGCTACCTCGAGTGCTGCCTTGGCATTTTGCTCAATCAGCAGGACTGTGGTACCCTGCGCATTGATCTGCCTGATGATTTCAAAAATCATCTTGACGACCAGTGGCGCCAGACCCAGCGAAGGTTCATCCATCATCAGCAGCTTGGGCCTGGACATCAGCGCCCTGCCCACTGCCAGCATCTGCTGTTCGCCTCCCGAGAGTGTACCGCCCTTCTGCAGACGACGCTCCTTGAGGCGCGGGAAAAGCTCATACACGCGATCCATATCGGATTTGATGCCTGGTTTGTCATTGCGTGCATAGGCGCCCAGAAACAGGTTTTCCTCAACGGTGAGATTTGGGAAAATGCGCCGGCCTTCCGGCACAAGCACGATACCCTGCTCTACAATCTCTTTGGTACCCTGACCGGAAATGGTCTTGCCATTCCATACGATCTCGCCGCCCGAGGGTTTGACCAGGCCGACAATTGAGCGCAGGGTAGTGCTCTTGCCCGCACCATTTGCACCAATCAGCGTCACGATGCTGCCATCGGGCACCGACAGGCTGATACCCTGCAGAGCGTGGATGCCTCCGTAATGCACAGAAAGTTTCTTGATTTCCAGCATCAGTCAACCCCCAGATATGCTTCGATTACCTTCGGGTTCTTCTGGATCGAAGCAGGGTCGCCATGAGCGATCGTGACACCATAGTCGAGCACATACATGTGTTCGCATACCCCCATGACTACCTGCATATGGTGCTCGATGAGCAGTATGGTCAGATCGAATTCATCACGGATCTTGCGAATGAACTCCATGAGCTCCACCGATTCCTGGGGATTCATGCCGGCAGCAGGCTCATCCAGGAGCAGCATCTTTGGCCTGGTCGCAAGCGCGCGCACGATCTCGAGGCGGCGCTGCTGGCCGTATGGCAGGCTCGTGCCTTTTTCGAATGCCAGGTGCTTCAGGCCAACCTTCTCCAGCAGCTCCATGGAAAATTTTCTGGCTTCCTTCTCCCGCTTTACATAACCCGGCAGATGCAGCGTGGCACCGAACATGCCTGTCGCAATGCTCATGTCGCAGGCAACCAGCACATTCTCCAGAACATTCATTTCCTTGAAGAGGCGGATGTTCTGGAAGGTGCGCGCAATGCCCTTTGCTGTAATCTGATGGGGTTTGAGACCGGTGATGTCATCGCTGCCGAAAAACACCTTGCCTTCACTCGGCCGGTACATGCCGGTAATCACGTTGAATGCCGTTGTCTTGCCGGCACCATTGGGGCCGATCAGACCTACAATTTCATTCTTGCGGATTTCAAGATTGAGATCATTGACCGCCGTCAGGCCGCCAAACCGCATGAACACATGGTCGGTACGGAGCATCAGGTCGGATGTGGGTTCAGACATTGGTGCCTCCTTTCCGGCCTTTGCGCACGAAGAGTCCCGTGAGCATGTCCCAGCTGAATTCCTTATTGCCCATCAGGCCACGCTGACGATAGATCACCACCACCATGAGGAGAATGGAGAACACCACCATGCGCAGGCCCGGCATTGCGGCCGTTTTGAAGACGATGAAATTCAGAGGCTCATCCAGGAAACGGAGAACCTCCATCAGGATAGTGACGACCACTGCCGCTATGACGGAGCCGGAAATCGAGCCTATGCCGCCCAGCACCACAATCAGCAGGATGTTGAAGGTGAGCATAAAGGTAAACATCTTCGGGTCAATGGTCGTGATCATGTGACCCAGCAGCGCTCCGCCGATACCGGCAAGGAAACTGGACACGGTAAATGATGTTACCTTGACCTTGAATACATTGATGCCCATCGCTTCTGCGGCAAGCTCATCATCACGGACTGCCTTCATGGCTCGCCCGTAGCTCGAGCGCATAAGCAGCACCATGAAGAGCGTCACCAGCGCTGCAGCAATCCACACTGTAAAAGTAGTAGAGAAGCGCGGAAGCCCCTTGAGCCCCTGCGCGCCATTGGTAATGGGCTGGGCATTGGTAATGAGCACGCGGATGATCTCACCAAATCCAAGCGTAGCGATTGCCAGGTAGTCGTCTCTCAGCCTCAGCACGGGTGCGCCAATGAGAAAACCGACAAATGCCGCTGCCAGGCCACCGATGATGATGGCGGGCAGGAAGGGAATCGTGACATTGCGCAGCCAGGGCACCATGGGCATGAGAAAGAAATTCATGTCCTTGAGCTGTGGCGACATGGTGAGAAGCGCGCAGACATAGGCACCAACCGCCATGAAGCCTGCATGCCCAAGGGAGAACAGTCCCGTAAAGCCATTGAGCATGTTCAGTGACAGCGCCAGCACGATGTAGATGGCGCAGAGATTGAATACGCGGAGCGTAAAGGCATCGAAGAACAGGTCGGCCACAATCGCCAGCACGACAAACGCGCCCAGGGCAATCAAGGTGTAGAGCCTGTTCCGTGTTATCTTCAAAGGAGAAGCAGTTGCATTGGTTTTCATGGTCACACCTTCTCAGTCTGCCGCTTGCCGAGCAGTCCCGTGGGCTTCACCAGAAGAACCACGATAAGAAGCACAAACGCGAAAGCATCGCGATATCCGGAAAGTGTCGGCAGGAATGCAACAATCATGATTTCAATACCGCCGAGCAGGAAGCCGCCGAGCACTGCGCCGCCAATGCTGCCGATACCACCGATGACCGCAGCAATGAAACACTTCAGACCCGGCATGACGCCCATCAGCGGATTCAGCTGTGGATACTTGAAGGACCACATGATGCCGCCGAATGCAGCAAGCAGCGAGCCGATGCCGAACGTAAAACTGACAATGCGATTGACATCAACCGCCATCAGTCGTGATGCCTCGATATCCGTCGAAACTGCACGCATCGCCATACCGGTCTTGGTGCGATTGACAATATAGACAAGCACTGCAAGCAGACCGAATGTAAACAGCGGGATTATGAGACTGATGACGACCGTGGAGACTGGACCGATCCGGATAACCCTCGAAAGGACTTCAGGAACCGGCACGCCTTTCGGTCTGCCGCCGAAAATCAGCACGCCAAGGCTTTCCAGCAGGAAGGAAGCACCAATGGCGCTTATCATTATGGAAATTCGGGGAGAGTCGCGGAGCGGCTTGTATGCGACCCGTTCCAGACCGATGCCAAACATGGCTGTCAACACTATTGCAATCAGGAGCGCTGCCCACCAGGGCAGAGAAACAAGAGTAATGCCGTAAAAGGCGACATACGCACCAAGCATGAACACATCGCCGTGCGCAAAATTGATGAGCCTGAGGATGCCATACACCATGGTATAGCCGATGGCTATAAGGGCATACAGGCTGCCGAGCGACAATGCATTCACTATGTGCTGGAGAAGCAGTGAAAGTGTCATGAGCCCTCTGAATTACGAAAAAAGGGGCGCCTGCCTTCAAGACTCATCCGGCATGGGGCAACCCCTTTCTGTTCTGAACAATGCGCATGGCACTGCACAGCATCCTGCAGCAGACCATGCGCATATCCTGCATCCGGTTATGGCTCAACAGTGGCCATGTAGGTGAACTGGCCATTCTTGATCGTCTTGATGACGGCGCTCTTCACTGCGTCGCCGTCTTCATTCAAGGTGATCATGCCAGCTGCACCGGGGAAGTCCTTGGTGGCAGCAATAGCCTCACGGATCTTGTCCTTGTCGAGGCTGCCAGCGCGCTGGATTGCGTCGCGGGCGACAAGATAACCGTCAAAGCCAAGTGCTGTAACCGCCGCGGGCTCCTTGTTGTATTTCTTGCGGTACTCGTCGAGGAATACCTTTGAAGTCTCGGTGATGGGCACCTCGGTCGCGAAGAAGGTGGAGAAGACCACGCCCTCGACTGCCTGCTTGCCCACATCGATGAACTCGGGGGTTTCCCAAGTGTCGCCACCGAGGAACGGCACATTGATGCCGAGCTCTTTGGCCTGCTTGATGATCAGGGCGCTCTCGGTGTAGTTGCCGGGTGCGAAGATGACATCGGGTTTGAATTTCTTGACTTCGGTGAGCTGTGCGGAGAAGTCCGTGTCGCCGGTGTTGTAGTTCAGCTCGGCAAGAATGGAATTCTCATCGCCGGTAAGCTGCTTGAAGCTGTCGACGAAGAACTTGGCCAGACCAACCGAGTAGTCATTGGACACTTCGCGGATGATGACCGCTTTCTTGGCACCAAGATTCTTGACGGCATAGTTGGCCATAACCGTGCCCTGGAAGGGATCGATAAAGCAGACACGGAAGTAATACTCATTACCCTTGGTGACGAGCGGGTTGGTGCAGGACAGACCGATGGCGGAGACTTTCGCGTTCTTGACAATGGGACCGGCAGCCATGGAGAGCGAAGAGCCCCACGAACCGAGAACCACATTGACTTTGTCCTTGTCGACAAGACGCTGAGCAGCATTCGCCGCCTCGACCTTATCGGACTTGTTGTCGGCGAGCACGAGCTCGATCTTGTATTCCTTGTCGCCTACCTTGACGGTGGGATAGAGCTCGTTGGCGAGCTTGATGCCTTCAACTTCGAGGGCGCCACCACCGGCGTTCGCGCCAGTGAGAGGCTCGAACACGCCGAATTTCACAGTCTTCGGTGCTGCCGGGCCGCACGCGAGTACCAGAGCCGCGAGGGCAGCAGCCAGCAGGGCGAAACCTACCGCTTTCTTCATGAAATACCTCCTGGAGATTCGTCCATTTCAAATTCTGATAGGACTTTTTGAATGGTAGAACGCATCTTGGATTCTGTCAAATATTTTTTGCATGAATTGTGCCGGATTCTGCATATTCTTGAAGCGGCAGGGGTTGCCGGCGAGTCTTTTCGGTATGTTTCAAGAATGAGGAAAATGAGATGGCGGCAGCCCGGTGAACATGGTCAGCCTTGGCAGCTGTTAGTTTCAAGAATAATGAACATGGGATGGCGGCAGCCCTGCCGCGAGGCTGATTGCAAACCCTGTCTTCCTGTGCTGTAATGGAATATCGATGGAACACTATGATGTTGTCATTGTAGGCACCGGGCCGGCAGGACTCGGTGCAGCCTTTGCGCTGCTCGAGCGCGCATCACAGCTCAGGATTCTCCTGCTGGACAGACTGCAGGTTTCCTCGGGCGGCTTGCGCAACGATTGCAAAATGAATTTTACCTATCCCATCGGCTTTCCTCTCGAGTGCTGGGATCAGAAGACTGCAGAACACTATCTCGCCAGAGTGGAAGCATTCCTCCAGCCCCGCATCATGCAGAAGCAGAACCTGCACACCTACAGCAAACGCGCGGAAAAAATAGGCGTCACCCTCCTCGACATACGACAGACCCATCTTGGAACAGATGGCGGACTCGAACTCATCAGACAGCTCACGGCGCGCCTCCAGACCATGGGGGCAGAAATCAGCCTGGGCGAGGAGATGCTGAGCATCGACAACACAACCAGAACCATTTTCACCGACAGGAGAGAGCTTTCCTATCGGGACTGCATCATCGCTCCCGGCCGTGGCGGTTTTTCCTTCCTTCAGAGACTCATGGAAGAGCTTGGCATCGAATTCCGCGACAACGTAGTCGATATAGGTGTCCGCATTGAGACACGGGAAGAGCACTATCCCATCGTACGCGATTATTACGATCCCAAGTTTCTCTTCCCCAAGAAAACCAGAACCTTCTGCACGAATTCGCGGGCGGCACATGTCGTGCAGGAAAAATACGGCAACGAAGAGGAAGGCTACTGGTATTCCGTCAATGGCCACGCCTGGTCGGCCAACAGGCCTGCCAATGGTCTGGTCAATTTCGCCATGCTCAAGACCGTCACCCTCACTCAGCCACTTGCGTCCGGCCAGCGTTACGCAGAAATGCTGGGGCGGCAGGCATCGCTGCTGGGCGGCGGCAAACCCATCATGCAGCGAATCGGCGATTTCAGGCTTGGCAAGCGCTCCTTTGCCGAATCCTTCACTGGCGACCTCTACGATTTTGAGCCTACCCTTCCCTCCTGTACCCCGGGCGATATCGGCCTCTGCATGCCTGCCAAGATCATGCGTGCCATCTGGAACGCCATGAAGCTGCTAGACTCGATCGTACCCGGCCTGCTGCATCCTTCGACCATCATGTACTACCCAGAAATCAAGCTCTATGCGAACCGCCCTTCCTTCGTTGATGCATTCTTCCGGGTCAAGGAAGGTATATACTTTGCCGGCGACGGAGCAGGCACCAGCAGGGGCATCACGGCCGCCTGGGCTTCCGGTATGCGCGCAGCAGACGGCATCATTCAGGAAAGAAATCTGTAACACAGGTTACAGCACTCATCCCGCGCTTCCGCTATCTTCTGGATCGAGGAGCACGAGATGAGTGAACATTTGACAATCGACAGGGAAAAACAGGCCAGACTTCAGCACATCATACAGTCTCTGCATGCAGGGAAGCCGGTTGCGGAAGTCAAGAAGGAATTTGCACGGCTCATTGACGGCGTGAGCGCTGCGGAAGTCGCTGAAATGGAACAGGCGCTGATCGAAGGCGGCATGCCCGTCGAGGAAGTCCAGAGACTCTGTGAGGTGCACGTTGAGGTATTCAGGTCGTCATTAGGGAAGAGCGGCACATCCGTGACGACCCCCGGACACCCGCTGCACACCATGCAGGAGGAAAACCGACAGGCACGCAGACACATCAGGGCGTTGAAAAAAGCTGTGATCGCCTGGCGTCTGGGACTTGGCGAAGCTGATGCTGTTGCCCAGGCACTCGAAGCGCTCTCCCCGATCATCATCCATTACACCAGAAAGGAAAACCAGCTCTTCCCCTATCTTGAGCGCGTACAGTTTACCGGCCCTTCAAGAGTTATGTGGGGCAAGCACGATGAGATCCGCACCATGCTCAAGGAGGCCAGACAGAGGCTCAGCCGTCATGACAAATCCGCAATAGGCGTGCTGCATCAGTTGGTGCACGCGATGAGCCGAATGATCTTCATGGAGGAGCACATCCTCTTTCCGGAAGCACAGCGCCGTCTGAGCGACCGGGATTGGGCCGAGATCAGACTGGGCGAGGACGCGATAGGATTTGCATGGATCAGGCCAGGTGCGCTGTACGATCCTCATCTGGTGCTGGCAGGAGCCATTGGTCCAGGAAAGGCCGGAGAGCCAGGTAGTTCCGCGCCTGCTCCTTCAGCGCCGGTACCCGCCCCAGGCGATGCAGACACTGCAGTGCAGCCGCTCCTCGAGCTGGCTACTGGGCAGGTCCCCAGAGAGCTGCTCAATCTGGCACTCACGACCATGCCAGTGGATATTTCGATCGTCGATGATCAGGATCGAGTAGTGTACTATTCCGACTCGCCACATCGGCTGTTCCCCAGAAGCCCCGCTGTCATCGGCCGGGCGGTGCAGAACTGCCACCCTCAGAAATCGGTCGCAACCGTCAACAGAATACTGGAAGCATTCAGAAAGAAGGAAAAAAGCAAGGCAAGATTCTGGCTCGAAATGGGCGGCAGATTCATCCTGATTGAATACCACGCACTCTACGATGCGCAGGGCAGGTACGTGGGAACCCTGGAATTCAGCCAGGACCTTACGGAGCTTCGCGCACTCGAAGGTCAGCGGAGGCTGCTGGACTGGGATTGATCCCGTCTGATTGCGTGGCTGACGAATCTGCAAGCTGAGCAAGTCACGCAGGCGCTCGAAGCCGTCCTTCGAGCGCCTGTATATGGCTTCACCACGCTTCATGGTCGCATGGCCGGCGACTTTCCGGCAATGCTCAGAACAGGAAAGGAAGCTCCCTGTCAGGGTTCTTGCCGAAGCAGGTCAGCTGGTCGATTGTCTGCGCTTGTGGACCGTGCAGCAGCGCAAACAGCGTTCGCTCTATACCAAGACCGCCACCAAAGGTCTGGGGGAATATCGGCCTGCCATCACTGTCACGCATCGCGGTCACCGCCAGAAATGGGCCGTAGCCATCCAGCGCTTCCATGTTGAGGATGTTGCCGGAATCATCAAAGCGCGGCGGTTCCTGCAGTATGCCGTTGTCCAGCAGCCTTGCCACGATTGCCGAATGGACCCATTCACGCAACCCACCAGACAGCACCTCGTATGCTCTCCCCAGACTGCCGTCGGCATACAGTGGTGCCGCGCAGAGGTCATAGTTGTACACCTGCCTTGATCTGATTGATGATTTCGCTATTCTCGACCCATCACGCTGCAGATAGGGATACACCAGATCATAGTTTTCCCTCAGAAGCCCCAGCACCCAGAAGAACTGCGCCTTCGCCTTGCCTCCCAGGCGGGCTTCGAGCATGGGATCCTGGTGATCCGGCTCCTCGTCCTTATAGAATCGCGGGAAGGGCTTAGCAGGTATCGCAAGCTGCACGCCAAGTGCCTCAAGAGACTCCGAGGCCAGAGCCAGTATCTTCCGCACTGCATGAATGATCATGTCCTCAAAGAAATCGAGCGCACGGTCTCTTTCCTCGGCGAGCGACGCGGCGATCGCTTCGGGCTGGTCGAAATAGTCATCTTCGGAGAGCATGGATGCGCGTTTGACTTCTATGTCCATCTGGGAAAAATCGATGAGGTACTTGCCCCGCATGCTGGAAGAGGGAAGCTCCAGTCGTATGTTGGGTGAATCGATATAGACGCCTTTGATGCCAGGTGCAACGCAGGCGAGCATTTTGGAGTAGATCATCGAATGGGTAGTGCGATAGGCGGTACCCTGATACGAGATCACAGGCACGTGCTCAACATCATGACACAGCGGATCGGTGACAGGAGACAGCGAGACTCGATCGATGTTGAGTATGCCACGGCTTACCAGAAATTCCTGCAAACCTAGGACCAACGCTGTCCTGACCGTGAGGGCATGGCGAAGCGTGTCGCTCTGCCAGCGATTCACATGGGCGGCACGCAGATGCTCTGAAAATGAAGTGCCGCACTGTTGCAGGTGCTTCTGAAATGAAGCCAGGGATGCTCCGATGGTGGTTTCCTGTCTGGGCAGGCTTTCGAACTGTCTCATGGCAAATTCCTCGATGGATGGAATGTCGTGCGCCGGCATAGCCGCGGCAACGCCGCTTCTGATGCCAGTCAAACTCCAACACCACCATTGCCACCGGGGATGTGTTGTCTGTCGTACATCCCCTGCACCTCCCGCAGTCTTCTCCTGCCGTGTGGCTGTCCATGCAAGGACTGTAAGGTCCCCTGGAAGCTCGCGTTTCTGCCTGCCTGGACCACTGCAGAAAAAGAAAAAGGCCGGCCCCTAACGGGACCGGCCTTGCCTTCTGCATGCCAGACACTCTACTTCATGACTGCATGCATGGCTCCGATCCCGCCATTCTGTCGGGATTATTATTGAGGCGATTATTCAGGGAGCCAATATGCAGTTTCATTGCTATCCCTTTTAATGCATGCACCAGGGGGTTGTCAACAGGTACTTTGAAAAAATCATCCGCCACCCACAAGATTGAAGAGCAGCACCTGGTCACCATCTTTCAAAATGCAATCGGCGTGCCGTGTGCGTTCGATGACTTGCCCATTGACCTTTACGAGCAGGAAAGGAGTCATGCAGCGGCGATGCTCGATCAGATCATGCACGGTCATGCTCTCATGGGGAAAATGCTCTTCTCTGGCATTGATAACCAATCTCATGACACTGCTCCTCAGCCACCACTCACCAGATGATACAGCTCGACATTGTCGCCATCTGCAAGCCTGTAATGATCGTACTCAGTCCGCTCGACAAGTCTGCCATTGACCTTCACGATGATCAAAGGGAAAGACCATCGCTTGGCCTTGAGCAGGTCGCGTACCGTCATTGTTTTTTCTGAAAATGACTCTTCTGCATGGTTCACCACGAGTTTCATGATGTCCTCCGGCATCACGATCTGTTGTCCGAGAGTAAGATTTCAAGCACGGCATCGGCTTCCATTGCTGCAACAATACCCACCCTGGGAGCGAGCGGGGGAGCTTCCGGACCGACCTCGCTCTCTTCATCTCCGCACAGCACGAGCTGCCCGCTTTTCATGACGTGGAGGGCTTCGAAACGACCGTAGCCAGCAATTCCCGAGGCTGCAACAAGCCACTTTTCAGGCATTCGGGTCAATACAGTCTCGATAATCATTTCTTTCGCCTCGGCGAGATCAAACGCTTCGACAATTACGTCACAGTCATGGTAGAGAGCCAGCACGGTCGCAGGATCGAGCTCGAGCACATAGGATTCGAGATGCACTGTTGGATCAATGCGCTTCAGATTCTCCACAAGAGCATGAGCCTTGGGTTGCCCTATCTGATCATGAAAATAGAACTGCCTGTCCAGATTGCTTTCGGTAACGATATCGAAGTCGACCAGGACCAGTGAACCGACGCCTGCGCGGACCAGGGCTGCAGCGCAATTGGATCCGAGCCCGCCGAGACCGGCGATGCCGACACGAGCTTCTGCCAGCCTCTGGCGTATGCTCTCTCTTGTCATATGCATAACATACCTTGAGGACGGCATGGGTGGCAACCCGAAGCAACAGCCGCCTCTGACAGGTGAAGCATGTCCTTTGGATCCAGCCACCCTGGCACACTTTTTTTCGTTGCCGGCTACAAAATTCACGTGTATACTACTGCGGATACATCCGATAGCTTCAGCAGTTCGATCCTCGCAGGCGCCTTCCGGCACATGCGCGGGAAAAGAGTCCGAACACGAAGGAGGTACGAGGCCGTGATCAAATATCTCAAGACCGACGATTCGAAATGCGTCGGCTGCATGACCTGCACCGCGGTGTGTTCCACGCTTTACTTCAAGGAAGACAATCCGGCAAAATCCGCAATCCAGGTACAGGACAAGGGCCGAGGCGAGTTCCATCTGGTCGCCTGTGACCAGGAATGCCGCAAGTGCGTACAGGAATGCCCCACTCAGGCAATCACCGTAGCAAAAACCGGCGTAGTCATGATCAACAAGAATCTCTGCGTCGGCTGCCTGGCTTGTGTTGCTGTATGTCCCATTGGTGCCATGCGGTTCTTCCCCGGTCACCGCTATCCTTTCAAGTGCATCGCCTGTGGCGCCTGCGCCAAGGAGTGCCCGAAGGATGCGCTCAGCATCGCCGAAAAAGAAGAGACAGCGGAATCCCGCGCCTGGGCCGAAGTCATTGCGGCCGTAGCACAGCCCAAGGAGTAAACCATGAGCACCTACACCCGAAAAGACTTCAATGTCCTCGCGGAACAGCACTACGAACTCAGGCCTGTGAAACGGGGCTACAACATGCGTACCCTGTACGTCAACGTCGGGACGCGCACTATTGCCGAAAAACCCGTCTCCGAGACCATGAAGGCCAAATTTGTCGGTGGCAAGGGTTTTGGCCTCAAGCTTCTCTGGGATGGAACCAGACCAACCACCAAATGGAATGACCCCGAGAACGAAATCGTCATTGCCATGGGCCCCATCTGCGGCAATACGAACTATCCCGGATCGGGCAAGAGCCTGGTCGTCTCGATCTCGCCACTCACCGATATCCCCATCGACTCCAATGTCGGAGGCTTCTTCGGTCCCTTCCTGAAATTCTCCGGCTTTGATGCTCTCGAACTCCAGGGAAAGGCGGAGAAGGAAACCATTGTCTTCATCGACGGTAATGAAGGTACCATCCAGTTGCTGGAAGCCCCTGCCGATCTCCCCACCGACACGCACGTACTCGCAGAACTGCTTACCCATGCCTTCGCACACGATGAAAAGGATCTGCAGAACGTATCCGTGGTGAGTTCGGGCCGTGGCGCGGAAGTGAGCCCGCTTGGTCTGCTCAACTTCTCGCTGTACGACAAGCGTCGCCAGGGCGTTCGCGTCAAGCAGGCAGGCAGAGGCGGCATTGGCCATGTCTTCAGAGACAAGAAGCTCAAGGCGCTGGTCGTTCGGTACGCCGGCGTGCATCAGGACTCAAACGGCGCCGCCAATCCTGCAGAAGTCCAGCGCATCGGCCTCAAGCTGCATCGCGAGATAGTGGTCAATGATGACCGCCAGTGCAAGATGCGCCGCCAGGGTACTGCACACCTCATGGAGGTCATGAATGATTACGACCTCCTTCCCACCAAGAACCATCGCTATGGCCAGGATCCCAAGGGTCCGGAAATAGCGAGCTGGGTGTGGGAAAAACTGCTCAGCCAGCATCTCCCCGATGGCTGCTGGTATGGCTGTACACTGGCATGCGCCCATGCGGTCGATCATTTCGAGCTCCAGACCGGTCCCTACAAAGGCCAGAAAGTCTGCGTCGATGGCCCCGAATACGAGACAGCTGCAGGCGTTGGATCAAACCTCTATGTCTATGACCCCCATGGTATCCTCGAGCTGAATTTCTACTGCGATACCTACGGCATCGACACCATCAGCTTCGGCACCACCACCTCCTTCCTCATGGAGTGCTGGGAACTCGGTATCATCAATGCGGAATTCACAGGGGGCATTGACCTCAGCTGGGGCAACTGGAAAGGCGCCGCGCAGATTCTCCATGACATGGTCGAGCGCAAGCCGTTCGGCGTGCTTGCTGGCAAGGGCGTCAAATTCCTCTCCCAGTATTTCGTCAGCGAGCTTGGCGCGGATCCCCAGCTGATGAAGGATATCGCGCTGCATGGCAAGGGCCTCGAGCAGTCCCAGTACATCTCCAAGGAATCGCTTGCTCAGCAAGGCGGCTACTACCTGACGAACAAAGGCCCCCAGCATGACGAAGCATGGCTCATTTTCATGGACATGGTGAACAACCACCTGCCGACCTTCGAAAAGAAGGCCGAAGCGCTGCACTACTTCCCCATGTTCCGCACCTGGTTCGGTCTCCAGGGTCTGTGCAAGCTGCCATGGAACGACATCGAACCTGCAGACAACCACAAGTATGCCGAGCCGAACAAGGTTCCTGAGCATGTGCAGAACTACTGCGACCTGTACACCGCCATTACGGGCGAGCCGCTGACACCGGAAGGTCTCATCCTGCAATCCGAGCGCGTGTACAATTTCCAGCGTCTGTTCAATATCAGGCGCGGGTACGGGCACCGCAAGGACGACTATCCACCATATCGTGCTGTCGGCCCTGTGCTCCCCGATGAATACTTTGCCCGACAGGAGCGCTACGACAAGCAGATTCGCGAAAAGATCGGCCTTGATCCATCAACCATGACGGTAGAGGAAAAACTCAAAGTCATCCGCGAATACCGCATGAAGCAGTACGAATCGCTGGTCGATGCCGTCTTTGCCCGGCGCGGCTGGACCATGGATGGCTGCCCCACGCCGGAGCATCTGCGGAAGATTGGCATGGATGTACCGGAGGCAATCGAGACTGCAGAAGCACGCATCGCCGGCCGCATCTGACGTACGGACGCTGCTGCTGAAGGCCACGGGCGGAGGTCAATGCCGTCCGTGGCTTTTTATCTTAATAGCAAGGTTTCTGCAATCTTTACACGTGTATATCTGACTTGACCAACTTCCCGAATTCTGGCATTGTGCGCCCTTGAAAGGAAGGTATCGCATGGACAGCAAGATAACCAGAGCAATCATGGCATGCCTTTTCGCGGCATTGATTTCGGTAGGAGCATATATCGCGGTTCCCATCCCTGGCACTCCCGTGCCTATCGTTCTGCAGAACATGTTCATCCTCCTTGCCGGAATGGTGCTCGGCCCACGTTGGGGACTTGTTTCGGTCGCGTTGTACCTTCTTCTGGGAGCGGCAGGACTGCCGGTATTTTCGGGAGGTACCGGGGGACTCGCCAAATTCGCGGGTCCTACAGGTGGGTATCTGATAGGCTATATCCCTGCCGTCATTGCTGCCGGGCTCATCGCCCGCTTCGGAAAGCGAGCATGGTACTGGAATGCTCTTGCCGGCCTCGCAGCTATGTTGATTGTCTATCTCTTCGGTGTTGTCAGGCTCAGGATGGTACTCAATGCAACCTGGGCAAAAGCGCTGGCAGCAGGCTTCTTCCCCTTCCTTCTGGGCGATGCGATCAAGATTGCCATCGCATCCGCACTCACCCCTGCCCTGGTAAAGGGCCTTCAGATGCTTGACTCGCCGGACCATCATGCCTGAGCTGTTCAGAGCCGAAAATCTCTGCCATGTCTTCCCTGATGGCAGAAAAGGCCTGGACGCTCTATCTCTGAGCATCAGCGATGGCGAATGCATTCTGGTAGCAGGCAGAAATGGAGCAGGCAAGTCACTGCTCATGCGGCATTTTGTAGGTCTGTCACGACCCACATCAGGTATGGTGTATTTCAGGGGTGTGCCGCTCCACACCTCTATCCCGCGTGTACGGCGGGAAGTAGGCTACGTATTCCAGGATACAGAATCGCAGATTTTCGGCCAGACCGTAGCTGAGGATGTTGCCTTTGGCCCTGCCAACCTGGGCATGACTGGCAAGGAACTTGATGCCCTGGTTGAGAGAGCGCTTGAAGAAGCAAATCTTGCAGGATTTGCATCCCGCCGTCCTCATACTCTTTCGGGAGGCGAGCGCCGCAGGCTCGCGCTCGCAGGCGTGCTGGCAATGAGCCCTTCCTGCATCATCCTGGATGAGCCTTTTGCCAATCTGGATCTCCCTTCGGTACGGGATGTGCTTGAGGTGCTCACACGGCTCAGATCCGAAGGAAAAACGATCATCGTCCTCACCCATGAAATCGAAAAAATGTTCAGACTGGCCAGCCGGATGATCGTGCTCGACGCCGGCAATCTTGTGTTCGACGATGCACCCTTCAGTGCTTCACTCGATATTTTCGATCGGTGCGGGCTTGCATGCCCCTATGAGGACCATTTCCCATGGCTCGTCAGAGGCTGAATCCCTTTGCCTTCGAGCCGGGCGCGAGCCCTCTTGCCAGATTGCATCCGGTTGCAAAACTGATATTTCTGCTTGCGATTACTTCGCTGGTCATGAAGTCCGGGGTGACACTACTGCTCGCGCTGGCGTTGGCAGCAACAGTGCTGCAATGGGGTTTGCCGTTACATGGAGGCGCTTCGATAGGCTTTGTGCTGTGGCTGAGCCTTTTTGCGGCCATCGTTCGAGGTGTGCTGCCTGGCGACGGAAGGCTGTTCGATCCTGCCACACTGGGTCCATCGGCATACTATGCTCTCAGACTTGTGGCAGTGTTTCTCTTCTCCCGCGCGTTCTATGCGACGACACGAATCGCCGAGATAGGAGACTGGATCACGGCAGGCTGGCGGCTGCTGAGAAAGGCTCTCATCAGAATCCGACCGAGCAGGCGCACCGGCAACGTGATTGCCTCAGCCAGAGGTTCGGTGACCTCACCTGGTGGAACAGGTGATGCAATCGAGGTTGATACGGATGGCTCTGCGCCCCATGCCGATATAGCTGATGATCCAGGCATATTTATCACTCTGACCCTTCTCTTTCTGCCAAGGATCTTCGATCTGTACACGCGCATCGACGAGGCTGGCGAGATAAGAGGCATACGCTTGCGTCGCAGGAATGTACTGCGTTCCCTCGGCATGCTGCAACAGCTTGTGTTTGCCGGCATGCGCCAGGCGTATCGTACTTCCTTGGCGATGGAGGTACGTGGCTACAACCCTGACAGAGCCTTGCGCCTTCGCCCATTCAATGCGGCAGATTGGGCAGTGATGGCTGTCCCCCTCCTCCTGCTTCTCCTATTTTGAGAGGCTGGTGACCCCTTCCCATGGTGTACAGCCCCCGCTCCATTCCTCGCCATGAAAACTCCAGACCCTGACAGGGATCTGTTTCCCTTCCAGAAGTCCCAACCCCAGAGCACGCAACGTCCATTGGCGGGATCCATCATCAATCGTAAGCTGACCATCAGGAGCTGCACCTGCATGCTCAACGGTTGCATCTGCCACCAGGACCTGTGTACCAAGCAGCTTGTTGGCAGCCTCGAGCCTGCTGGCAACATTCACACAGTCGCCGATTGCCGTGTAGGCGAATCGCGATCGAGAACCGAGGTTGCCTACCACTGCCTCTCCGGTCGCAATACCGATGCGGGTAACGGGCTGCACGCCGAATTCCTGCAAGAATGACTGCGCTTCTCTGGCCAGACGTTCCTGGATTGCAGCAGCCGCCAGAATGGCGAGCAAGGGATGCCTGGGCTCAGCGAGGGGTGCATTCCAGAATGCCATGACCGCATCGCCTACATACTTGTCCAGCGTACCGCGGCGAGCCAGGATCTCTTCACTGATGAGCCCCAGGTAGCGATTCATGAAGGCCGTCAGGCGCTCGGGCGGCAAGGTCTCGGCAATACTGGTGAATCCCTGGAGATCGCTGAACAGCACCGTGATAACTCTGCGTGTACCACCAAGCTCCAGTGCTTGGTCGCTTGCAGCCATCTCGCTGATGACTTCCGGAGCAAGGTAGAGACCGAACGCCTTTTCCAGAAATGCCTTGCGCGCCTGTTCACGACGCACTGAGAGCACGATCATCACAAGAAACGAGACCAGTGCAGCGAAGGCTCCCGGCACAATATCAAGGAAGATGCCGTTTCTGAACAGAAGTTCACTGGTGGCTGCGGCGGCGGCTACGATACTGATTGCCATGCCTGCAGCCAGCAATGGTGCGGTTGCCGGTGTTTGTGCACGACCCCTGTGCAGTTCTGCATGCGCAAGAGCAGCATCCCCTTGGGAATTCGCGCCTGAGCCGACTGTGGCTGCAGCCTGCGCTCCTTGCGAAACCTGCCTCTGTCTGGCCAGTGCATGGCGACGTACCGATTGCTCGAGCCCCAGAGCGAGCGCCATGGCGAGTGCCGCACCTGCGACTGCCAGCATGATCACAACCAAACCACGAGCAGGCCACGGGGCTTCTTCAATGAACGTCCCACGCATCGCGTTGCCGATAAAGGTCGCATGGATCCGCATACCTGGATAGGCAGCTGAGACGGGCACAGCCTGTCGGTCGAGAAGGCCGGGTGCAGTCAAACCTGCAACCACAATGGCATTTCTGAATCCCTCCGGTGTGAGAGAGGACGTTGCAGGATGCATTGCGGCATGCAGCACCTCGGCTGCCGACAGCTTTCTGAATCTGACATCTTCATCAAAACGGAGCCTGACGTGCTGCTTTGAGGCCAGGGATTCGGGTATGGTCCAGCCGGCTTTCTGAAGGCTTGCCAGCCCCAGAGAAGGCAGACGTTCTCCATCCCGTGCAATCCAGAGCATATAGCGCCTCGCCATGCCATCCTGATCAAGGACTGCCTGAACATGCCCCGACGCTATATGCGGTGCCGCAATCCTGGAAGGAGCAGCAAGGGTGCGCGCTACCACCACATTGCCTGCCTCCTCCATTGCTGCAGCGCAGCGTGCATCATCATCTGGACCATACACCGAGGTTTCGGAAAACAGAATGTCAAAAGTCTGCACCCTGGCGAATCTGAAAAATCGGGCCATCACACCGTACAGTTCCCGCGGCCATGGCCAGCCAAGCGCCAGTTCATGCTGCACCCACTCCAGGCTTTGCTGATCAATCTCCACGAGCACTAGGGATGCTGGATCATCCAGCCCTTGTGCGATCCTTCCAGCCTCTGCATTTACAGAGGTTGCCGCGGCAAGTCTCCGCATTGCCGCGTCATACAGGGCAAAGGAGAGTCTTGTTCCCGCGCCGGTCAGCACTACCAGCAAGGCAGCCAATACGCCCGCAAGCACCGAGAGAACATGCACCTTCCATGATGTAGTCCTTGTGCCTACCATAGGCTCCTCATCGCTTCGAAGCGTTCCTGTCGCCTTGCTGCAAGCTGTGTCAACCTCTCGGTCGGTATGGCTGGAAGCCCCTCAAGAAGGTCTTCTCTCACGCTCTCCCAGTCCATCCCGATATTGCGAATATTGCCGCTTCCGTCCTTCGATGCGCGATCTTCAAGCAGAAGACGGGGCAGGCGATCTCCCGGCGTTTCTCCTTGTCTGGGCACTGCCAGAATGCCGGCGATTCTCGCTATTCTCTGATCAGGCAGAGGATGCAGCATGGAATAGTTTGCAGCATCGGCAGCGCTGCCGGATACAGAAGGATTGAGCCTCTGAATCAATGCCAGAAGAGCTGATGGCGAATAGCCTGCCCTCCGCAGGATCACGATTGCCAGCTCATCAGCCTCGAATTCCATGACCTGAGAGTAGCCTTGCATCGCGTAGAAAGTCGTAATATCCGCCACCAGAGCCGAAAACAGCCTGATTGCCGCTTCACTTTCGGGATTGGCTGCGACTGCGGCGGAAAGACTGGCATAGCGGGTCACCAGCTCACTCATCCGGGCATTCATGAGTGTCTCGATGCCATGTCCCAGCACGACATGTGCAATTTCGTGTGCGAGAAGGGCTGCAAGCTCGTCCTCCGAAGCAAGCCTTCGCAGAAGCCCCCGCGTAATGAGGATGTGTCCGCCAGGAGTTGAAAATGCATGCTCTTCAAGACTATCAAGAGCCTGTACGCGAACACCTCCAGCGAATCGGCGGTCTCCCGTGAACAGCGCAATACCCTGCGCCAGCCTGTTAAGATAGAGAGATACTTCCGGATTGTCATATGGTGGATAGATCGAGAGCAATGCTGCCGCAACCACTCTTCCAATCTGGTATCGTTCCTCGGCGCTCATAGGCTGCGCTGAAGAGACGAATTGCGAAAGTGCGAGCGCAGCAAACTGTGCCTGCGAGGGGGTGAGCAGACCTTCTTCGATTGCCCTGTCGATGAAGAATCGTACCTGGGCGTCGGTCGCATTGCATGATGTCAGCAGGCTCAGACTCAAGGCCAGCGCGCAGCTCAGGGTCACCAACCGGCGCCGGAAAGATCTCATCGTGCTCCTTCCACAGTCTCCAGCCCCAGAAGAAAAGCCAGGCATTCCTCCGGCTCCAGTGCCAGCGACTCCATGGTATCGACCGCCGCAAAATTGAAGCCTTCAAGCTGCTGTTCCCAGAAGGAACTATCCGACTTGCCTCCTCCCAACAGGGATTCCAGGGTGGTACCGAATCCTTTGCCGGCAAGCACGATCTCGGGAGGCAGCGCTCCGGCTGGCGCAGCGCCGGGAGGCGGAGGCGGTGTGGTGCTCCCGGCCGGCTTTGTACCAGACTCTGTGGTTCCGCCGGCGGTTCCAGGGATGCGGGGTGACACAAGCGTCTGCAAGGGCAGATAGCCGGCAGCGAGTGATCCTGGCACGACTACTCTGACCCAGCCTCCCTCCTGGCCGAGTGCCACAATTCTGGTACCGAACGGTACGGTCGCCACCACCTGTGCCACGAACGAAGGCGCATCCCGTATGGCAGCCTTTTCAACTGCCACTGTCATGGTGTGCGTCTGTGTCGGTGCCATGGCAGACACTCCAGCCAGCGATGCCAGCAAGAGCACGAAAATCATGATCCTGCAAGGTTTCATGGCAAACTCCCGCCGGCCGGGTCCGGCCGGACATATCTCCCCATGCATAACCATGGCACGCTGACTGATTTTCATCAAGCAGGTTCAAGAGCCTCGGTTACTCTCCGTCTCCATGCGAGCAGCTCTCCAATCATGATACGCCTTGTATCATCAGGAGCCAAGTCCCGGTACTTCTCCTCAAGGCGGTCATAGTCGGCAAGCTGAGTAGCCTTGGCACGCGGTGGCAGTTGCAGCCTCGCACGGCAATATTCCAGCCATCTGGCCTTTTCCGATGCAGTGAGTGTATCCGGAAAATTTCTTGCCAGAAATCTTCCGATAAGAGGCGGAAGCCTCCTGTCAGAGAAGGGATGCAGCGTCGAGGGGGTATCCGAGGTCTGCCATTGCCGGTAGGCAGCAAGCTCTGCAACAAACCAGCGTTTGGCAGCCTCTGGTCCATCGCGTTCCAGAATACTGTGAAAACGGCCTAGTCCGGCTCTGGCTTCGTTCGAAAAGAAACCTTCGTACAAGGCATACTCTGGATCAGTCGCATCCGCAGCAAAACCTGTGCCATCATCTTCCTGGAGCAGGTAGCGTTCCTGGCGACGCACATGCGCCCGAACCAGCCTCTCGCGCAGCCCTCTGCTCTCATCGAGTATGCGCCGCCTGGCATTGCAGAGTTTCCGGTCTATACCCATTATCCTCGCACGGCCCTCCTCCAGGACCACCGGAGGCGCAAGGTAGGGGCATCGATTGAGTCTGATCGAATACACCGGCATGCTGCCAGCACGTTCAGCCTCCTCAAGTGCCTCTACCAGCTCATCCTCGGACAGATCCACCAGGCCTGATGGATCATGCCGCAGATCGAAGACAGCAAGATCATGGCGGGAGCCATCAACCATCCCAAGGGGCGCAATAATGGTAGTATTCCAGATGCCTTCACCGGCATAGGGAGCCGTATGCAGCAACATGCCGGAACGATCAGGAAGATTGACCAGTTCCTGCAGCTCACTCCTTCGCCGGAACCTGTAGTACCATGCATAGAGTTTCGGATGCCGTTCTCTGACCCTGCGCACCAGCTCCACCATCGCACGCACATCACCCAGCGCATCGTGAGCATGTTCTACAATACCGTTCTCCCGGGCAAGATCCTCAAGCCGATACGAGATCATGCCATCCTCACGGACAGGCCAGACCAGGCCATCGCCCTTCAGATCATGCACTGCCCTCATGAGATTGAGCACATCCCACCGTGCGTTGTCATGCTCCCATTCGCGGCGGTATGGCTCGAAAAGATTCCTGTACAGCAGATACCTGATGAATTCATCATCAAACTGAATGGAATTATAGCCCGCCACCGTAGTCCCGGGCTGTGACATCTGCTGGAGGATTGCGCGCGCGCACTCATATTCGGTTCGCCCTGTCTCTGCAAGACGAGATGGACTCAACCCATGAATGAAGCAGGCTTCGGGATCCGGCAGATAGTCCAGCGGAGGCTTGCAATACAACACCAGAGGCTCTTCCATCTGGACCAGGTTCTCGTCAGTACGCAGCATTGCACACTGAGCGATGCGGTCATGAGCCGGATCACGACCAAACGTCTCGAGGTCGTACCAGAGAATGCTTGCAGGCATACGAGACGCCTTCTCTTTCAGGATGAGAGTGAAAATTCGCGCGGGTTGAATCCCTCCGAGCCCATCCAGAGATTGATCATCACACCGCCATCGGGGATGCGCTCTACCTTGACACCCTTGACCTGCCAGCCGATCATCTCGAGCCGTGCCGAACCAAGCAGGTCGTGACCCATCATCGTACCGTAGTATGCGGCAAGTTCCGGTCTCTGCTGCATGTGCAGGCGATGCTCGATTTCTTCCATTTCTTTGTCAGTCCGCGGTCTGTCATCCATTATCGCAATATGGATGCCATCGGCTTCCTGATGCAGCGATATCACCATCTTGCGCGGATTCCCCTCAAGCACGAAGTGGGCGAGCTCACTGATCAGCACAATATACAATTCCTGCCGCTGCATGTACCTTGCTCCTTTCGTCCTTCCATCATTGCAGTTTTCGATTCGAGCGATACCAGTCCAGTATGGATATGATCAGGGTTGCGGTCAGCCCGCCTGCAAATCCGTTGTTATAGAGATCCAGACCCCCATGCCATCCTCCCGTCCTCTCGACCATGACCAGATGCAGAAAGCCTGCTACTATGCCGACAACAGGACCGAATTCGCCAGCTAGAGGTGCCAGTGCAGTGCTGAAGAGAATAGCCAGAATCACGCCCGGCGCCTGCAGAGATTTGCCAAACACCAAAATTGCAAGGAAAATACCCGCCAGTATTGCGAGAACGTTCCTTGCATGCTTGCCGAAGAAACTGAATCCTATGATCGTAAAGAGGCCGCCCAGCACCGGTCCGTTGAAGGGTGCTCCAATCAGCAGCATGATCACTACATACATCATGGAAAGCAGTGCCGCATTCAGCAAGGCTGCCGGCACAGACACCAGATCACAGAAATCGCTGGGCAGCCTTCCGTTGAGCCGAAGCATGGAACGGTAATCTCTGTACAGTTTTTGCAAGGAATAACTGCCTCCTCTTGTTTCCAGCACGATGCATCCCAGGGCAATCAGTGCAATGGCAGGGACTATGGCATACATTAACGGCGCCGGCTCAGTTCTCCAGGCGAGCAGGGGTGACATATTCGCGCCGGCTGCGTGTGAGATGGAAGCTGTAAACAATCCAATGAATCCTACTGAAAGCCCGGTGTTGTACAGACAGTAGCCCTGGTGCAGACGGAGCATCTCGATTGCGATGGGTGGCATGATGACGCCTATTACCACACCAATGAGGATGGACCCTGGCAGAGCCCATGCCGCTGGAACTCCGAGCTCGAAGGCAAGAAAAGAGACCAGAGGCCCCATTGCGGTGCCGAACATCGCAATCAGCGCATAGTCCCGAGGCTTTTTCCCTACCAGCAATGCCGAGAGTGCAACTCCCACCATGAAAGGCAGACAATTGAGTACTGTCTTGCCAAAAAATGCAAATCCCATCATGGTAAAGAGCGCGGCGGTAGACGCACCAGTTGGATACAGTCCTGTCAATCTCAAAAAGAGCAGGCCCAATGCTCCTACCGCAGCAACGTTCATGAGCGTGGCGCCCACTCCCATCACCATGGTGAAGTCCGTAATCAGCCTGGCCGGCATAATCTGGAGCTGCAGAAATCCCTTGAACGCAGAGTCCGGTTTCCCTTCAAAAGCACCCGCAAGCGCCAGACCCATGATGACAACACCAATGAATACCCTCAATGTCTTTCCCGATTGCACTCCCTTGCTCCTTGCCGCAGCAACTCAGAATCGCACTTCCCCTCTTCAAGTCGACAATAGTATACTTTTTTTGCAAAGGCAAAGGCCGATCATGAAACTGTCAGAAATTTCGCCTGTTCTTCAGACTCTTCTGGCCACCCTGTTCACCTGGGGTGTCACTGCTCTGGGTGCCGCCATGGTCTTCTTCTTCAAGGAAATCAACAAGAAAGTGCTTGATTCCATGCTGGGATTTGCTGCCGGCGTCATGATTGCCGCAAGCTACTGGTCGCTGCTGGCACCGGCAATCGATCTCTCCGAGAGCATGGGGCTTCTGCCATGGCTGCCGCCAGTCATTGGTTTTCTCGCAGGAGGAGCATTTCTCTTTGCAGTGGACCATCTCCTGCCGCACCTCCACATTGGCGGAGAGATGGAGGAAGCTGAAGGCATCCATACCACATGGAAACGCAGCGTTCTGCTCGTACTTGCCATTACGTTGCACAACATCCCGGAAGGTCTGGCGGTAGGCGTGGGATTCGGAGCAGTGGCTGCCGGTATTCCATCCGCCTCCCTGACAGGAGCCATGGCACTCGCGCTCGGTATTGGACTGCAGAATTTTCCGGAGGGCGCTGCAGTCGCCATTCCGCTGCGTCGTGAAGGTCTGAGCAGAACTCGAAGTTTTCTCTATGGCCAGGCATCGGGCATTGTCGAGCCCATCGCAGGTCTCATCGGTGCGGTACTGGTGGGTGCCATGCGTCCCATACTACCCTACGCTCTCGCCTTTGCTGCCGGTGCCATGATCTATGTTGTTGCGGAAGAAGTGCTGCCAGAGGCAAGCCGTGGCACCAATGGCCACCTTGCAACCATCGGCACCATGCTGGGATTTGCAGTCATGATGACGCTCGACGTTGCGCTGGGGTAAACCAGTGAAGGTATTCAATATTTTTGATCTTCTGGGAGGCCTGGCGGTTTTTCTTTTCGGCATGCTCATGATGAATGACAACCTCACAGCCTTTGCAGGTTCCAGGCTGCGCGACATCATGGCCAAGCTGACAAAAAACAAGTTGAGAGGCTATCTGACGGGGTTCGGGGTCACTATCCTCAATCAGTCCTCCTCGGCTACTACCGTACTGGAAGCCGTTCTGGTCGGCGCCGGCTTGATGACTTTCGAGCAGAGCATCCCTGTCACGCTGGGTGCCGAACTGGGGTCTACGGTACTGGGGCAGCTCTTCGCCTTTCCCAAGATTACCAGATTGGCCACACTGTTCGTCGCTGCGGGATTCTTCGCCTTTCTGCTTTCCAAGAATAAAAAACAGAAGAGCCTGGCGAATACCATGCTGGGATTCGGGCTGCTCTTTCTCGGCATGGATATCATGACAAAATCCATGGAACCCCTCCGCCATGCGCCTCTCTTCCTGGATCTCATGAAGAACATCGAGGAACCCATTCTCGGTATTCTGGTAGGCCTGGTGTTCACCATGATCATCCAGTCTTCTGGCGCAACAAGCGGACTGGTGATTGCCTTGGCGATTTCAGGTGCAATTACCGTCGAGCAGGCAGTGCCCATCAATCTGGGAGCATCGATAGGCACCTGCATTACGGCAATTCTTGGGAGTATGAGCCTCAACCGGGAAGCAAAGAGGAGCGCCTACATCCATCTGGCATTCCAGACCATGGGGGTCACCTTTGCGTTTCTGCTGCTCATGATCCCCTGGCAGGGCGAACGACTCTACATTGTACTCGCTAAGGAACTCACTGCCTTGATAACGGGCAGCAGATCCAATGTAGCACGCCAGATCGCCATGGCGCACACCCTGATGCCACTAATCAATCATGCGTTCGTCTTTCCCCTGCTTCCCTGGATTGTAAAGGCCTTCAACAGAGTAATGCCGCCAGAACCCCCTGCCGAGGTTTTCGGCCCGCAGTTTCTCAACGAAACCATGCTGGTAGAACCCGCAGTTGCACTCATTCAAACCAGAAAGGAAATCATCAGAATGGGAACCATTGTCGGTTCCATGCTCGAACATGCTGCATCGATGCTGGTTTCAAGAGATCCTGAACTGGGAAAGCAGATCAAGAAAGCCGACAAGATGGTTGATACCCTGCGGATGGCGAGTATCAGCTATCTCACCAGAATTGCCAAACATCCGCTGAGCGAGCAGGAAAGCAAGACCCAGATTGCCTATCTCTTTCTGGCTTCGGAGCTGGAAAACCTGGCTGATGTCGTGGAACGGAATGTGCTTGATCGCATAAAAAAGCTTCTCAACAGGGACATGCGTCTTTCAGACGAAGGATGTGAGGATATTCTTTCCTTGTTCAGCATGACACGGTCGCGGTTCAGCAGGTTCATGCAGGCCCTTGAGACTGAAGATCTCACGCCTGCCATAGCAGTGCTCGAAGAGGCAGACCATATGCGGCAACTCCTGCATGATCTGAGAGAACGACACTTCAGACGACTCAATGATGGCCTGGCAGTTTCACTGGAAACAACCGAAATTCACATTGATCTGCTGAGCCATCTGTACCGCATCAACAAGCACATAAGCCATATGGCAAGGACTCTCGTAGAGCTCGAGAAGGGAACCTGCTCCTCCCTCGCCCCGAATGACGCGGTCAGCTCATGAAAAGCTCACAGATGCAAAAGGCGCAGCCGCCGTGCCGACGACTGCGCCGCTTCCGCGCGTCTGGAGGCTTTTCAGGAAACGACTACACGGAAGCCGAACCAATCCTGAACACCATATCACGTGCTGCAGCATGCTGGAGGGAAGGCATGCTGCAGCGTGGTGATTACTTGGCTATTGCAGCCCTTCCGAAGGTCACTCCACCAGTGATTTCCAGGCAGGTGCCATCAAAGGCTTCGTTTTCGACAACCGCTGCAATCGCACGGGCGATTTCCTCAGGCTCGATGAGGCGTCCGATGTGCACATCCTTGAGGATTTCATTGAGCGCATCCTGGTTCATGCCCTTCACCATGGGAGTACCGACATAGCCAGGTGCAATGCCGACACAGCGAATGCCCTTGATCCCCTTGAGCTGGAATTCGCCGGTAATGATGCGTGGCCAGATGGCAACGGCTGCCTTGGTAGAAGAATAGTTGATCTGTCCGACCTGGCCCACCTTGTTGACGCTGGAGATTGTAAAGAGCACACCCTGCCACTTGTTGTCGACCATGCGGCGTGCTGCTTCACGAAGGGTGATGAACGAACCAATGAGGTTGACTTCGATGACCGCGCGGAACTGGTCGGTTTCCATCACGCGCTTGACCTTGCCTGTCTCCTTATCGGTGTTGATCATGACACCATCACGGATGATGCCCGCACAGGGCACTACGACGTTGATGGCGCCGAAATTGGCCACCGCTGCATCCATAAGCGCTGCAACATCAGCATCCTTGGTGACATCTGTCTTGAGACCGGCTGCTGCTCCGCCTGCTGCCTTGATCTCTCCCACCACCCGATCGATGCTCTCCTGCACCACGTCGCCAATCATGACCTTTGCGCCATTCGCCGCAAAGTACTTGGCAACCGTTTCGCCGATGCCGCTTGCGCCGCCGGTTACGACGGCAACCACATCACTCAATTTCATTGCTTATTCCTCCCTGCATTCTATTGCATCACACTCCAAATTCATGGGCAATGCCCATCGGACCTTCCATGAAAATCCTCGGATCCATGAGTTTCGGTTCGCCCCTGATAACAGGCTTGAATTCCATCTGCGCAAGAATATCGCGCTCGATATCGATGCCAGGAGCAACCTCAATGAGCTCGAGTCCTTCAGGGCACAGCCTGAACACAGCCCGCTCGGTGATATAGAGTACCATCTGCCCTACGTCATTGGCGTATTCGCCCGAGAAAGTTCTGTGCTCCACCGCCTTGACGAATTTCTTCGTTGTGCCTTCCTTGACGATCTTCAGTTTGCCATCGCCAATCGCCAATTCCAGTCCGCCGGTCGTGAAGGTGCCGAGGAAGAACACTTTCTTTGCATTCTGCGTAATGTTGATGAAGCCCCCTGCTCCTGCAAACCGCGGACCAAACTTGGAGACATTGAGATTGCCCTTTTCATCCGCCTGAGCCAGTCCCAGGAAGGCGAGATCGATTCCGCCTCCATCATAGAAATCGAACTGGGCTGGCTGATCTACCAGACATTCGATGTTGCTCGCTGCACCAAAGGAAAGCCCACCTGCTGGAATACCGCCTATGATGCCCGGCTCCACGGTGAGGGTGAAGTGATGCAGAATGCCCTCTTCGGCTGCGACCATGCCGACACCTTCCGGCACACCAATACCAAGGTTGACCACGGCATCCTTGCGCAATTCAAAGGCTGCACGCCGGCTGATTACCTTGCGCTCATCAAGCGGCATCGGAGGCACGGCCGACACCGGAATGCGAATCTCATGCGAATAGGCCGGATTGTAGGGCTCGGCGAAGGTCTGCCAGTGATGCTCCGGCTTTGCAACGACGATGTAGTCGACCAGGATACCGGGAACCTTCACCTCACGGGGATTGAGCGATCCCTTCTCTGCCACGCGTTCGACCTGGGCTATGACGATGCCGCCGCTGTTCTTCACAGCCTGTGCGATGGCGAGGTTTTCCAGGAAAAGGGCTTCCTTTTCCATGCTGAGATTGCCATTCTCATCCGCAGTCGTCGCCCTTATGATCGCTGCATGAATCGGCATCGCCTTGTACCAGAGGTACTCTTTGCCGCCCAGCGTCACAAGCTCGACAATGTCTTCCTTCGTCTTTTCATTGATTTTGCCGCCGCCAAAGCGGGGATCGACAAAGGTCTTGAGACCGACATGGGTGATATGCCCCGGTCTCTTGCCAGCAATTGCCCTGAACAGGTGCGACACGCATCCCTGCGGCAGGTTGTAGGCCTCGATCTTGTTTTCCAGCGCAAGCTTGCCGAGCTTGGGAGCAAGGCCGACATGACCGGCAATGATGCGCTTGACCAGTCCCTCGTGTGCAAGGTGGTTGAGACCGCGCTCCTTGCCATCCCCCTGCCCTGCAGCGTAGATCAGCGTCAGATCACGAGGCTCGCCCGTCTCCAGAAATCGCTTTTCGAGAGCAATGGCAAGTTCTTCGGGAAAGCCATTGCCCACAAATCCTTCAGTAGCCAGGGTTGTCCCCGACGCGATGTGCCGTACCGCCTCTTCAGCAGTTACAATGCATGCCATTGCATCTCTCCTTGTCAGAATTTCAAACGATGCCGATGCTGCCGAGAATGATGGCGATCACACAGGTCAGCACGGGGATGACGACGGACACCATGCCGACATCGGCATACCCTTCCTTGTGGGTAATCTGGGTGATGCCAAGCAGCGTGACTACGGCACCGTTGTGCGGCAGGCTGTCAAGACCGCCACAGGCGATCGCCACGACTCTGTGCAGGACCTCTGGATTGATGCCTTTCGCAAGTGCCTGCTGGTAGAAGGTCTCACCCATGGCACCGAGTGCGATGCTCATGCCGCCGGAAGCCGAACCGGTGATACCGGCGAGTACGTTCGTCGCAATAGCCGAGGTGATCAGTGGGTTGTCGGAGATCGAGAGCAGTGCAGCCTGCACGATGGCGAATGCAGAGAGTGTCTTGACGACATTACCATAGCCGACCTCGCTCGCCGTGTTCAGA
>JAOABY010000014.1 GCA_026418115.1 Spirochaetaceae bacterium | reverse complement strand
AGGCATGCCTGTTCGGCATCCAGATTGGCAGGAGGCAGTTTGTCCTTGAGCGGTTGTGGGGTCATGGGCGTCTCCCTGTGTGCGTGCGTGCAGCAATGAATCTACACTCGAGATCTGAGACTCGTCAACGATGACGTGTTGGAAACAGCCGGCAAAAAGAGAGGCTCCTTCGAGCACGAGGAGCCTCTTGTAAAGTGGGTGTGATGCCTGGATCTGCTGCCGACGGTGCACCGGCAGGCAGCATCACAAGCCAGGATCAGCCAAGCTTGCCCTGGTTGACAGCTGCTTCGAAGGCTGCAGCCTGTTCCTCTGCAGTTGCTGGCTCGCCAGATTCTGCACGCTGGCGGCGAGGCCTGCTCTTCTTCTGCTCGCCAGCTTCGGCATTCTTTTCCTCAGTTGCGATTTTCTGGCCTTCGATCGAGATGCGGAGAATCGCTTCATCCTTCTCATACAGCTTTATGAGTACCTTGTAATTGCCTACGCTCTTGATGGTGCGACCGGGAACCTCGATTTTCTTCCGGTCAACCTCAATGCCCTTTTTCAGCAGCTCGTCAGCGATGGTATGGCTGTTGACCGCACCATACAGCTTGCCGTTGTGGCCTGCAGGCATCGAAATCACCAGCACATCGGCCTCGATTTTTTCCTTCAGCGAACGGGAAGCAAGGCGTTTCTGCTCCTTGATGGCAGCAATTTCAGCCTGCTTCTTCTCGAGCATCGCAGCGGTCCGCTCGTTGTAGACCATGACAAGCTTGCGAGGCAGCAGATAGTTGCGCGCATAGCCAGGCGCAACATCCTTGATATCCCCTATCTCGCCGAGATTGGGTATGTCCTGATTCAGTATGACTTTCATCGTCAGGCTCCTTTACGTGTTCGATACTGTGACCAGACTTCCATGACACCTAGCGAAGGCAGAAGTATGGCCGCAGACAGCCCGATTTTTCTGTCGAGCAGAAATGCAAGTATCATCAACGCCGGTACCAGGCCGGCACCTTTCCGAAAACCACGTTCCGAGAGAAAGAACACTATTATTGCCCAGCCCTGGATGCCATAGGCAAGCGCGCTGAGCAATGCGGCATTCCACGCAATGGCTGCAAGGGCACCGTGGAGCTTCCCGTACAGGATGGCGAGAAGCAGTGCCCATGAGAGCAGTGCCGGCCAGAGCATCCAGCGCGGTACTGTCACGCGTGCGATTGCTGGAGCACGCTCCTCAGCATCGCTGCCGGTCAGGGAGAGTCCGGCGGAAGTATTCTCTTCGATTACAGCATGCTGAGGCTCAGCGTTCCGCCTGTCTTTTGAAACTGACGCGACCCGCGATGCCACCCACAGAGATCCTGCGAATACAGCCCACAACACTGCTGCATAGCTGTACCACACCAGGCGGATCGTCCGTTCCACATAGATCTGTGCTACCGACTGCGCTTCCTGCGATGAGATGCCAGCGTTCGCCAACACTGCTGCCACCACCTGTGTCATGAAGGCGATGGAATCTGCGGTACCGAATGCCGATCTGAACATAAACCCAAAGGCAATCGTAGCCACCGCCGTCACCACCAGCAGTCGAAGCCAGGCAGTGCCCCATTGCAGCGCAAGTGCGGTCATGCAGGCAAGCAGGATTGCTGCCGGCACCAGCGAGAGCAGTATGCCGGTAATATTCTGGAATCCCAGCGCACCAAGACGCCATGCCATCCCCGCAGCAATGACTGCGAGCGCCGTCACCGAAGCCTGCACGCCCTCTTTGAAGCCGCGGTTGACGGTCACGACAGCTGCCGGCATCAGGAACAGAAAGATTCCTATGCCGCTGGAATACAACAGGCCAGACAGCACTCCCATTCCCAGGAAGAGAGGCAGACGCCTCTGTTTCAGGATGGCGAGACTGTTTTCAGCCGGCCTGGTTTCCATCTTGTGCGTTCTCCCGGATAGTCAGAATTACTTCGCCACGTATGGAAGCAAGGCTATTGCACGGGCTCGCTTGATATTGACTGCAAGCGCACGCTGATGCTTGGCACAGGTTCCGGTAATGCGCCGTGGCAGAATCTTGCCGCGTTCGGTAGTATAGCGGCGCAGGGTCTCTGCATCCTTGTAATCGATTTTCACTTTCTGTGCGCAGAAGCGGCACACTTTCTTGCGGAAGAAACCCTTGCCCTTGCGGAGAGCGCCTCTGTCTTCCTGATCCCTGCGTACCTCGGCCGCTTCGCCTTCCTGTCGCGAGGGTCTGGTCTCAATGGTATCTCTCATCTCATCCATACTATAGTTCTCCTCTACTGCAGAGCGTTGTAGGTGCACGACACCCGCCGCTCAGAACGGTATGTCGTCGGCAAATTCATCGATCCCCGGAGGAATCGGAGCCTGACCATTGTTGCCATTCGCAAACTGGTCAGTTTTCGTGCCATTTGGTTCCTGAGCATAACGGCCTTTGCCGGCATCGCCTGCCGGGGCTGGTCCGATCGGACGTACGGTAGCAGCGACTACCACAATTTTAGATCGCTGCTGGCCATCCTTTTCCCATCGGTCCTGCCTGAGTTCTCCCTGGACTGCCACTTGCCTGCCCTTGAGCAGGTATCGGGCAAGGCCTTCGGCGCTCTTGCCATAGAATTCCACATCAAAGAAATGCGGTTCATCGACCCATTGCTCATCCTGCTTTCTGCTGCGGTTGACTGCCAGAGAAAAGCGACAGATGGGAAGGCCGGATGGCGTGTATTTCAGCTCGCTGTCGCGAGTGAGACGTCCGACAAGCACCACTACGTTGATGTCGCTCACGTTATGCTCCTTCCAGGGGACGACGACGTCAGTCCTCTACCTTGACCATGAGATGCCTCAGCACTGAGGGAGCCAGTTTGAGCTCGCGCTCGAATGCTACGATCGAGGCAGGATCGAAGCTCATTCTGTACAGCATGTAGTGCCCGCGGGTTTTCTTGCGGATGGAATAGGCAAGCGGGCGATCACCCATGTCTTCTTCCTTGACGTCAGCCGCCTTGAACCGCGCCAGCAGTTCCGAGACGGCCTGCTTGCCAGCCCTGAACTGATCTTCTTCAGAGTTCAGGACAGCTACCAGTTCGTACTGTCTCATGCATTCCTCCCTATGGACTTGCATGCCCCTGAGGGGCTTTGATGATCCGGTTCTTCTGCGAGACCGGATAAAGAGGGCATTGTTTTATATCATAATACCTTGGCCATTTGCAAGCCTGCCTGCTTGCATCCTTCGCGATTCCTGCACATAATAGGCGCTCGCCGGTTGCATCTCACATGAAATTCTGGAGAAAGACATATGGCAGTCATAGAACCACGTGTGCTGAAAGGATTCCGGGACATGCTCCCTGAAGCCGAGATGGCGAGAGCACGGCTCGTGCGTACCCTCGAATCCGTGTTTGCATCCTTTGGCTTCGTCCCTATTGATACGCCCGTGCTTGAATATGCTGAAATTCTTCTTGGCAAGGGTGGCGGGGAAACCGACAAGCAGGTCTATCGTTTCAGGGATCATGGCGATCGCGATGTCGCCATGAGATTCGACCTCACCGTTCCTTTTGCACGGTTCATGGCTGAGCATGTGGATGAGCTCTATCTGCCGTTCCGGCGGTATCATATTGCCAAGGTCTGGCGAGGTGAAAATACTCAGCGCGGCCGTTATCGTGAGTTCATGCAGTGTGATTTCGATATTGTCGGTACTGATGCCGCCTCAGCGGATGCCGATATCGTGCTCACCGCCTGCACGGCCATGCAGGCCCTCGATGTGGGTGAGTTCACCGTTCGCATCAATCACAGGGCTCTGTTCAACAGATTCCTTGCACGAAGAGGCTTGGCCTCTCAATCCGTACCCATTCTGAGAACTGTCGATAAACTCGAGAAAATCGGTGCCCAGGCTACCGAAGCGCAGCTCGCCTCCATCGCTGGAGAAGACGCTGCCAGAGACATCCTTGATTTCATCCACAGAGAATCGAGCCTGGATGCAACCCTCAACAAGATGATTGCCTACTGCGAGCCCGGAGATGCCATTGCTGCTGCAGCACGCCAGCGTATTCTGCAGGTAGCCGAATGTGTGGAGGCTGCCGGTCATGGTGGACATCTCGTGCTGGATCCAAGCATCACCAGGGGGCTTGATTACTACACGGGAATAGTGCTGGAAACGACGCTGGGAGCATGCCGTGAAATCGGCTCGGTCTGTTCTGGAGGCCGCTATGACGAACTTGCCAGTCTGTACACAACAAGAAAACTGCCTGGCGTGGGGGCTTCAGTGGGGCTGGACAGACTTCTGGCAGCACTGGATGCGGCGGGCAGGGCCATGCAGGTGCCCGCTGGTGCCGATGTGCTCATTGTGCATCAGGAGCACAACAACATAGCCGATCTTCATGCACTGGCCCAGAGGCTAAGAAGCAGCGGACTGACCGTGGAGGTCTATCCAGAGCCAAAAAAACCAGCCACCCAGTATACCTTTGCAGACCGGAAGCGCATCCCCCTCGCACTCATGACGGATTCTGCTGCCACAGGATCCTACACGCTCCGGATTCTTTCCAGGCGCGAGAACGAAACATGCGCCACCTTCGAAGAATTGCTCGATGCCATCAGGAGGCTGCTTGATGGAGCCCGATGAGGAAATGAATCTTCAGCATGGTCTGCCGAATGAAGGGCAATCCGAACCGAGCGTACCCTCAGATGGCAGCCAGATACTGAACGGCACCGTCAGAACCTTTGTACTGCGATCAGGAAGGCTTACCGATGCCCAGAAACGAGCGCTCGAACAGTGGGGGCCACGTTTCATCATACCTTTCAGCAAGGAGCCTCTGGCCCCGGACACTCTGTTCCATCGAGCTGCTCCCCTGATCCTCGAGATCGGATTCGGCATGGGGCAGGCTACCTGGCAGATCGCCAGGGACCGGCCCGATTACAACTATCTCGGTATCGAAGTGCATACTCCCGGTATCGGAAGGCTGGTGATGGATCTTGTCAGGCATGGCATCGAGAATGTACGCATCATTCAGCATGATGCCGTGGAGGTCATGCGAGACATGCTGCCTGGAGCAAGCCTCACGGGCATTCATATTTTCTATCCCGATCCATGGCCCAAGAAACGACACCACAAACGCAGGCTCATGCAGCCCGCTGTCGTCGCATTGATGGCTGATCTCCTCCAACCGGGCGGCTATCTCTATTTTGTGACCGACATAGAATCCTATGCGCACGCAACCAGAGAGGTGCTCGATGCACAACCGCTGCTGCGCAACAGGTATGAGGGATTTGCGCCACATCAGGAATGGAGACCGGAGACTAAATTCGAGCGGCATGCACGAGAGTCGGGTCGCGGGGCCTTTGAGCTTTTCTATGTCAGGATCTGAGCCGTCTCTTCCTTTCTGCGAGCCCCTGAGCGAACCGGAACAACACATCAGGTAGCGATGGAAGCCGAAAGCTTGCGATAGAAGCTTCCTATCTTTTCTCTTACATGGGATGAGGCTCCCAGTTTCTGTGCATGATCGATGAGCAGTTCAATACTCGAAAGACTCAGTGAGATCGCAACGGCAAAGGACTTGGACGGCCTGAACCAGAAATTGACTGCATCATCGGTGCACAGCGCCAGGAAGCCCAGCCTGCCGGTTTTGCCCACCTTTGCCGGATGGAGCAGAAGATCCAGCGAAGCTACAAGCTCCAACAGCTCCTGGATCGCTTTTTCTTCATCGCCAAGCGCATAGGTTCTCCCCTTCGGCCATGTATCGCCCAGCTGCCGCTCGGGATCGATCCACTGGAGAGCCCTGAGCACGGTACTCAGCTTCTCTCCTTCGAAGAGGCGGTACTTGCCCACCTCCAGCCGTGCTCTGATCGAACTGGCGAGCAGTTCATCGGCGGGACCGATTGCCTGCAGCACAGGCTTCAGCCTGTTCCATTCGAGCACCACCATACGCCTGTTCCGCTTCTTGCCTTCAATCGGAAAGATTGCACCACCAAGCGACAGCGTATCCTGCCGCTGCAGCCCAGATGCAGATGCAGGCAGCTTTTCCCGGCCTTCCGTTCGTCCCTGCCTGGCAGCTTCCGGCAGCCCACGGGAGGCCATCATTGCTGCCCTCGTGCTACGCGCAGAAACTGTAAATTCCGTCTGGATACCCTTGCGTATGGCTATGAGCTGCTCGGCAAGATCAGGAGAGATGCGGTAGAGCTGTTCTGTAGTGAGCGGAGAGACTGACATTGCGTACATCCTGGTGGTGCGGACAATCTCGCCCGCTACAATAAAATCGGGATTTTCCCTGAACATGACCGAACCTGGATGGATCTGGATTTTCTCCGCCGTAAGAGAGCGGAAGAGACCCCTGCTCTCTCGTGCACAGACGAACTGAATGAGCCCCCTGCTCACTGCGCAGAGATAGTCGGAGAGCGAACCTCCCGATCCTATCGGCACACCGAGATCCGAGACGATGAGCTCGAGCTGGGTCTTGATACGCACGATCTCCCTGAGCGTACGCTCGTCGAGATAGTTTCGTTCACAGAATCGAGTCTTGTCCCGGGCATCATTGAATGCATCATAGAGACGAAGATAGGAAACGAAATCGCCAAGCGGATCGCGGAACTGATGGTGTGCTGCCCGCGCTTCCGTCTCCTCTCCCGGCGGCAGGACATAGGGACTGGTGGTGGACAGAAATGCCGCAGCAATCAATACTTCCGAAATGACATCGGGATAGCGTCGGATGGCTTCGACAACCATGCGGGAGAGCTTTGGCAGCAACGGGAAAGCGCACATCATTTCTCCGATGCTGGTGAGCGTGCGGTCTGCATTGAGCGCATCAAGCAGTGTCAGCACCTCTATGGCACCTCGAATGGCCGCCTTGGGAGGCCTCGAAATAAAATCAAAATGCTCGAAGTCGGTAATGCCAAGTTCTGCCATTCGTAGCAGCACTTCCGACAGATCGGTGCGATGGATCTCTTCGGTAGGATAGAGCGGCCTGCTTTCAAAGTCCTTGAGCGAATAGAGCCGGTAGCAGATACCCGGGCGGGTTCGGCCAGCTCTTCCCCTGCGCTGGTTGCAGGATGCCCGCGAAATGGGCGACTCGATGAGACTTGCGGTGAAGGTCTTTGGATTATAGAAATTGATCTTCGCGAGTCCCGAATCTATGACTACCGTAATGCCGTCAATGGTGACGCTCGTTTCGGCAATGTTGGTGGCGATCACCACCTTGATCTTGCCCTCAGGCGCCGGTTCGAATACCCGTTCCTGCTCATCCTTTCCCAGTCGGGCATACAGAGGAATGCAATGCAGACGCCTGGCCCATCGGCTGGACATGAGACGCATGAGGCATTCCTTGATGGTCTTCTCGCCTGGCAGGAAAATCAGTATGTCACCAGGTTCTGCACCTGCCTCGCCATCAAGGACGCGCCCAACAATAGACTCGATCTTGTCGTAGAGAGCTTCATCAGAGGAGCGGAAAAACGCGTCAGTCGCCGGTGATTGCCCTGGTTCACTGCCACTCTTCTGATCAGCACGCTGCGCAATGCCTGATCCTGATGGATTCTGAAAGCCGCGAACATTGGCAGTTGCAGCATCGGGCGTACCAGGCGCGGGCCTCAGCGGATCGTAGACTACCCTGACTGGATACATGGGAGCATCGATGCGCACGATGGGGCATTCCGAAAAATATTCGGAAAATACTTCGGCATTGATGGTTGCCGACGATACGATCACCCGGAAATCACTCCGGGCTTCGAGAATCTTCTTGAGCAGTCCGAGAATGAAATCGATATTGAGGCTTCGCTCATGCGCCTCATCGACCATGATGACGCCATAGCGGGAAAGAAAGGGATCGAGCTTCATTTCCTGAAGCAGAATCCCGTCGGTCATTATCTTGATGGCGGTTTCCGGCGTCGTCATGTCCTCGAAACGCATCTTGTAGCCGACAATGCCTGGTACCGAAGTGCCGAGCTGACGCGCAATGAAATCGCTCACCGACAGCGTGGCGATGCGGCGCGGCTGGGTAATGCCGATGATGCCTCTGGAAGCATAGCCAGCCTCATGCAGAATGATGGGGAGCTGCGTGGTCTTTCCTGATCCGGTGGGGCTCTCGACCACGATCACCTGGTTCTCGGCAAGAGCCTGGAGAATGATATCCTTGTGCTGATAGATCGGAAGCTCATGAGGATTCATCATGCTCACAGTCTATTCCGCCATCCAGGTTTGCGCCAGTGGTGCGTGATCTGCTAGACTGCAGGCATGCAAGACTTACCATGGCAGCAAGGACGTCCACCCGTGCTCAGCGTCTCGGAACTCACCGCACGCATAAGGGACGATCTGGAAAGTGCCTTTCCGGACGTCCTCGTGGAAGGTGAGCTTTCGAATTGCAAAACCGCAGCCTCCGGCCATTTCTATTTTTCGCTCAAGGACTCCGATGCCGTCCTGCTCGGAGTCATGTTCAGACGAGATCTTCTTGGACTGACATTTCAGCCGAAAGACGGCATGAAAGTCCGGGCGAGAGGCAGCATTTCGGTCTATGCGGCCCGCGGGCAGTATCAGCTGATTGCCAGACTCATGGTCAAAGCTGGCCAGGGTGATATTCTGGCCGAACTGGAAGAGAGAAAACGAAGGCTTGCAGCGGAAGGGCTCTTCGATACCTCGCGCAAGCGGCCCCTGCCATTCTTTCCACAGCGCATAGGCGTGGTCACAAGCCCTACCGGTGCTGCAGTGCGCGATATTATCAGGGTACTGCACAGACGGAATCCCAAAGCGCATATCATCATTCTGCCTACACTGGTACAGGGCAATGAATCTACTGCCTGTATCGCCGCAAGAATCAGACAAGCCAATCAGTGGAAGCTTGCGGATGTGCTGATTGTGGGCAGAGGCGGCGGGTCTCTGGAAGACCTTCTGCCTTTTTCCGATGAAGAAGTTGTTCGCGCCATCGCTGCTTCTGAAATTCCTGTCATCAGTGCAGTCGGGCACGAAACCGACTGGTCCCTCTCGGATTTTGCAGCGGATGTGCGGGCGCCCACTCCCAGCGCTGCAGCCGAAATGGCATGCGCCGACCTCGGTCTGGTAGAACGCGAAATCAGTCAGTTTTCAATGCTCATGGTAGAGAATATGCGCAGGGCTCTGTCAGGCATCCGCGAACGGCTTGCTCGAAACTCTCCCCGCTTCCTCGGCCAGCAACTCGAGCAGAGAGTGTTCATCGCATCCCAGCGTTTTGATCTCGCTGCCGAAACCATGCGGAGAGCCATGAACGACAGGCTTGTGCAGCAGCGTCATCGCCTTGAGCTGGCTACGATGGCACTCCATCTCGCCGATCCCTCTGCCATCCTCTCCAGAGGATATTCGATTGTCCGAACAGCCAATGGAGCGCTGGTGCGTTCCTCAGACCAGCTTGCCAGGGGTACTCACCTGCATATCACCTTTGCCGAGGGCGCCGCGGAAGCATCGGTCACCGCCATCGAGAAAGCTTTCAAGAGCGACTCTCAAAAGAAAGGAGCATCATCATGAAGGATTTTGAAAAGAAGCTCGCACGTCTGGAAACCATAGCTGAAAGCATGCGTGATCAGAACCTTCCTCTTGAGGATGCATTCTCGCTTTTTCAGGAAGGCGTCAGGCTGGCCCAAGCCCTGCGCCGGGAGCTCGCGTTGCTTGAAGGCAAGGTGGAATTGCTGGCCAACAGCATCGAGGCAGGGCCTGATGAAGCGCCGAAGTTTGAGGATATTGACGCGCTCGACAATACGGATATCGAGGAATCCTCAGATATCGACGGGAACTGATGCCAGGCTGCCTCATGGAGACTCGCTGCAATCCTGCACGAGTTCTTCAATGAAAGGCAGCAGGGATCGATCGGAATCAGCCAGGTGCAGACTGCGCAGACAGTTCCAGGGCACCCATGCTGCTTCCTCATGCTCTCGCAGAAAGGTCACCGCTTCAGGATCCATATCGATCAGCCAGGCTGCAAGAGTACGGGTACCACCATTATTGTGGAATGATGACTCACCCAGCAGTCTGATCACTTGTATACTTGCCCCCAGTTCTTCCAGAAACTCCCTGTGGAGCGCATCTGTGTCGGTCTCACCTGGTTCGACCTTGCCCCCCGGGAATTCCCATCGATGGCTCATGGCGGTGTCATCACGCATGCGCCTTGCGACAAATACAAGATTGCCTCTCCTGGCAATGCCCGCGACCGACCGAGGCTTCATGTCCTGCTCCTGTTCGTGGCCCATATGGTGCTGCATGTCATCGCTTCTCCAGGATGCGCCGTAACCCATGCTGCTGTTTCGGCCAGTGATGCCGCATCGAACCATCCAAGGCGCGAAAACAGAAGACGTCCTGCCTGTGCGTGGACGAGCATGCCTGCCTGACAGGCCTCATACCCTGCTTCGATCACATCCTTCCGGCTGGCTGGATTGCTTCCTGCAATCCGACGCGCCCACAATCCGCCAAGCATTCCTGCGAGCACGTCTCCCGAACCCGCAATGCCGAGACCGGGATTCACACCATCGAGTATGCTGATCCTTCCATCGGGAGTTGCACAGTGAGTTGCTGCTGCCTTGTGGACAATGATGGCATCCAGTGCACTCGCCTTCTGCGCCACACTCCGGACGAAAGGCTCTGGCGCATCATGTACACAATCCCTGCACATATGCGAGAGCACCCGGAACTCGCCCGGGTGGGGTGTCAGCACAAGAGGAGACTGTCCTCGCTGCCATACACCCTTTTCAGCAATACTCGCCATGAGGCGAATGCCGTCAGCATCGAGTACAAGCGGCGTTCCCTCTGCAAGCACATTCTGCAAGACATGCATCCTCACATTCTCGCATGCAGGATCCATGCCCCAGCCGCAGCCAGCAACGATCACATCCCAGTCTGAGGGATTCAGACTTTCGAGATCTCGCACAATCGCTGCTCCACCCAGGGCACCAAGTGCTACTGCCTGCAGATGCTGGTCGCAGAACAGCGCTACATATCCTGCTCCTGCTGCGAGTGCACCGCGCACACAGAGCATTGCTGCCCCCATGCCTGATGGGCTGCCTGCCAGTACTCCTACTTTGCCGCGCTGCATTTTATAGGCAAAGGGATCCGGGCAAGGCAGAAGTCGCTCTGTATCTTCCGGCTCCAGAAGTCTGATGGAGAATTCGCCGTCGTGATGTTCTTCCTCATTCTGCGATGTGGCCATGTCTTTGGCCAGCAGAGCATCTGGAGGGAAAATACCGTCCACAGGTACGATTGTTCCGCAATGCCGGCGAACGCCCGGATTGTACAGTGCCGCCTTGACTGGCGCAATGCACAGGGTGATATCGGCTTCCACGATTGGCCAGTCTGGCACATGGATATCCGAGAGCCCCGAAGGGACATCAAGTGCAATGATAAGCGGTCGTCTGCTCCCATCAGCCGGCCGATCTGGACCAGACGCCTTGATACGAAGCAGAGTTGCTATCATATGCGCAGGAATACCCGATGCAGGTCCCCGTACCCCTGTGCCCAGTACGGCATCGAGCAGCAGATCATAGCTCTCCAGCACGTGTACAGCACTCTCTGCATCGGCAGGCCATGCAACAACCTCCACTCCTGATGCCAGGGCTCTCCTCAGATTGAGAGCAGCGGAGGGCTTCATGCCATCCGGATGAGACACAAATGCCGTACATACAGGACAACCCTCGAATCGTGCATGCCTCAGCATGGCCAGGGCATCACCTGCGTTATCTCCCTTGCCGCACACTGCTGCAATGCGGCAGTGCCGGAGATCCATATGTCTTTCCTCCAGAAGAGCGCGACATCGCTCCCAGAGCTTGATGGCTGCAATCTCCATGAGACCGTCCGGAGGAAATTCGAATTGCTCTCTGACCTCTGCATCGAGGGCAAGAGATCGTTCCATACTCACCAGCGTACGCATCTGTTCCACCCTTTCAAGAGCATACCATCAACGCCCTGTCAGCCGCCATGCGTGAATCGACATGCGATCGGATGCAGCTGCCAGCAGATAGAGCCTTCCGTCATCGGCCACCTTGATTGAAAGCAGTGATGTCCCATGGCCAGGATCAAATCGTATGCGGCGCATTATTCTTCCCTGAAGGGCATCAAACAGGCATGCAGTACCACCTGCCCCCTCGTCATCCCAGAGAATGCCTACCACACTTCCCTCCGACAGTCCGACAAGCTGCGGTATCTTGCGCCTGGTCTTGGGATCCTCAAATGGAAATGCAGCACGTATCGAGCCATTGGCCAGATTTGCAATCAACAGCCATGAATGAGTCTCCAGTATGTCAGAAGTACCTTCAGTACCAGCAGGCTGAGCAGCCAGGTGATATTGAACATGGAGTATGGCAACAGGTTCTCCCTTGAGAGTTCCCTGCAGGATAGACTCGATATCGGGCACAACCATGAGATGGTCACGGTTCTGGAGTGCCTTGGTGACTGCAAGGGGAACCGGCAGATTCCGATAATCCAGCACAAGAGAGGAAGTGAGCGCTCCGTTGCGATCATACAGTGAGATTCTGATCCCAGCCTCTTCGGATGTCGTCACGGCAAGCAGACCCTGTGCCAGTGCTTCGAGCCCCTGGATGGGCTTCAAGGCGCTGCCCCCCTGACCATCCGCTCCTATAGGATCTTCTTCTGTACCCTGCGAGTCAAACTTGCGAATCATATGGCGGGCGCCAGGTCTTGGTGCAAGCTGTGAACTGCCATTTCCCAGGATATCTGCAATATAGACCGTCTGGTCCGAAGCGATTGCCCATGGCCAGGGATCGACGAAAGACGTCTGCACTGCAGCTCTCCCCTGGCTGCGCGCCGTTTCTGTGCCATTGTCGCCCGCGGATAGACGAAGCCCCAGAAGCTGAGGCACCGCCCCGCCTGCAGGGTCATAGAGCATGAAGAGCGGTTCTCCATAGGCTGAGTAGCGAACCAGCTTGCGATCTTTCCTGGAAAAGACCGTGATCATACCTCGCTGCACTGCCAGTCCAAAACCGGTCGAAGGCCCGGAAGGCGGACTGAAGGCAAGATCCGTATTGCCATACCCCAGCGAAAACAGCAGATGGGAAGAACCGGGCTGGCCCGATGTGCATGCCACCAGACCGATTGAGAAAGCAAGTATCATTCCCAACAGGAAAAGCCTTCCTGGGGGATCCCTGTGTGTCAGCATCTGAGAGGAGTATAGCATTCCTTGACCCTTCATGAGAACGAAAGTATTCTTGTTGCATGCCTGTTTCAATTGTTGCTGCTCTGTTCGGCACCAAGCGCGAGAAAGATATCAAGGCGCTGCTGCCTCTTCTGCATAAGGTCAATGCTCTCGAATCATGGGCCATGTCACTGCCCGATGATGAATTTCCGCGGATGACACTCCGCTTCAGGGAAAGACTTTCCAAGGGTGAGACTCTTGACGACCTGCTTCCGGAAGCATTCGCCCTGGTGCGGGAAGCATCCAGACGTGTGCTGGGCGAACGCCCCTTTGATGTTCAGATTCTCGGCGGTATCGTGCTGCATCAGGGCAAGATCGTGGAAATGAAGACCGGCGAAGGCAAGACGCTTTCCTCGGTCTCAGCTGCCTACCTGAATGCCCTTTCGGGAGCAGGTGTCCATGTCATTACCGTCAATGACTATCTTGCAGAGCGCGATAGCCAGTGGATGGGACAGATCTATCGATTTCTCGGCCTGACTGTGGGCTGCATACTGTCTTCGATGGATAACATCGCGCGCAAGGAAGCCTATGCCTGTGACATCACCTACGGTACCAACAACGAGTTCGGCTTTGACTATCTGCGGGACAACATGGTCTGGTCTCTCGACCAGAAAGTGCAGCGGGGTCATGCATACTGTATCGTGGACGAAATCGATTCAATCCTCATAGATGAAGCGCGTACACCCCTCATCATATCCGGACCGGCAGACGATGATACCTACAAGGTAAATGAAGTCAACCGACTTGCGCTCTCTCTCAACGAAGTGAAGAAAGATCCAGCTACTGGCGAGTATCCAGATGAGAGCAAGGGAGAAGTATCTGAAGGTGATTTCAGGATTGATGAGAAATCCAAGCGCGTCATGTTTACCAGTGATGGGCTCAATCACATCGAATCACTGCTCCAGAAGCGAGGCCTCATCAAAGGCAGCCTCTTTGATCCTCAGAATTTCGAATATGTGCACTACTTCACCCAGGCGGTAAAGGCGCAGCACCTTTTCCACAAGGATGTCGACTATGTGGTGCAGGACAACATGGTCCAGATTGTGGATGAATTCACCGGACGCATCCTGCATGGAAGAAGGTATTCGGATGGTCTGCACGAAGCGATCGAAGCCAAGGAGCGTATCAAGATAGCCCGTCGCAACAGGACGCTTGCAACCATCACCTTCCAGAACTACTTTAGATTGTATAAAAAATTAGCCGGCATGACCGGTACCGCCGATACCGAGGCGCCTGAGTTTAATAAAATATACAACCTCGATGTCGTAGTTATCCCCACGAACCGCCCGGTGGTCCGCAAGGACGAAGATGATCTTGTCTACCTCAACGAATCGGACAAGCTTGATGCTATCGTACAGGAAATAAAGACCCTGCATCAGAAAGGTCAGCCTATCCTCGTGGGTACCGTGTCGATCGAAAAATCCGAGAAACTCTCTGCTCTCCTGACCAGAAACGGAATTCGTCACGAAGTTCTCAATGCCAAGAATCATGCGCGAGAAGCCTTGATCATTGCTGAGGCTGGCGCCAAGGGAGCGGTGACCATTGCAACCAATATGGCCGGTCGTGGCACGGATATCAAGCTCGGCGGCAACCCGGAGTTCAGGGCGCGCAAGAAAGTCGGCACGCAGGCTCCTCAGGAAGTCTACGAGACTGCGCTTGCCAAAGAATACGAGCTGTGGCGGAAGGATTACGAAGAAGTCAGAAATCTTGGGGGCCTCTGTGTCATAGGTACGGAGCGTCATGAATCTCGACGTATTGATAACCAGCTTCGTGGCCGGTCAGGGCGCCAGGGCGATCCTGGACGGTCAGTGTTTTTCCTTTCACTCGATGATGATCTGATGCGACTCTTTGCGGGGGAGAATTTCAAGCAGATGATGTCTCGCGTGGGCATGAAGCCTGGCGAGCCCATCTACCATCCCCTTCTGAACAAGTCCATAGAGAGCGCACAGAAAAAGGTAGAAGAGCGCAATTTCGAAATCCGCAAGCATCTTCTTGAATATGATGACGTGCTCAACAAGCAGCGCAACTTCATCTATGAACAGCGGAACGCCATTCTCGCCGAAGACAATCTCATCGATCGCGTGCGGGAAGCGGCGCTTGAGATGCTCGACCAGGAAATGAGCCGCATGGCTGATGCATGGAAGTCGAACGCTGGCAAGGCCGCAGCCGATTTCTGCACCTACCTGCTCGATACATTCGGCATTCTGCTGCCTGCCGCACAGGCAAGCAGCATGTACCAGAATGGCACGCTTCTCTCCTCCATCCAGCAGATGCTAGAGCAGGACCTGGCAAACAAGATTGAGCTGGCCGGCAGAGAGAACCTCAATCTCTTCATCCGCTATTCCTATCTGCAGGAAATCGATGACAAGTGGCTCGATCATCTTGAGGCAATGGAAGCATTGCGTGAGGCAGTCTATCTGCGCAGCTATGCCCAGAAGAACCCTCTTCTTGAATACAAACTCGAAGGCTCCGATATCTTCGAGTCCCTCATCACCAATATCCGGAGCGCAATAGCATCAAAGGTGTTCAGAGTTCGCATTCGCCGTGAAGAAGCACCGACGGCGACGCACCAGCAGACGGCAAAGCCCATGCAGGCAGATCATTCCTCGATCTCAAGTTTTGATGAGGAACGCAGCTCGGTTCAGCACGAGTCGGCCATAGCAGCTGCATCACGGCCCGAAGCGGCCACGGTCGTCAGAAGTGGTCAGAAAATTGGCAGAAATGACCCCTGCCCTTGTGGTTCCGGCAAAAAATACAAGCATTGCCATGGCCGATAGGATCTGCGGCCCCTTCCCGCCCGCGCCAGAGAGCATCCGATGTCCCTGAACTGTGTGGAAATCGATCGCATTCTGCAGGAAGCACCTCTTGCTCATTGCAAAATTCAGGAGGTTTTCCAGCCATCGTTTGACACCCTGGTGCTTGAACTGTACGGAGAAGGCAGACGCCTGCCCTATCTTCTGAGCATTGCGCATGGAGCCTGCCGGCTTCACCCCCTTACCTCACTGCCGCCCAGAAACGAAAGGCCGCTTCGATTCATGGAGTGCCTGCGGGCTCATATCCGCGGTGGTACTGTTCTCGAAGCAGTGCAGCATGGAATGGACAGAATCGTAGAGATCAGCATTGCCCGCAGAGCCGAGGATGGTTCGCTCACCCGGCTCTCGCTGGTTTCCAGACTCTGGAGCGGCCCATCAGGCAATATCCTTCTGGTATCGGAAGATGGCACCATAATCGACGCGCTGCGCAGAATCCCGGCAAAAGGCGAAATTTCGGGCGCTCATTTCGACCTCAACAGCATGCGCGCGATGCAACCTTCAGACAGGGCTGCCGGCTACCAGCTTCGTGCTATACCTCAGGATGGACCATTCTGGAAGGCAATCGAGCGGGAATATGCCGAACGCACAGGGGCGCTCTCTCTGCAGTCACTCCTCGAACAGGCTGAGATACAGTATCAGAAACGCAAGAGCATGCTCGCGGCAAGACTCGAAGCGCTGCATCGGCTGAAGGATGAATATACTTCTGCAGAACGATGGAAGGAACTCGGTGACATTCTTCTTGCAGGCTATGAGCCGATCCCTCAGGGGCGACACCATTATGCCAAGGCATACGATTTCTATCGCGATGAGGAGATTCTCATCGAGATCGATGCCAACAAGCCTCCTGCCGAAAATGCGACACGATATTATGAAAAATACCACAAGGCAAAATCAGGGCTGGGAGACGTCATCCAGGAGATCACCCGCTGCGAGCGGTCTCTTGCACAACTCGAAACATGGATTGCACAGCTCCGCAGCTCTACCGAACCACTCACAGTTGCAAAGGCTCTCAGAAAAGCCGGCACGATGCGCGCCCGGGAAAAACCGCGCTATCCGTGTCTGGCTCTCGAATTGCAGGGGTGGACGATTCTCATAGGCAGAAATGCAACAGAAAACGATGAGCTTCTGCGCCATGTGGTGAAAGGATCGGATGTCTGGCTCCATGCACGAGACTATCAGGGTGCGTATGTATTCATACGGGCACGGCGCGGCAAATCCGTGCCACCGGAAATCCTTGTTGCCGGTGCAAAACTGGCTGTTTACTATTCAAAAGGAAGGAAAAACCTGGGCGGCAATGTGCACCATACTTTTGTCAAATACCTTCGTCGTGCACAGCAAGGTCCCAAAGGCCTTGTCATTCCCTATCACGAGAAAAATTTATATATTTCTTTCAGGGAATCCGAAATTCGCGAACTGCTCAGTGAAAGCGGGGAGGATACGACATGAACGCTCTTGCTACATTCATGGCGAGGATGATGCTGGTGCTGGGCTTTGGTGTGGCATTGTTTCCCATACACGCTGCGCCGGCCCCTCGCATCAGAGTCGCCATCATCAAAGGTCCATCGGGCCTGAGTGGCGCATGGATGGCCTATCAGCTTGGCTCTGCTTCACAGAATGAATCCACCTACAGCTTCTTGACGGTTGCAGGCGCCGATATGGTCGTTGCCAAGCTTCTCAATGGAGAAATCGATGCCGGCGTGCTGCCGGTCAATGTCGCAGCAAAGTTGCACAATGCCGGTCAGAATGTGGTGGCGCTCGCTGTGGTCGGCAACGGCATGGTGAAATTTCTTACTACCGATCCAGGCATCCGGAGTCTTGAAGACATCAAAGGCAAGACGATTCATATAGCTGGCCAGAAGGCAACCCCAGACTATCTGTTCCAGTTCCTTGCAAGCAGAGAAGGGCTTGCAGCCGGAACCGACTACACTCCAGTCTATTCACTTGCCTATCCGGAAATTGCGGCTGGATTGGCAACCGGCAGAGTTGCCTGCGCGGTGCTTCCCGAACCTTTCGCCACGCAGGCGCTCCAGCAGAACCCCTCGATCAGGATGCCTGTCGATCTGAGCAGGGAGTGGCAGCTCGCGACAGGCCTGGCCGATTATCCAATGTCTCTCCTTGTGGCAAGAAAGGCATTCATGGAGGAGCAGCCGCGAGCAGCCAGCGCGCTTGCAGAAGCATACCGACAGTCAATCGCTGCAGCACTCCGTGATCCGATGGCCATCGGCAAACTAGCTGAATCGCTTGATCTTGGCATCAAGGCGCAGGTTGCAGCAGCGGCAATTCCAGTATCAAACTTTGTCTATCAGCCAGCAGCACGTGCCAGGCCTTCCATCGAAGCAATGCTGTCGGTATTCCTGAAGTTCGAACCGGCATCCGTTGGCGGCAAGCTGCCTGCAGCATCATTCTATGCCGAACTCGAATAGGCATTTCCCAGACCATGCTGGCAGACGTACCTGGTTATGGGGTATTGCAGGTATTGGCATATTTCTGCTGGTATGGCAGCTGGGTGCCGCAGCAGTAGGAAGCCATCTCATCCTGCCGACACCGGCTGCCATGCTGCGTGCCTGGCTGGGACTTGTAGGGACAGCTCGATTCTGGACAGCGGTAGGCGGATCCTTTCTGCGAGTGCTGGAGGCATTTCTGATCAGCTCGGTGCTGGGCATGATCACGGGCACACTTTCGGCATGGGATTCGCGAGTGGAGAGCCTCCTTGCCCCTCTGATGACAGGCATTCGAGCAACACCGGTGCTGGCGCTCATCCTTCTCGCCATGTTCTGGTTTCCTGCTTCCCAGGTTCCGGTCTTCAGCGCGGTGCTCATGGGTTTCCCGGTTATGCACACCTCAACCTATGCGGGTATACGTGCACGCGATCCGCGGCTGCTGGAAATGTCGAGGCTCTTTGCGGTACCAAGGAGAACACGCCTGCTCTCTCTCGACCTGCCTTCGGCATGGCCCTATATACTCTCAGGCGCCAGCAATATCCTTGGTCTTTCATGGAAAGTAGTCGTCGCAGGAGAAGTACTCAGTCAACCTTCAGGGGCACTCGGCAGCGGCATGCAGGAAGCCAGACTCATGCTTGAGACGCCGTTTGTGTTCGCATGGGCCGCGACCACCATTACGCTCTGCGGCATCAGTGAATTCATTCTTCATAGTGCGAGCAAGGCAGCATGGCGAGCCATTGGCTCGGTGCAGCATCAGACCGGGGTATAGCTGATGTTTGAGATTACCTCAGTTTCAATGAGATTCGGGCCTCTCGAAGTGCTGGACCGCATCAGCTTCTCGATGGAAAGTGGATCAATCACGGCTGTGGTGGGGCCGAGCGGTTCCGGCAAGACAACCTTGCTGAATATTGTAGCCGGACTGCTGCTTCCCAGCAGCGGCTCGCTTTCCGGTTTCGAGAACAAGCGCTTTTCCTACTGCTTCCAGGACCCCCGTCTGCTTCCGTGGCTGAGTGCGAAAGGCAATATGATGTATGCGCTTTCGGGCCTCGATGACTCTACAATGGCGGAACAGCGCTGCATGCGATTTCTGAAAGAAGCGGGGCTTGCAGGCTTCGAGCACTACAAACCTCCTCAGCTCTCCGGGGGCATGCAGAAGCGGCTCGCACTGGCGCGGGCCTTTGCCATGCCCGCAGATGTGCTGCTTCTTGATGAGGCTTTCACTGCAGTGGATTTCCGTCAGAAGCAGGACCTGATGCGAACATTCCTGGATCTGTGGCAGAAAGAAAAGCCAACTGTGCTCATGGTAACCCACGATATCCATGATGCTCTCTCGCTCGCTGATCAGATCGTGGTTTTCTCGGATCGGCCCGCGCATGGGGCAGGCATCGTCAGCATTCCCGTTTCCCGCGAGCAACGCTCCCTGGGTGCGCCAGCGCTCGCTCCCGCGGAGCAGGAGCTTTTCAACCTGCTTGGGATCTAGACACCGAGAGCTTCGGCACAGGCAAGCACGAGTTGCGCTGGCGAAAATGGCTTTTCGAGCACCTTGTAGCCTGCGATATCCTCAAAACTTGACTGCTCGTATCCGGTTATGAAGAGACAATAGTCGATCCGTCGCTGCTGCCTGACTCTTTTCCATAGATCCATGCCATTCATTCCCGGCAGAACGATGTCGACCACCATGAGATCGAAATGCTCCCTGCCGTCGAGCAGAAGGAAGACATCGCCCGCATTCCTGCCTGTTACTACCTGAGCCCCGCTTCGCTCAAGATTGCGAACACAGGAAGTGAGCAGATCTTCATCATCATCAACGAGCATGATGCGCTTCCCTGCAAGTCGGCCCAAAGTATGACTGGCAGCCGCAGCTGGCGAAGGTCTGTCTGTTTCCTGCACCTGCAGCGATGCATTTCTCTCGCCTGCATGCTCGACAAGAGGCAGGTAGAGCGAAAACGCAGTGCCATGCCCTACTCTTGTATCCAGAATCAGCCTTGCCTCATTCATGGCAGCAAGTGACAGCACAATCGACAGTCCGAGCCCTGTGCCTTTCCCCTCCGCCTTGGTAGAGAAGAAAGGCTCGAAAATTCTGTCGGTGAGTTCTGATGGTATGCCAGAACCATTATCCGCCACCTCGATGACGGCATAGTGCCCCGGTTGAATCGTGCTCCTAACCGCCTTTCTGGGTGTATCGAGATACTCGGCGTTGACAGAGATCGAGACCCTTGGATGCTCAGCCGACTCCAGCGCATCCCGTGCATTGACGACGAGGTTCATGAGTATCTGCTGGATATGACCGGGATCGCAACGTACCGGCATCTCTCTTTCTGGTATGCTCTGACTAAAGAAAATCCGCTCTGGCATCAGGCGCCTGAGCATCTTGGCGGCATCTGTAACCAGCAGACGGAGATCGACTATATCGGGCACGAATGTTCTCCGCCTCGAAAAGCCAAGAAGCTGACGAGTCAATATTGAGGCGCGCTGAATGGTCCTTTCAATGCCATGAAAGTCTTCCGATTGTGCGATATCCGGAGCGTCAAGTTTCATCATTTCCATGTAGCCTATGATCGAGGTGAGCAGATTGTTGAGATCATGGGCTACACCGCTTGCCAGACGGCCCATCGCATCGAGCTTCTGAGCCTGGACAAGTTCTTCCTGCAGCCGTTTCGATTCGGTGATATCGAAGAATTCGCAGAGTATCTGTCTGCTTCCGTCTGACTGTTCGAAGAGCAGAAAGCCTGCCAGAAGGTCCTTTTCTCCTCTGCCTAGATCGCCTGTATGAAGTTCACGCTGCATCAGCGAACCTCGAGCGACAAGCTCGCCGAGCAGCGCATCCCATTGTCCGCTTTGAGAAAAAATGGCAGAGATTTCACCTCTGGCGGCAGCTTCCCCGAGTATATTCATGAACGCATTGTTGGTTTCAATGATATTCCCTTCCGGAGTACACACGCATCGTGCAGCCAGGCTGTAGGTAAAAAGGTCATGATAGCGTCTCTCGCTGGCTTCGAGTTTTCTCTGGAGCAGGGAGCGGGCAAGCGCATTCTCGATGGTTGCTACCAGCTCTTTTTCGTGAAAAGGCTTGACAAGGACCCCGAGAGGATAGGCTTCCTTGAGAGAAGAGAGAACTTCTGATGCAGGCAAGTCGCTGAGGATCACACTCTGTATGCCATGATCTCTGTATGCCGCAACAGCGAGTTCCAGTCCACCAGGATCACCAATATCAACTACGAGCAGATCACAGCAATCACGAAAGGCAGTCAGGTTTGCATGTACAGCGAGGGCATCCCGCTCGAGTCTTACCTCGACATCTTCCAGCGTCTGCAGGCTCCCTGCCATATCCAGCGCGACTACCGCTTCCGATTCAACTACAACGATTCGTGCCATGCGCCAGGCTCCACATTCAAGTATGCCACAGATCAGCGCGATGCGGTACTCATACCGGTAGGCAGAAAGAGGCCTTTACTCTCATGCTGAGATGAACGTTCAGCAGAGCTGTGCATCTGCAGACAGCATTGAAGATGAGGGCGGCAGCTGCAGCAGTTCCTTCACCTGATGGTCTTCTAGAGTCTCAACCTGTATCAGACGATCTGCAAGCTGCAGAAGACGATCTTTTTCCCGTTCCAGAATGGCTATCGCCTGATCCAGCGCTTTCCCGAGCAGCTCATGGACAGCCTGGTCGATGCGTTGAGCGGTCAGCTCGGAGTAATCCTTATGCTGCGCAATCTCACGGCCAAGGAATATAGGTTCTTCTTCCTGCCCGAACGCTATTGGACCCAGCTTTTCCGACATGCCCCATTCACATACCATCTTGCGCGCGAGATCGGTAGCCTGCTTGATATCCTGAGCAGCACCTGTGGTGGTTTCGCCATAGACAATTTTCTCTGCCGCATACCCGCCATAGGTTATGACGAGTCGATCGAATAGCCAACCATAAGATCTTGAGTAGACATCCTTTTCCGGCAGCGAGAGCGCAAGCCCGAGCGCCCTGCCCCTCGGCACTATGGTGACCTTGTGGAGCGGATCCGCATTGGGCAGGAAATAATGCAGGAGCGCGTGGCCCGATTCATGAATGGCGGTTGCGCGTTTTTCCTCATCCGCAATCACGAGGCTCTTCCTGGCAACGCCCATGAGAATCTTGTCGCGGGCATCTTCGAAGTCGTCCATCTCGACCACTGTCTTGTTTTTTCGAATGGCAAAGAGGGCTGCTTCATTGACGAGATTCGCAAGATCTGCTCCCGAGGTACCGGGAGTAGCCTTGGCGAGCCTTTCGACGTCAACCTGCTCCGCCACGGGAATACGCTTCATGTGTATTTTGAGAATTTCTGCCCGTTCCTGCACATCCGGCATGGCGACGACAACCTGCCTGTCAAATCTGCCCGGCCTGAGCAGCGCAGGATCCAGAACATCAGGGCGATTGGTGGCAGCAAGCACAATCACTCCATCCTTGGTATCGAAGCCATCCATCTCGACCAGCATCTGATTGAGAGTCTGCTCACGCTCATCATGACCACCGCCAAGACCCGATCCTCGCGTTCTTCCCACTGCATCGAGCTCATCGATAAAAATGATGCAGGGCGCATGCTTACGCCCTTCCTCGAAAAGGTCGCGTACGCGGCTTGCGCCTACACCAACGAACATTTCCACAAAATCCGAGCCCGACATATGGAAAAATGGAACATTTGCCTCACCGGCGGTTGCCTTGGCGATCAGCGTCTTGCCAGTACCCGGCATGCCAACCAGCAGCACCCCCTTGGGAATCTTTGCGCCCATCTTGAGGAACTTCTGTGGATTCCGCAGGTAGTCGACCACCTCCATGAGCTCATATTTGGCTTCTTTCTGGCCAGCTACATCGTCGAAGGTGATGCGCCTGCCGTTATCCGAATACAGCTTTGCCCGGCTTTTACCGAAGGTAAACGCCTTGTTGTTGCCCTGCATCTGGCGCATCATCACCCAGATGAGCATGAAGCCGAACAGCCATGGAGTGAGTTCAATGAGTATCTGGAGCGGACTAGCGCCTCTTACCTCGCCGGTGACACTGACATTCTTTTCTCTCAGCGTGCGCATGAGGTCGTCATCGTAGTAGGGAATTCTTGTAGAGAACGCAACCTCGGCACCTCCCTTCCCCCTCAGCACACCTTCCATATCACGCTGATCGATGATGCGGACTGATTTAACCTCACCAAGCTCCAGATAGGACAGAAAGGATGAATAGGGAATCTCCTTTGAACTGCTCCTGTCGCCAAAGAGAAGATAGGCTCCAAACAGTACCGTCAGCGAGAGAAATACTGCCAGCGCTGCCCGATTGGCTCGAGGAGCAGCAGGAAGCTCGGGCTTTTTATCATTGCGCTCTCTTTCATGGTTTGCCATGGGATATTTCAGCTCCTTTCATGTAGATACGCAGCAGAAACAGCTTGCCGCCATACACGGGATTTCTGAGAAGCGGCCGAATGCCGGAACAGCACTCAAGAGCTGCAGGAAGCACTGCGCATATGCCATGTCTGTCTTCCACGACAGGAATCATATTTCGTACGACCTGGGGTATACCGCTCTCTTTGAGATAATCATCCACCATCTTCCGGCCTGTGGCCGTAATGACAAAATCCCCTGCCTGACGGTTTCTCACCACCAGAGGCAGAAAACCTTGCAGAGTGGAGCGCGTATGCTCTTCCGGATCCGCTGCTGCAAGCGTGCAGGCAAAACCGGGTGCATGGTATTCCCCTTCTTGCTTCAAGATGAGAAAATACCTGTCTTCCTGCAGGAAATCAAGGCGGGTCATCCGTTCCCGCCGGAGTTTGCTGCGAGCGCCGAAAAGCATGATTGCCTGCCCATCCCGGCGAATTGCGACACCCGGCAGACTGATGGTTTCCTCTCCTGCGACAATAGCCTTGTCCAGAACTTTTGCCAGTCTCCAGATTCTGCCGGCAGGTGCACCAAGATGCAGCATGGCTTCCTGCAGCATGAGGATTCGCAGTGCCGGCTGCACTTCGAGGAATGCATCTCTGTTCAGGCACCAACCATTGCCCTTCATGCTCATCTGCTGATCCGCCAACTGTCGGGCCTGTCGGAGAAGACAGTCATGCTCTTCTGCCACCCGGTCTCCCAGAGAGCCGAGCGTCCTGCGCCAGTTCGGAAATTCTCTGTCGAGCAAAGGCATGAGCGAGAGGCGAATGCGGTTGCGAGCATAGATGCGCTCCTGATTGCTGCTGTCCTCCGACCAGGGCAGGCCTTCCTGCCTGAGATATTCCATGAGCTCTGCACGCCTGATATCGAGTAGCGGTCTTATGACGCTGATATGGTGTTCCGCGTCCAGCCATCGGGAGAATCGTATTCCCCGCAGGGCTCCCGGGCTGCCTCCTCTCACCAGAGCAAGCAGGCGGGTTTCTGCATCATCGTCAGCATGATGTCCGGTAAGAACAAACCTGCTCCCATGCTGCAGAGCCTGAGTGCGGAGCGCGGCATAGCGCAGAGTTCGTGCAGCAGCTTCCACGCCACAGTGCAGCTGATGCGCTCTCTGCTCTACTTCGCCACGGCCAAGAGCAACAATATCCAGAGGCATTTGCAGCATTGCCGCAATGCGCTGCACTATGGTTTCTTCCTGGTCAAGTTCTGCATCTGGCCTGATATTGTGGCGTATGTGCACTGCCCTGACCCGTGTGCAGCCTCGCCTCGCCAGAAGAGCCAGCAGTGCTGTTGAGTCTGCGCCCCCCGAGAATGCCACGATCAAGGGATCCTCACTGTGGATGCCTGCAGCCTCGAGTCTCGCACCGAGCAGGTTCTGGAGGCGCCTTTCCAGTGAAGAAGCTTTCCGTGTCATACTCTCTGCCACCATTTCAGCATATAACAAGCCCAGCTTCCCGGCACTGGCCGAAAAGCTGGGCAAAGCTGAGCATCAGAAGAACGGGAACCGCCCTTATTTCTTTTCTTGGGCAGGAGCCTCTGCAGGCTGAGCCTGTTGCTGGGCTTCGGCTTCCTTCATCTTCTCGGCTTCTGCGCGGGTGAACTTGATTATGGCAATCACCGTATCGGGATTGGTCAGTATGCGTACATTCGGAATCTGGGGAAGATCGCGCACGTGCAGAGCATGGTTGGCCTCAAGATTGGTGATGTCGACATCAATCTTTTCCGGCAGCTGGTCAGGCTGGCATTCCACCTCGATATCATGGATGGAGTGCTCGAGAATACCGCCTTCGCGCACGCCCTTTGCTGCTCCGGTGAGGTGGAGAGGAACCTTGGCGTGAATTCTGTGGCCTGAAGCAATTGCATTGAAATCGATGTGGAGAATGTCGCCAGTGATTTCATCGCGCTGGATTTCCTTGATGATTACCGAGTAGACCTTCCCCCCGGTCCTGAGGTTGATGATGGAACTCTCGGTAATATGCCTGATGGCGCTCATTACATGGCTCTTTTCCAGAAACAGTGCCATCTGGCCTACGTTCGTTCCATAAAGGCTGGCCGGAATTTTCCCTGCCTTGCGTGCAGCCTTCATGCCACCACGGGAAAGGGCTTCTCTCGGAGTAGCAGCAAGCTCAATATGTTCCATACTTCACTCCTTTTGCATCTCAGTCACAATCTCTGGGACGGCAGGATTCGAACCTGCGCATGCCGGAACCAAAATCCGGAGGCTTACCGCTTGCCGACGTCCCAAAGCGATTCTGGTAACGGCACCGAGGCAGAGTGCCTCTCAGTCGAATTCAGGCACCGACTCGTCGCTTGCTCCACCTGCCTCATAGGCGGCCAGGATTTTTTCCTGGAGCTTGGCGCGGAATTCCGGACAGATGGGATGTGCAATGTCCTTGTATTCGCCCGTCTTGGTGCGGCGGCTCGGCATCGCGATGAACATGCCGCTCTTGCCTTCAATGACTTTGACGTTGTGGACGACAAAGCAATCATCGAAGGTCACGGTTACGTAGGCTTTCAGTTTGCCTTCTGCGCTCACTTTGCGGATGCGGATGTCAGTGACTTCCATACCGAGGGTGCTCCTTGTCCGACCTAGTCGCTGGTTTCAATATAACTTACAATCATGCTTCGCGCAAGCGGTTCCAGAGCCCGGATATCCCTCACAATGGCAGCCAGGAGAGGATCGATACTGCGCAGAGCATTGAGCTGCGCTGCTGCTCTGACTGCGGCCTCCGGCGACTCGAAGATACCATAGCAGCAGGCACCGGAACCGGTCACACTGCATTGCACTGCACCTGTGCCAGCAAGAGCATTTAGAATGATGTCATAGACAGGATGCATTGCCCGCAGCACGGGAAGGAAATCATTCTGGCATTGCCACTGCGCGAGAGAACCCCGGTATCGTTCAGACAACACAGCATCATTCGTCGCTGCTTGATGCTCTCCAACCAAGGGCGCACTTGACTCCTCGGGTGAGACACGGATTGCATCAAGCGCTGCATAGGCAGCCGGAGTCCCGGAGTGCCACGGTGGCTGCACGAGCACAATACCAAAATCCGTTCTTGCAGGAAGAGGTGTGATCATTTCTCCTCGGCCGCGGACTATGCAGGCTCCACCATGTATGAAAAAAGGAACATCGCTCGCTACCATTGCAGCAATATTCACGAGAGCATCCTTACTCAGATGCAGCCCCAATAGACTGTCGAGCGCTACAAGCACTGCAGCGGCATCAGCTCCTGCCCCTCCGAGCCCCGCACCTGAAGGAATACCTTTCGTTACCTGAATGTGGGCACCCAAACCAGGGGCATGACGATCAAACATGATTCGCGCCGCCTTGTACACCGTCGACGACTCAGGGGAGCAGCCCAGCTCTCCTTCTATCAGAATGTCTCTCTGTTCCCGCAGTCTCACCACGAGGTGATCCTCGATCGATACATTCTGGAAAATCCCTTCAAGATCATGAAAGCCATCCTTGCGGCGGGCGCCCACTCTCAGACCGAGATTCAGCTTGGCAAAGGCTCGCACCATCATTCCCTGCATGCTCTCTACTGTATGTCAGCTGGGTGCTCTTCGTCAAAGCTGCCGGAAGTCGAAAAAATGCATTTTTAGTGTTGACAGATTTACTGCGCACATTTAGATTTTGCTTGCCTGAGTATTGACGCAAAAGAGGTTTCCGGTAATAGTACACCTGCTTCAATACGAAGAGACCAAGCCAGGGAGGACTGCATCATGGACCAGAACCTTACCGTGACCACTGATTCTTCTGTCGAATATGAAATCATAACTGTGCCAAGCGGCGATTCCGCTGAATACTCATATGTGATCCGTCCCACCGTCCGTTTTGATGCCTCGTTTGACGATGATTTCGAGGATGAGGATGATTTCGAGGACGAGGATGAATTTGAGGACGAGGACGAGTTCGAGGACGAGGACTTCGAGGATGAAGACTTCGACGAGGACGAGGACTTCGATGAAGACGAATTCGATGATGAAGATTTCGATGATGAGGACGACTTCGAAGACGAAGACTTTGATTATGGCGAAGATCTCGATGAGTGAGGCTTGAGAGATCCCATCGTCTGTGGAGAACTCATCCAGTCACGAGGGGCCGCATCACTGCATGCGGCCCCTCGCATTACAGAAGGTCATCCGGAATTGCTTGCGATTCAGCCAGATTCCGAACGTCTCAATTCCAATTTTCAACGCCTTGTCAGATGCTTTCCCCCGATGAAGGTGCAGAAGCTCCGATCGACACTCTTGATGCCTTGAACCATAGCGATTCAAGGTCGTAGAACTGCCTGGCTTCCGCAGTCATCACATGCACAACGACCGTGCCCAGATCGAGCAGCAGCCAGCGCTGATCATCTGCAGGATCGGGTTTGTTCAGAGGAACTAGATGGAATGATGCAAGGTATTCCTCCAGGTGCCTGAGCAATCCCTTCATGTGGGCTGAACTGGTACAGGTGCCGATCACGAAGTAATCAGCCCACCCTGCCGTCTCCCTCACATCGAGGAGAACCACATCCAGTGCCTTGTGCTCAGCGAGAATCCGTGCCACATCTGTGGCCAGAGATTCATTTTCCAATGCAATACCTCCCATTGAAATCCTTGCCGATCACGATGGTGATATCAGCATTTCTCGCTCCGGAAAGATCCGAAGGATCTCCAAACTGTCTGCAGCGGATAATTTCTGCAGCCTGCTGCGCGACAGTCTTGTCACCATCATTGTCATAGAGGACAGTCTGTTCAAAATCGAATCGGGGTGCATTCCCTACCGATACCACTCTATAGCCGAAACTCTCATACAGCTCGGCAGCCTTGGTACCGATACCCTTGACTCCTGAACCATTCAGAATTTCCACTGTGACAGCAGCCTTGGTTGCAAGCTGTGCCTCGGAAACGGCAAGCGCCTTGACCGTCTGCTGGATGACATCACGTGCAAGCTCACCATCAAAATGCGGAAACAGCAGCATTCTTCCTTCGAAGGACTTAAGCGAACCGGAAATGTGCTGTGCCATTATCGTGTCGGCATCAATCGTCGAAAAACGCTTCATGAGCTCTTTCCGGACCGCCATTCCGAAATTGCTCGATGGTTTTCTGGCAAGGAGATCTGCCATCTGGCTTGAGGAGGACACCTGAGGGTTCTTCGCAATCCTGGCGAGGAAAGATGAGAAAAATTTCTGCCGGCGGGAAACCATCTCTGCGTAACTGTCATCCTTGCAGACATATGCCAGATACTGAACAGTCTTTTCTCCATCCAGCACGGAGCTTCCTCCCGGCAGACTGATTCCGGGAGAGGTTTCATCAGGCAGAATCTGTTCAGGCAGAAAAACCGGCATCCCTTCCACCAGATCGATGGTTTCCGACAATGCCTTCTCGTTATAGATGAACCATCCCAGTATATCGATCCCAAGGTATGATCCGATTTCCTTGACGAATCTGGCCGGCTGGCGGGGATCGTAGACCGTGTCCACTGCGTTCATCTGCTTCATGCTCTTCAGGATGATGCCCATTGAGCCGGGAACATCCATCATTGCTGCTTTCCGTTTGTCGGGAAACCAGAGAAAAAGCTCATTGACCGCAGGTTTGCCGTGCAACTCAAACATGAACAGAATGGCCAGCGGCTTTTCCTTCTTGATGGTGGTGGAAATCCTCGTACTTTCGATGAGAGAGGCTGCAGCAAAAATGCCGCCTGCCAGAATGACCAGAATGATCAGGAGAGGCAGCGCGCTCTTCTTGAAGAGACCTGGGCCGAATTCACTCATGATGCGACAATCCTTGCGTAGAGAACTCTGGTGAAGGGTGAGAGTTCCATACCCTGATTCGAAAACCAGTCATGAATACATGCAATGGTATACCTGAAAAGAGGCTCCAGAGAAAGAGTGCGAAGCATGCTGTCGGCATCGGACGGCCTTCGTACCCTTCCAGGTTCGAGCTTGTCAGCAATGAATACGATTTTTGCCAGATCGCAGAGATCTGCATCTCCAATACTGTGGAACGCGACCGCTTCAAGGATAGCGGTGTCTTTGATTCCGTAGTCGTTCTCCAGAGCATGTGCTGCAGCCGGCCCGTGGAGCATCCTTTCCCTGAAGCGCTCATCCTGAAGGAGCGACTGAAAGGACTCACGTGCAGCGAAAAGAGGATGACCGATTGCAAAGGCCTCTGCCATGGCGAACTGACGTGAAGGCTGGAGATCTCTGCACATGTCATGAGCCAGCCCAGCCAGCAGGCCTTGTGCCGGATCGATGCCGAATCTCTCGCACAGCTCAGCCGCCAGTCTGGCGGTAGCACGGCTGTGCGATGCGCGATGCGGTTTCACCATCGTCTCGAGACGCTCGTCGATCCGGGCAGCAGCTTCATGCAATGCCGTAGAGTCCATGATGTTCTATTATCTCCCTGACGGCGGGCGGCACTAGGTAGCGCCAGGCTCCGCCTCTCTCTATGCGCTCACGGACGAGCGTTGATGAGATGGGCAGCAGCAGGTTGTCCAGCGCCCGGTACTCGAAGGAGAGCTCAGGACTGCTGGTTGCCATTCTATGCGCGACAATGATGTCTGCCTCCTCGAGAATTGCCTCAGGATCCCGCCATGTCGTGAGAAAATCGCCTGCAAGATCATCCCCGATGATGAGTCCGATCTTTCCATCAGGGCTGTACCGGTTTCTGAGCCAGCGGAGTGTATCGATGGTATATGAGATTCCCTTCCTGTCCATTTCGCAGGTTTCCAGCATGAAGCGCGTATCATGCTGGATGGCCGCTCGAATCATGGCAGTACGGAGCTGGGATCCGGGGTCTCTGGCCGGGAGTTTGTGGGGAGGCATGAAAGCCGGCACGAACACTATCCGATCATAGCCGCATTCGACCAGCACTTCTTCAGCCAGCACCAGATGACCAATATGGGGAGGGTTGAAACTCCCTCCAAGCATGGCAAGTTTCATATGCTGTCGGCCTCTTCGGTGAATTCTGCCACAATATCGTCGAAGACATGCCCGGGGTCGGTGTCGAGCCTCTGCTCTTCCGTTCTTGCGGCTTCTTCCCGCTCAAACTCCTCGACTTTCTCAAAGAAAGCCTGTCTGAGTTCAGGCAGCCCCCTGCCTGAAAAGACCGAAATACCGAAGACCTTTTCGCTCTCGAACATCGAGGCGAATTCCTCAAAGCGGGCTTCGGCTTCCGGCAGATCAAGCTTGGTACCGACAATTACCCGCGGCTTGCGGGCCAGAAGAGGCGAGTATTCAGCGAGTTCCTGCTGAAGGATGTGATACGCCTCACGCCAGTTGTCATCGGAAAGATCGATGAGAAAGGCAAGACAGGCAGTTCTTGAGATATGTTTCAGAAATCGCAGCCCCAGGCCGGCGCCTTCGTGCGCGCCTTCAATGATCCCCGGTATGTCAGCAAGAATAATGTCACGATCATGGAGAGTCAGCACACCGAGATTTGGTATCTTGGTGGTGAAAGGGTACGGTGCGATCTTCGGGCGTGCATTGGTGAAAGCATCAAGCAGGCTCGACTTGCCGGCATTGGGAAAACCTACAAGACCGATGTCCGCGATGATACTCAGCTCTACCTTGAGGCGGCGTTCCTGGCCCGGTTGCCCTTTCTGTGCAATGCGAGGGGCCTGGTTCACAGAAGTCTTGAAATGGGTATTCCCCCATCCTCCCTTGCCCCCCTTGAGAAACACCCAGCGTTCTGTCTCCATCGCAGCACCGGCACCTGGCCGTGCGCTGAAATCCTTCAGTATCTCGCCGGTATCGGCGTCCTTGATGATCGTGCCCGGCGGCACGGGGATGATCACATCCTCGCCATCCTTGCCATGCATGTTCTTGCCCATGCCGGGCTGGCCATTCTGCGCCCTGAATGTCTGTCGATAGCGCAGATCAGCCAAGGTGCGCAGGTTCTTGCGGACAACAAACACGACATCTCCGCCCTTCCCGCCGTCACCTCCAGCTGGGCCGCCATAGGGGACATATTTCTCTCGCCTGAAGGCAATGCAGCCATCACCCCCCTTGCCGCTGGCAACAATGATGGTCACTTCATCAGCAAACTTGATCACACTCTGCTCCCTGTTGCTCCCGTTTCCCGAGAAAAGGTTGCTTCGAAACGAATCACTGCACTACTAATTGACTGCATGCATGTCAGATGGCGCATGGTGCAGCATGGCTGCCACATAGCAAAAGACCGCCCCCACGTGGCAGGAGCGGTCTTCCTGGAGAGGCCACTTCGAGCTTCACGCCTGCGCGAGCGGCTCCACATCGGCATATTTCTTGCCTTTGTACTCCCGGAAGCTTACCTTGCCGTCAACGAGAGCAAAGAGGGTATCATCCTTGCCCATGCCGACATTCTTGCCTGGGTTGATCTTCGAACCACGCTGGCGGACAATGATCGAGCCGGCGGTAACCACCTGATTGGCGAATGCTTTCACGCCGAGGTGCTGAGGATTCGAATCGCGCCCGTTGACGCCTTTGTGTGCCATAGCTGTACCTCCGCTTCCTGCAGGCGCCTCAGGCGCCGATAATGTCTTCCACCGTGAGAACCGTGTAGCGCTGACGGTGACCGTGCGTCCTGCGATAATCCTTCTTGGGAATATACTTGAACACGACGATCTTGTCGCCCTTCACTTCTTCATTGACCGTTGCCTTGACGGCTGCGCCCTGGACATAGGGATTGCCAACCTCGGTCTTTTCGCCCGAAAGGAGCACTACCCGATCGAACACCACGGATTCGCCGGGCTGGATGTCCATCCGGTCGACCTTGAGCTTGCGGCCCTTTTCGGCGCGGTACTGCTTTCCGTTGATCTCAACAACTGCGTACATATACATATCCTCACAGAAATTTCTGGTCAGGCTGGCATTTATACACTCGATCGCCTGTTTCTGTCAACTACGGTCAGTCCGGTAATCCTATACCTGCTGCACTTTTCACATGACCTCAAGGAATGGCACACAGACCATCCATGCTGCCTTTTCCAGGGTTGCCCGCACCACCTTCACCAACTCGAGACGGGTCGCGGAGAGGTCGGGATCCTCATTGACGAGCACAGGGTTATCGCGGTACCAGGTGGAGAACGCCGCAGCCACTTCATGAGCATAATTCGCCATTATCGAGGGGTCCATCGACTGTGCGGCGAGTGACGTAACAGCAGGAAACTCAAGCAGGGTCCTGACCAGCTGCCAGTCCCCGTCGCGAGCGAGCAGTTCGGGCCTGAACCTGCCATGGCGGGCATTGCCTTCTCCTTCTTCATGCTTGCGCAGAATGGAACATGAGCGGGCTCCCATGTACTGGATGTAGGGTCCGGTGTCTCCTGTAAAGGAAAGGGACTGCTCTGGATTGTAGAGCATGTCTTTGATCGGCGACGTCTGCAGAAGGTAATAATGAAGGGCTCCAAGGGCGATTTTCTCGGCGACCGAGCTGATTTCGCCAACCATGTCCGCTCTGCCCTTTGCCTCGATTTCCTGGGTGGCGAGGCGTGCGAGCTCATCGATCAGGTCATCAGCATCCACAACTGTACCTTCGCGGGTCTTCATTCGTCCAGAAGGCAGATTGACAAGACCATAGGAAAGATGGTGCAGATCGGAGGCCCAGATATGGCCGAGACGCCTGAGCACCTCGAACAGCACCTTGAAATGATATTGCTGTTCGGATGCCACTACATAGATGAGCCTGTCAAATGGCCAGCGCTCATGGCGCATGATGGCAGTGCCAATGTCCTGGGTGATGTAGATGCTGGTGCCATCCTTTCTGAGGAGCACCTTGCGATCAAGGCCGACATCCTCGAGGTTGACCCAGATGGTTCCTTCCTCATCGCGATAGAAGATGCCGCGGGCAAGGCCATCCAGCACTTCCTGCTTGCCCAGTTTGTATGTTTCGTGTTCGTAGTGAAACTCGTCAAAACTGATCTGCTGCCTGCGATAGGTCTGCATGATGCCATCCACAGCCCAGCCGTTCATGCGTTTCCAGAGTGCAATCACTTCAGGGTCGCCTGCTTCCCATCGCTGCAGGAGAGCCTGGGCCTTGTCTTCCGCTTCCGGATCCTCTTCCTTGAGCCTGTTGAACATCACATAATATTTGCCCACGAAGTGATCGCTCTTCAGGCCTTCTTCCTCGGGAGTTCTGCCCCCGCCGTATACCTGATAGGCGAGCATGGATTTGCAGATGTGAATGCCACGATCGTTGATGAGATTCACTTTTTTAAGCTCTGCCCCGGCCGCCTTCATGATGCGAGACAGCGACTCTCCCAGCGCATTGTTGCGCAGATGGCCAAGATGCAGAGGTTTGTTGGTATTGGGGCAGGAGAATTCGATCATTACCTTTTTGCCCGCCAGCACCTGGCTTGCTCCCCAGCTGTCACTTGCAGCCTCGCGAACAAGCTGCTCCGCAGCAGTCGCACGATCGAGGAACACATTCAGGTAAGGGCCCACTGCACGAAGCTCGCCAGGACAGGCAAGGCTGTTTCCCGTACCCTGGGATTCAACAAAAAGCTGCGCTGCCGCAGCAGCGATCTGTGGTGGAGCCATTCTGAGTTTTTTCGCAACATTGAACATGGGGAATCCAATGTCGCCAAGCTCAGGTTTTGGCGGCTTTTCTGCCACCAGTTCTTCAGCAGAGAGCGTGAATCCTTCGATCTGCCGATTGGTCGCCAGTCTCTCGAGCAAGCCGGCGATCATCTCTTTCCAATGCTGTCGGTAGTGTTCCATACGGCTGCGATACTACTAGGAAATCCTTTTTCTTGCCAGTACCTGCTTGTGTCGTGACGTTGCGCCTCTGATGATGGCAAGCATGGAGACCGGCACACCCAGCAGTTCAGCGATGAGTGAAAGCACTGCCTCATTCGCCTTTCCCTGTTCCGGAGCCGAGGTAACACGTACAAGGACGGTATTATTGCGCAAGCCTTCGACTGCATTGCGGCCTGCGCGCGGGATGACGGTCACCTCGATCACCAGATCCTCTCCGCGCTCTCTCACGGCAGGAAGCAGCCATTCCGGGATCTCTGCCATCATTGCTCCTTCTGGCGCTGCCCCGTCATGGCAAGAAAGGTTTCCTCGTCAAGAATGCGGATGCCATATTCTCTGGCTTTTCGGTTCTTCTCCGAACCCGAAGCGGGATCGTTGGTAACAAGATAATCGAGATCCTTTGTCACAGAAGCACGCGCAATGCCGCCCAGCGAGCGAACCAGTTTCTCAGCCTCGCTTCGCTTCATGGAGCGCAGCTCACCTGTGAAGCAGAAGCTCTTGCCTGCCAGTGACGAACCCCCAGATGCCTGCCGCTCAGGCTGCCGCACGCGAATATACCCTCGAGCAAGCAGTTCTTCCATGTCCTTTCTCAGCATCCTGAGTCCCTGCACGAGCGTACCGGCAGTAATCTCTGCAAATCCTTCCACCTTGACGATATCTTCTACCTGCGCAGCAAGGAGTCGATCGAGCGTGTCGTATCCTGCAGCTACCAGCTTTTCCGCCATCAGGATACCTATGCCCTCAATGTCAAAACCTGCAATGAATTCCGCCAGACTTACCTCATTCCGGGCTCCGAGGTTGCGCACAATCTTCTGGGCCAGCCTCTCGCCCATGCGTTCATAGGCGAGCAATTCCTCGACAGTAAGGGAATACAGGTCGGGTATCCGGCGCACTCTGCCCGATTCAAAAAGGCGCTGGAGCAGAGCGGGACCGATATCCTTGACATCGACTACCGCGAGCCACTTCTCCAGTCTATGGTATGCCTTGCCTGGACATCCGGGATTCGGGCAGTAGAGACGGCTGCCTTCATCCACCAGAGATCCTCCGCATGCTGAACAGGTAGCCGGCATCTCGATCTGCACAGAACCTGGTGGATTTTCTACCAGCGATTCAATCTTGGGAATGATTTCTCCCCGTTTTGTGATCACCACACGTGAGCCTATTCTGAGATCCATCGATCGTATCATGTCGGGATTGCAGAGATTGGCTCTCTGGACCGTCGTTCCCGCAAGCCGGACAGGCTCTACGATGCCGATGGGAGTAACGGTCGCTCCAGATTCGCTCCATTCAATGCCGACCAGCGTCGTGACTGCTTCTTCAGGACTGAATTTGAAGGCAATCTGGCGCTCTGGCCTCAGATTTTTCATATCTTCTTCATCAATCGCATCGCCCTTGACGACAAGCCCATCTATGTCATAGGGCAGTCTGGGCCTGAGATCCATGACTTTTGCTCTGTAGGCAATGACTTCTTCGGGTGTGTGGCAGAGCTCTGTCTGGACGACCATGAAGCCACAAGCCTGCAGCCAGGCAATCTTTTCCCTTTCAGTAGTAAAAGGAGGCTTGCCGTCCTCAAGCGTACCCACTGCGTCATAGCAGATGATATCAAGATCATCGACACCCGCTCCGTCTTTGCGTTTCATGAGACCATTTGCGGCATTGCGGCAGTTCGCCTTGTCACTGTATTTCGCCTGATGGATTGCTCTTGACATGAGTACTTCGCCACGCACGGAACCCGTGTAGGGAACTCCAAGATCATGCACTGCGCCATGCATTCTGCGGGCATTGGGCGTAATATCATCACCTGTTAGACCATCGCCCCGGGTGACGGCACGAACCAGAATGCCATGATCATACTGCAGTTCCAGACTTGCGCCATCCATTTTGTACTGTACGAGGTACAGTGGATGCCTGGTTTTTCTGGCCCATGCGAGAAAGGATTCCGGGTCGGTTGCCTTGGAGAGGCTGCCCATCACCATGCGATGCGTCTGCTTGGGCCAGCGGTCAGATCGATCCGCACCGATGCCAGCCAAGAGGGGATGTGAGGGGTCCAGCCGGGCCAGTTCGTCCCAGAGCGCGTCGAATTCCTCGTCTGTGATTTCAGGTTCACCATTGTAGTACAATTGTTGATGTCGGCGGATTTCTCGAGCCAGTTCTTCTACGCGTGTGCGATCTGTCTCTGTCATGTCTGCATGGTATCTTTCGGCACGTGCTCTGTCAAAGGCTGGAACGGATACTGACTATTCTGCCCCTCCTGTGCTATGCTCGGCATATGAACTACTTCGCCATTCAGGTTGCCACCCGCCGCGAAGACGAATGGCTCGCTCGAATGCGTGAGTCGGTTCGTTCCATACGATTTCACAAGATCATGAAACGGATGTATGTCCGCAGGCGAGGAAAGATGATCACCAAGGACACTCCGCTCTTTCCCGGTTACATCTTCATGGAATACCCCGATAAAGTCCTTCCTGCAGAACTGCTCTATGTCATCCGACACTCCAGATATTTCATCCGCTTTCTTCCCAGCAACGAATCTCCGCATCCGCTCGACCAGCATGACAGTGAAATCATCAGACACTGGCTGGTATATGGAGGCCGGGTTCCTGCAAGCCTGGTCACGTTCGATGAACATCAACGAATCAGAGTCGTCGATGGGCCATTGAAAGGCATGGAAGGCAATATCATCAAGGTCGACCGTCGGAAACGGAGGGCAAAGATACGGATTACTCTTGCGGCCTCCCCCATGACGCTGGACCTTGCCTTTGACCTGCTGGAACCGGATACGGAACATGCCGCGGCAGAAGCATGAACTGGATCCATGGAGCCATCCCTCACTCAGGGAACTGGATCTTCCGGATGCATTGTATGGTTTTGCAATCCGGGCTCCAGCTGCTCCTGGAAGGGTAAGCAGCATTTCGCTTGCGGAACAGGCACCTGGATGCAGTCTCCTGCACGCAGGCCTTCTTGGAGCCGAGCCATCGATTGATATCGCCGGCACACAGATCCCCGTGCTGGCATGGTCGAATGTGCGCTACGTTGGTGAACCGGTTGGACTTGTGCTCGGGCCTGATCCTCTGCTTGCAGAAAATCTTGCCCTGACGGCTTCCGTGAGCATGGAGCCTTTCCCCCGAGTGGCACGAACCGACTGGCATGTATTCTCATCCGGGCATATTGCTGCCATGATCCGCCTGCAGCATCCGACCAGTCCTTCATCACAGACAGACCAGCAGGACACTCTCTCCTTTGCAAGCAGCATTGAAATGGCTCCTTCAGAAATTCCCCTGCTGTCGGAAGAAGTAGCAGCCTCATGGGACTATGACAAACTCACGATATACTGCAGAACCCTCTGGCCAGGGATGGTCCGAAAAGCTGTTGGAACGATGACAGGGGCCGATGTTCGGGATATTCTCATCAAACCGCTGGACATGGAGAGCAGCAACGACCTGCAAGTCTGGTACACTGCAATACTGGCGGCTCAGGCTGCGCTTGCTGCGCGAGAGCTGAAGCGACCTGTCAGGATAATCGTGCCGTGGAAAAGCCAGGGAAGATTTCTTCCTGTTGGACATGGAGTCATAGGCTATATGCAGACGACCTGGTCCAGGTCGGCGCGGCGTCTTGTATCAGTCGAAGCACGCTTTGCTATACCTGTCGGTCCATATAGCCTGCTCGCCCATCAGATTCTGGAAACCATGCTCTCTCCCTTGCGGCAGCTTCCTGCAGATGTTGCCTGTTCTGTTCTGGCATGCGCCATCCGTACCGATACACAGCCCATGGGACTGCTGGGATGTCCAGCCAACGGTGCGCTTCATGCAGTATTCACGAGCCACGCCTTGCGTGCTGCGGGCGCACTTGGCGTCTTGCCTGAAACACTTATCGCTTCGCTTGTGCAGGAGAAGCAGGAGCGTTCGACCGATCCGGAAACCGGCATGGTGCATGGCCTTCCTTCATTATTGCTGAACAAGTTGGCTTCCCGCTCCGATTTCAGGCGATCATGGGCTGCCAATGAACTTGTCCTGCAGCGTAACCCTGGATATCGGGAAACGCTGACCAGAGGCATAGGCATAGCACTCGCGCAGCAGCCTGTGTATCCGATACCGCTCAGCGATATGGCCGGCCTGGTGTCTGTCAACATGACACTGCAGAGAGACTTGATACTGCATATCGAGTCCTCTGCGCACCATGGGTCGACGCGTCAGAGAAAGGCTCTCGCCATTCTTGCAGCACAGATTCTCGGTATTCCGATCCAGAACGTGGTTTTCCTGCCCCCCGCCGAGATGGGCCGAAGCGAAGCTGCACTTCTTCCATCAGCCAGCATGAGATCCCTGGCGGAAATCATACGAAGAGCTGCACAGCGCATGCAGAAGCTCCGTTTCCGGCAGGGACTCCCCTGTACAGTCCGTGCATTTGCAAGACTCCGCTACCAGGATGATGCAGCCAGCCTGCCTTCAGAAGGGCGTCCGGCGTGGGGTGCTGCGGCAGTGGAACTCGCCTTCAACAGAAATATCGGCGAACTCGAAGTTCGCCGCGCCGATCTTCATATCTATGCTGGCAAGATTCTTGATCCCGCATGTGCAGCGTCAGCACTCCGGAAGATGGCCTGCCGGGCACTCGCCGACTGCATTGCTGCTCAAGGTCTGGACCGGGAAATATCACGAAGCAGACTTCTTTCAGTCATCACCATCAGTTTTCTTGAAGATGAGAAATCAGCTGCCCCACGTTCCTGCGGAGCATTGCCTGCACTCCTCATACCTGCAGCGTTTGCCGGAGCCTGGCGCCAGGCCTCAGGGGAAACTGATCTGATCCTGCCGATTCGATGGCAACAGCTCTATTCCGGAGTGGTCGAATCATGATCATTGATTTCACGCTCAATGGCAGTACACGAAGCGTCAATGTTACCAGTGCCGAACGAGCATCAGATGTTCTGATCGGCAAATGCGGAATCAAGAGTATCCAGACGGATTGCATGTCTGGATTCTGCGGCAGGTGCATGATCATCAAGGATGGATTGCCCGTACCTTCCTGTCTGATACCTGCATTTCTGCTCAAGGGCAGTTCAATACTCACCCTCGAAAGCTACCGCAATAATGCGATATACGAGCATCTGGTCATTGAGCTCGACCATATGGGGATATTGCCATGCAGGCATTGCAGGAATGCAAAACTGCTCTATGCCATGTATCTCATCACCAGACCCGCCACAGTGCTGCTCGAGGATGCTGTCAGAGAGCTTTCATCCATACCGTGCGCCTGCACTGATACCCGCACTCTTGCAGCCAAGGTGATTGCAATCCGTGGAGAGCATCCCTCGGGAAGGATGAGCCATGCACATCTCTGAGCTGCATTTCCCGGATTCCGCAGCATCCCTGTGCGCCCTGCTGCAGCAGGATCCTCCCATTGCCATCGTTGCTGGCGGAACTGCAACCTGTTACCGTTCTCAAGGTCATGCCCTGGCCTTTCCACCTGTTGTCGCCTCTCTGTCAAGAATCCAGGAGCTTCAGGCACTCTCCAGAACTGAGCAAACCATTGCCATTGGCAGTTGTGTACGACTCTCCCAGCTCCGTTCCATACCGCCTTTCGATCATCCCGCAGCCAGAGCCATGCTCTTCAGCATAGGTACCGAGGCTCTGAGGAATGCCGCAACTCTTGGAGGACACCTTCTCTACAGGGACAGCTATCTTACCCTCTGGCCTCTGCTTGAAAGCCTGGATGCTTTTCTTGAATTCCGACAGGCAAATCGGACCTTTTCCATACGCATGGACCGACTGGTGCAGCCTGAGGCAGGTCCACTCCCTCCTCCCCAGTCTCTGCTGCTGAAAGCGAGGATCCCTGCCAGACCGATCGATTATTTGCATGCAGCCAGAATAGGTGGCAGCCCCTTTCCGAATGGTGAAGGAGCCTGGCTGGTGTGCAGCGCATACTTCGATCGCACTGCCATCGGCGCATTTCGACTGGTACTTGCAGGCCGACATGTCTTCAGAGATATGGACCTTGAACAGTCTGTCAGTGGTCAGAAACTGCCGCTGAGCAAAAGACGTATACGGGAGCTTCTTGACCGTTACGGTGACAGTCTCGCACAGAGGCGATGCTGGAATACTGACCGCATCATGCCCGCAATGGAGCGCGCGCTCGGCATACTTACTGAGGGATTCTGATATGGAAGCAACTTCCTTGAAGGGGGTTCTGCACCTCATACCCACTCCTCTGACCCCTTATGATCCGAAGGCATGGGATCCATCGCTGCTGGAGGATGCAATGCCCCCGGCAACCTTGCGTCTGCTTCGCTCTTTGCGGCATTTTATCGTTGAATCCGAAAAGACCGCGCTGCGGTTGCTTTCGCGGCTGCTGCCTCCCGATGCCCTCGATGCATGCACTCTCATGCCTCTGGATGAGCATGCAACCGCTGCTGCACTTGAAGAGCCTCTGGCACTGCTGCGACAGGGCATTCCCTGCGGGCTGCTTTCCGAGGCAGGCATGCCGTGCATCGCTGATCCTGGCGCGGCCCTGGTCGCTGCCGCACATGCGCTCAGGATCAGTGTGAACCCCTGTGGCTATGAGAGCTCAGTGCTCTCTACACTTGCGGCATCAGGTCTCGATGGCCAGCATTTCGAATTTCTTGGCTATCTGCCGCGGCATCCCTCGGAGCTTCTTGCCGCAATCCGCCATATTGGTACATCGGTACTCAGGGATGGCGCTACTCGCCTTTTCATAGAAACGCCCTACCGCAATCGCAGACTGCTGGATGCGTGCATGCAGGGCCTGCCGTCCGAAGTCAGTCTGGCTGCAGGCTATGCGCTGGGCACGTCAAACCAGAAGGTGATCATGGCCCCTCTCCAGGCATGGCAGGATCTGGCAGGCCTGATTGCCAATGACCCCTGTGTATTTGCGGTGGGACTGCCTGCCAGACTCCCCGTCGGTATGCAATCGGTACGCGATATGCCAGTCAGGCGAGCATCGAAAGGCGCTCCTTCAGGTAGGCGCTCTTCTCCTTGAGCCCAATCGCCTTTGTCTGTACGAGAATGGCATTCGGCCTTTCGGGATCCAGCTTCACTGCCCCGCCAGATTCCCTTATGAGCCTGAGCAGTTTCTCGACCGAAACCTTTGAGACCTTTGAAAATTCCACAGTGACCAGGCCCCTTCGCTCACGCAGGCTTGCGATGGAGAGCCTGCGGCATAGAATTCGCATCTCCGCGAGAGACAAAAGCGAAAGCGCCTCCTCTGGCAATGGTCCGAATCGCTCTTCAAGTTCTGCATGCAGGCTGTCGAGCTCTTCCTGGCGGCGCACGGACGCTATCCGCTTGTAAATCTCCATCTTGATCATGGGTGCGGCAATGTAGCTGTCAGGGATAAAGCCTGCATATTCCAGCTCCAGATAGGGCTCTTCCTCTTCCATTTCCTCTCCCGAAAGTCGGCTCACGGCCTCATCCAGGAGCTTGAGATATAGATCGAAACCCACAGCATAGATGTCACCTGACTGTTCGCGTCCCAGAAGGTTTCCGGCCCCACGCACCTCGAGATCCTTCATGGCGATCTTGAACCCAGACCCCAGTTCGGTGAAGTCGGAGATGATCTGCAGACGTTTCATCGCGAGCTCGCTCAGAGCCCTGCGATCCGGATAGAGCAGATAGGCGTAGGCTTGGCGATCCGACCGCCCTACTCTTCCCTTGAGCTGATACAGCTGTGAGATGCCATAATTGTCAGCACGGTCGATGATGATGGTATTGACATTGGGTATGTCGATGCCGTTCTCGATAATGGTCGTTGATATCAGCACGTGGAAGGCGCCATGAATGAATCGGTGCATGACTCCTTCCAGGTCTCGAGGATCCATCTGACCATGGGCTGTTTCGACAAGCGCCTCAGGCACTACCTGGCGTACGAACTGTTCAACCTCCGAAAGGCTTTCGATGCGGTTATGGAGGTAGAACACCTGACCGCCACGTTCCATTTCCGCCCGTATCGCTTTTGCCACAATATCAGGGGAAAACTCTTCCACAACGGTCTGGATGGGACGCCGCTCCATTGGGGGAGTCTGCAGCACCGACATATCCCTGATCTTGAGCAGGGACATATGGAGCGTACGGGGTATGGGGGTTGCAGTGAGCGTGAGGCAGTCTATGCCTGCCTTCATCTCCTTGAGCCTCTCCTTGTCCTTGACGCCAAAGCGCTGTTCCTCATCGATGACAAGCAGGCCCAGATCCTTGAAGCGGACATCTTTCTGCAGGATCCTGTGTGTGCCTATCACCATGTCGATGCTGCCATCCGCTAACCCTTTGAGGACTTCCTTCTGCTTTTTCTTATCAATGAGTCTTGAGAGCAGCGCGACTCTCACGGGGAATTCGCCGATTCGCTCCAGGAAATTCTCATAATGCTGTTCTGCAAGAATGGTGGTAGGAGCCAGAAAGGCAACCTGTTTGCCAGCCGTCATTGCTTTGAAGCAGGCCCGCAAGGCGATCTCGGTCTTGCCGAAACCCACATCACCGCATACGAGACGGTCCATGGGCCTTGGGCTTTCCATGTCACGCTTGACTTCCTCTATGCATCGCAGCTGATCCTCAGTCTCCTCATAAGGAAAGCCAGCCTCGAACTGGAGTTGCCATTCTGTATCGGGCGGAAAGGCATACCCCTGTGCAGCTTTTCGTCTTGCATAGATTAGTATAAGAC
>JAOABY010000141.1 GCA_026418115.1 Spirochaetaceae bacterium | reverse complement strand
TGTATAAGAGACAGGCTTCAGGAACGCATTCCCTCGCGAATCATGGTGGAAAAAGGCGCAAAGGGCTCGACCATCCTGCTCGAACGCGACTGAGCGTGCTGTTCCGCATGGCGGAGAAGGTCAGCGCCCCGTGAAAGCCCTCGCGAACACTTCTCTCAGCTCGTCATCCGTAAAATCCCGGGGGCTGGCCTTGCGCCGCCGGTAACCAAGCGCATCGGCAAGCATCGGTTCAAAAAGAGCGCTTTCTACGCCAGCCTCTGAGAGGCTGCGGGGAATCCCGATGGTATCGTTCAGTTCCCGGATTGCCTGCACGCTGTCAGCAGGACTGCAGTCATGTCTTCCTGTCAGCGCATTACCGATGGCTGCCAGCCGCGTGCCGGCATCGGGGATGAGCGCTTCCATCACATAAGGAAGAAGAATGGCGTTTGCCAGTCCATGGGGCAGATTGGCCATCGCACCTGCAGCGTGCGCAAAACCGTGCACCATGCCAAGGCTAGCCTGAGAG
>JAOABY010000140.1 GCA_026418115.1 Spirochaetaceae bacterium | reverse complement strand
GTCTTGAGCAGAAACACACAGCCTGCCAGTCCGGTCACCACCCCGATACCGATAGCCAGCGAATAGGTCCACAGGGATGCATGTTCTCCCAGCATCCCCGCGAGTATCATGCTGGCAGCGATGCCTGCGATCGAATTGATCACCGATACGTTGACGAGGAAACGTCCCTGGTCACTTCTTGGTTTGTCACTGCCGCCCGATGCAAGGTATCCAAGTACCGGATTGTTGCCGATCAGTGCGACGCCACGGGCAATATGAAATCCTGCCGTACTCAGCACGACGATGAGAAGAGCCCAGAATGTGAATCCTTTTTCGGCAAGCCATGCGCTGCCGATCATGGGCAGCAGGACAAGATAGCGGATAATCCAGCCGGTACCGAACAGCTTGACAATCCCTGCACGCCCCACCAGTCGCTTGCCTACAGGCAGCATGAAGAAGGTCACATAGACCAGTGCGTTCAGAATGCCGATGACGCCATTGGTAGCTCCCAGTCTCAGCGCAAACA
>JAOABY010000013.1 GCA_026418115.1 Spirochaetaceae bacterium | reverse complement strand
TCCTGACCTTTTCATGCTCACAGGCAAGGAACTTCCCATTGCGATCCATGCTGATGATGCCTGCTACCTTGGTCCCGAAGGAGAGGAGACCAACAGACGTCTGTTTGAGGCAATCAGGGCGAGCGGTTTTTTCTGCTCAATGTGGAAACCTTTGCCTCCACCGGCAATTTTATTACGTGATGGCGATGTGCTGCCGGGGACCAGTATCCAGGTGATTCATACTCCTGGTCACAGCCGAGGTTCAATATGCCTGTACGTTGCTGACCTGGAGGAGGGGATGTTGCCCGGCAATGCAAGGACATGCCTGCTGACGGGGGACACTCTGTTCAGGGATGGGGTGGGGCGTACCGATACGCCGGATGCTGATCACATGCAGCTTGACGCAAGCCTGAAAAAACTGGCTCATTTTCCGCCGGAAACGCCTGTATTCCCCGGACATGGTCCCGAAACGGTGATAGGCCGAGAGCTGCACGCGCCTATGAGGCGATGAGTACCCGGTAGCATTTCTGGGTTCCAGAGCGCGGGGGTAACGAGACCACCCTGCCATGTTTGATGATGGATGCATGATGAAGCATACAAGTACTGAACGAAATCTTCAGCGGGTTTCCGCTGCACTACTCACCCTGATTCTTTTCACTGCCTCTACGCTGCCGCTAGCAGCCGAGGAGCTTACCCGCACTGACTTTGTGCTTGGTACAGTCTGCACCATTCGCCTTCTCGAGGGTGGCACGCAGGCTACACTCCAGGAGGCATTCTCGCGTCTCCAGGCAATCGAACAGCGCATGAGTGCCAACAGGGATGGGACTGAAATCGCAGCTGTAAACGAGCAGGCGGGCAAAAAACCGGTGAAAGTGTCCCACGATACTTTCAGTGTGATTTCCAAGGCGCTCGAGTATGCAAAATTGAGCGGTGGCGCTTTTGATCCCTCGGTTGGGCCTCTGGTCAAACTGTGGAACATAGGCTCCGGTAACGAGAAGGTACCGGCGCGAAGTGCCATCACTGCAGCTCTCAATCTGATAGACTGGAGAAAAGTAGAGCTCGACCCTCAGGCCAAGACGGTGTTGCTGAAACAGCCAGGCATGCGATTAGACCTGGGAGCCATTGCCAAGGGATATGCAGCAGACGAGGTGGCCTTGATCCTTGAGAAACACAAGGTCAAGGCTGCTGTGGTGGACCTGGGCGGCAATGTGCTCGTGTTTGGTGCAAAGAAAGATAAAAGCCCCTGGCGGGTAGGTGTACAGGATCCCGAGTCTTCGAGAGGAGAGTATCTGGGTATCGTGACCGGAACACAGATGACCGTGGTCACTTCCGGGGTCTATGAACGCTACTTCTTGGAGAATGGCGTCAGATATCATCATATTCTGAGTACGGCAACCGGATTCCCGGTCGAAAATGGTCTCCTGTCGGTTACCATCATCGCAAGATCCAGCATTGATGCGGATGCTCTTTCTACATCGCTCTTTGCACTGGGTATCGAGAAGGGCATGGAATTGCTCAGACAGTTTCCGGGCGTGCACGCGATTTTCATCGATGAAGCACACAAGGTATATCTGAGCCCAGGAGCTGGCAAGGTATTTACCCTGACCAATAAGAAATACACCTTGTCGGAAAAGTAAGTGCAAGCCTCAGCGCTCTCTGCATGTGCAGTGCGACTGGGGATCACACACCAGCATGATTGAGCCGCAGTTGTTTCAATGTTTTCATGCTTCAGGGAGCGGACGTGCGAGCTTGAGCCTGAGAAAGCAGAAGGGAGCCCCAAAGCCAGCCCACACACCAATGATTCCATAGCGCAGAAACCTGATCAGCTGGTCCTGTTCGAGTCCGGCCCACTGTACAAGCGCGCGAGGTCCAGCATAGAGCACAAGAGTTATCAGGATACCCGCAAGATAGCGTAGCAGTTTCTGGACAATCGTTCCATTGGTGTCGAAGACAGCATGGCGTCCCGACAGGGCGAAGCCTACGGAACCACCGAGGAAAGCACCTGATATCGATGTGTCAGATGGCAGGAGCGCATTCATGAGCAGCGATACTGCCGCTGCTGCCAGGAGGCTGGCTCTCATGCCGCCCTTCCTGAGCACAGGTCCAACATAGGCGCCAACTTTCATGAATGCTCCATAGACAAGTATGCCCAGTATCATGCCGCCAAGCACATCGGTGGGAAAGTGAACACCAAGAAAGATTCTTGAAAAGCCAACGAGCAGCGGAAGGCCAGCAACCAGCGGTACTCGAAGAACCTTTGGCAGCATGGGGGCAAGGTAGAGCCAGAAGACCACACTGAGCTGACTGTGGCCTGAAGGCATACCAAAGGTAGGTTCGAAGGCAAAGCCCACAGTGCTGTCAAGAATAAACGGCCTGGGCCAGGCAAGCAGCTGCTTGCAGTACAGGTTGATGAAGGCAGAACTCATGACTAGAAGCCCGAGCCTGGCTCCCTGGCTTCTATCAATACACCAGTAGATGAATGGAAGGGCTGCGATGATGAAAGCCTCCGAGCCTAGGAGCGAAACAATCTTCATTGGCAGCACTGCTCCCTGGCCAATCAATGCCTGCAGCGCGTGAATGATGATGAGTTCCTGCTGGTGCAAAGCCTGTGCAAAATACATATTTCTCATTGTACAGCCTCGTGTATGGCTGAGGAAGAGGAAAGTATCGGCGGGATGCCTTGATCAGGCAGCGCCGTATGTCAGCTTGACAAATAGATAAAAATATATTTATAATACTTTTACGAATCAAAGTTCTGAGGGACAGAGCTGGGTGCGTTCTGCGATTGCAGTCAGAAGCGTGCTGCCACCTCTTCCCGGGGAACCATACTGGGCTGTCAGCCCACCACCATCCCCCGATCCTGAGGATGTACCGATGGAAAAGCGGATAGGCATTGTTGCAATCGTAGTGACGGAGCAGAGCTCTGTCCCTCGTCTCAACACCATCCTTTCTGAATACAGCCAGATCATCGATGCTCGCCTCGGCCTGCCCATGCGGGACAAAGGTATTGCGCTCATCTCGCTGGTAGTGGAAGGCACCACGGATACCATCGGCGCTCTCACCGGCAGGATCGGCAGATTGCCGGGGGTAAAGGTCAAGTCCGTACTCACGGCATATAAGGAGCACGATGATGTCAAAGGCTCAGGGGAATCTTTCTGATTGGCTGGATGCCGATTCACTCAGGAGACTGCTGGCACAGGGAGAACCTGATCCTGCTACTGCAGCTGCAATTATTTCGAAATCTCTGCGCTTACAGGGCCTTGATCTTGAAGAAGTTGCATTGCTGCTGAATGTCAATGAACCAGGCCTTCGAGCCAGGGTGCTTGAAGCCGCCGGCAAGGTCAAGGAACTCATCTATGGCAGGCGCATGGTCCTCTTTGCACCGCTGTACTTCAGCAATCGCTGCATGAATGACTGTCTCTATTGCGCCTTCCGTGCACCCAATGCATCTCTGCACCGCCGTTCGCTCAGCCTGGAGGAAATCAAGGCTGAAACCCGCGCGCTCCTGCGGGAAGGGCACAAGCGCATTCTCTTGCTCTGTGGAGAAAGCGCGGAGGCGACGCCAGATCATGTGGTCGAAATGATCAAGGCAATCTACTCAGTAAGGGAGCCTTCGCCACGAACAGGGAAAGTGGCATCGATTCGGCGAATCAACGTCGAGGTCGCGCCGCTTGATGTCGAGGGATTCAAAAAGCTCAAGGGTGCAGGGATCGGAACCTATGCCTGTTTTCAGGAAACCTATGATCCTGAGCTGTATAGAGCCTACCATCGCGCGGGGCCCAAGGCGGATTACCTCTGGAGACTCGAGGTCATGGACAGGGCAATGGAAGCAGGGATCGAGGATGTGGGTATTGGCGCACTGTTCGGGTTGGGAGATTGGCGCTTTGAGGTGCTCGGCCTGCTGCGCCATGCACAGCACCTGGAAGAGCGGTTTGGCTGTGGCCCGCATACGGTCAGCGTGCCGAGAATTGAACCCGCAGAGGGAGCCCCTGCTTCGAGCTCTGTCCCCATGCCGGTAAGTGACGACGATTTCAGGTACCTGGTAGCCATTCTGCGCCTTGCCATGCCATATACCGGGATTATCCTTTCTACAAGGGAATCTGAAGCCCTGCGCAACGAGCTGTTTCGTTATGGAGTAAGCCAGATCTCAGCCGGCTCACGCACCAATCCTGGTGCCTATGCCGATGCTGCGAAGGTTGGTATGGAGCTGCAAGCGCAGAGCACATCGAACGAACAGGCACGCTCCCATGCAGACGACACATCGGGAAGCCAGTTCCAGCTCGGCGACCATAGGACTCTACAGGAAGTGGTCGCTGCGCTCACACGGCAGGGCTATGTGCCCTCGTTCTGCACAGGATGCTATCGCAAAGGCAGGGTTGGTGCCGATTTCATGGATCTTGCAAAACCAGGCCTCATCAAGCGTTTCTGTGAACCGAATGCGCTGTTTACCTTCCTTGAATATCTTGAGGATTTTGCTGACGAGAGCCTCAGAGCAGAGGGGCTTTGCGCAATGGAAGAAATAATCCTGCAGCTTCCCGATGAGCCTACGCGTGTCAGAACACGGCAGGGGCTTGCAGAGATCGGTGCAGGTGCACGGGATGTCTACCTATGAGCACCGGCATGCTTTTTGTGCAGACCAGAGATCTGGTACCTGAGAGTGATGAAGACTTGCGTACCCGTGCTGATGCGCTGTGCAGAACAATCCACGGGAACAGGGTGCATGTACGAGGTCTTGTTGAGGTCACCAACTATTGTAGGCAAAATTGCCTGTACTGCGGGCTGCGGCGCAGCAATGGCAGGGTGCGACGGTATCGTATGCCTGAAGAAATGGTCATTGCAATGTTGCAGAAAGCCCATGCACGAGGTTTGCGGAGCTTTGTGCTGCAGGGCGGCGAGGATCCCGAATATGGTGCAGAGCGGCTTGCAAGGCTTGCTGAGCGCATTCGGGCAGCACTGGGAGATGAGGTGGCACTGGCCTTCAGCTTTGGCACCTTTCGAAGGCATGAATATGCCAGGCTGCGTCAGGCAGGAGTAGAGCGCTACCTGCTTCGCTTTGAGACTTCCGATGAACAACTGTACCGCATGCTGAGGGGGACAGAGCTTGCAATGCGTCTCGATGCGCTCGAGGCTCTGCGGGCGCTCGATTTCGAGGTCGGCTCAGGCTTCATGACTGGATTGCCTGGCCATGATCATGAACGGCTTGAACGGGATGTTGCACTGGCTCGATCACTCGATCTGGACATGGTGGGGGTGGGGCCCTTTATCCCTCATCCCAACACTCCTTTAGGAAAGGAATCATGCCTCGGGCTCGAACCAGCACTCCAGGCGACTGCCATGCTCAGGCTCGCATTGCCTTATGCCAATATGCCAGCTACCACCGCTGCTGGTTCAATAGCTCCGGATGGCAGAGAGCGAATGCTGGCTGCGGGAGCCAATGTGCTCATGCCCAACATTGGGCCGGTTGACTTCAAGAAGGACTATGAGATCTATCCAGGCAAGATCTGCCTCGATGAAGATGGACTGCGGTGTATTGGATGTCTGGCTGTGCGTGTCGCCTCGATTGGCAAGGAGCTCTCGTTTGGCCGTGGCGATGCACCATCACACGCAAGGCGCAGCAATGGGAAACCCGATATGCCTCTTCACATGCCAGCAGCAGCTCATCAGGAGGATGGAGCATGAATTCCACACCATCATCAGAAAGATTGCACATAACTCTTTTTGGTATCAGGAACGCCGGAAAAAGCTCGCTGATCAATGCACTGGCTGAGAGGAATATCGCCATAGTATCGGATCGGCCGGGCACGACGACCGATCCTGTATCAAAAGCTATGGAACTTGGAGAACTGGGTCCTGTTGTGCTCACCGATACTGCTGGACTTGATGATGAAGGAGAGCTTGGCATGTTGCGGGTCAGGAAAAGCCTGGAGCGGCTTGCGTGGACTGATATTGGGCTTTTTGTCACACCCCTTCATGAGCCACCGCATGCAGCGGAATACGAAGCGCTTGAGAAGCTTGGAGCAAGCTCTGTCCCTCTGGCAATAGCGGCAACTCATGCCGACCTCCCTGCCCATCCGCGGAAGGAAGCGTGGATTGCGGAACTGGAGGCAGGCAGGTATCTCCTTTCACCGCTTCTCGGCGTTGCCAGAGTGAGCACCAAGTCTGGCACCGGGGTGAGCGAACTGCGTTCCATGTTCGCCAGAGCAGCGTCTTCGGGCAAGCTCAACGAGAACAGGCTTTCGTGCAGCCGAGAGACCGGACTACTGGAAGGTCTCGTCGAGCAAGGTGATCATCTTGTGCTTGTAACCCCCATAGATGCAGCTGCCCCCAAGGGCAGGCTCATCCTGCCGCAGGTACAGGTGCTACGCGAGGCGCTCGACAGAGGTTGTTCATGTACGGTAGTGCAGCCCTCAGAACTTGCACGAGCATTGTCCGCTCTGCTGAGAAGCCCTCGCCTGGTCATCACAGACAGCCAGGCTTTCCGGGAAGTCGCTGCCATCCTGCCTCCGGAACAAGCCCTGACTTCATTTTCCCTGCTTTTTGCACGACACAAGGGGGAGCTGAGCCTCTTCAGAGCCGGACTTGAGAGGCTTGCGAATCTCCAGCGCGATGCTGTCCGGCAGACTGCTGGCACCAAACCGATTCGCCTGCTCGGCATTGAGGCGTGCACGCATTCCAGGACTCATGAGGATATAGCCACCGTGAAAATACCCCGCCTGCTCGCCGAGCGCACAGGCAGACAGGTGGCATTGACCATGCTTCGAGAAGTCAGAGACGTATCCATCGAGGATGATTTCGATCTTGCAGTAGTGTGTGGGGGCTGCATGATTACCCGGCGACGCATGCAGACGCAGCTGGCACGACTCGATGAAGCAGGGATTCCGGCTGTCAACTTTGGATTGTTCCTCGCATGGGCTCATGGCCTGTTTCCCAGGGCGGTGCTGCCTCTTGGGGAATCTGCACAGACTCTCTTGACGATTTGAGTGAGGGTAAGGCACAATAGGCCGCGTCTGCGCCGGCATGGTGAAATGGCATACACGGCAGACTCAAAATCTGCTGCCCGCGAGGGCGTGTGGGTTCAAGTCCCACTGCCGGCATTGTAGATCGTGGTTTGTTACATCGAAAACATGCATAAATCCGTGGACATCGTATACAATTGATATTCCTTACTGGAATTAAAGTCAATTATTATTGTTATAATAAGCAAATAGAGTTTGGAGCGTATTGGTTTCAGAAAATACTCCAGTGTGATTGTAAAAATACTCAGAATTCTTTGCTCAGATAGCAGGTTGATATTTCTGATACTCCACCATCCTGAGGGTCATGTCGACATTCAGGCAAGACAAGATGTGAATTTTGCCTCATGTACTGTATTGAGTTTCGCATGCAGTGAATGAGAAGGGAGGCATCCTAAGAGCAGGATACCTCCCTTACAGTAAATATGAGATCTGCCCTTTGGTGATTATTTCATCGCAAGTGCAGCGGCATTTTCACCAGCAATGCGCCCGAAGGTAACGATATCGGCGAGTGCATTGCCGCCAAGGCGATTGCCACCATGTACCCCACCCGTTACCTCGCCAGCTGCAAACAGACCCGGAATGGACGAGCCATCCTCTCGAAGCACCTGGGCTGAAGTATTGATGCGAACGCCGCCCATGGTGTGGTGAATGGCAGGAATTACCTTGATCGCATAGTAAGGTCCCTGAGAAAGCGCTCGAGGCATATCGGCGCGGTTGAAATCGGCGTCCTTTCTGGATGCAACGAATCTGTTGTAACGCTCAATCGTGGAGGTGAGGGTTGCTGGATCGCCACCCATCAATGCTGCGAGTGCTGCTGGCGTTTCGGCTTGCAGCACAAAGCCGGCCTTGATGTAGCCTTCGATTGCCGAGAGGCTCTTTCTCACTGAGGTATCGAATACGAGATAGGCAATTTTGTTTTCCTGCTCAAGGATTTTGGCAGAGACAACATCACGGGTTGCCAGCTCATCCACAAAGCGCAAGCCAGCCTTGTTCACGAGGATGGCTCCATTGCCACGTACCGCTTCCGTCACCATTTCATTGCCGTCAGGGGCAAATGTCGGATGTGTCTGGATCTGGTCCATATCAACGAGAGCTGCACCCACTGCCTGTGCCATGAGAATTCCGTCACCAGTAGCGCCTGGATGGTTGGTGGTTGCAAATCCTCTGAGACTGGGGTTGTACTTGGCTGCCATCTCGTTATTGGCTCCAAAGCCGCCTGTAGCAAGAACTACTGCCTTTGCAGACACTCTGTATTCTCTGCCCCCGATACGTACTGCTACTCCAGTCACCGCGCCCTTCTTGCTGGTCAGCAGAGAAATGACTTCCGCATCGGTGAAAATGGATAGGCCAGAATCCTGTTTGGCCTTGTTGGCCAGTGTCTTGATAATCTCTGGTCCGACCTTTGCTCCGCCAGCGGGGCGGTGGGCTCGGTCGACACTCGCTCCAGCAAGACGGCCAACATCTGAAAGGTCGCCACCCATTTCTGTGATCCACGCTACTGATTTTGCACTGTTCTCCGCAAGCGTGCGCACCAGTTCAGGGTTGTTGCGATTGTAACCACCTTTCATCGTGTCCTGAAAGAAAAGATCAGCACTGTCCTTGATCCCTTTTGCAGTCTGTACTGGTGTACCGGCTGCGTTCATTCCGCCCGTAGCCCGGATTGTATTGCCTCCAAGAACGCCCATCTTTTCAAAGAGCACTACTCGTGCTCCCTTTGCCACAGCCGCATGAGCAGCAGAAAGACCTGCACCGCCTCCACCAATGACGATCACATCACAGGATCTGGGAGGAGGAGACAGCCGTGTTGCAGCTGCCGTTTTCGGCTTACCAGCAACAAATCCTGCTTTTGCCAGCGCATCCTTGACTGCTGCAATGAAACCATTGCTGGCTTCTGTTGCACCGCTGATAGTATCAACGTCTGCACTGTTGGCGGCGAGCATGCGCTGTGTAAGGGTTTCTATGGCTGCATCACCCATGTAGGCGGTCTCCTGCATGCTCAGTACCTTTATGTCGAGGATTTTTTCCTTGCTTACCGTTACGGCAACCTTGAGTTCACCCCCGTGCCCCTGTCCTAGACCCTCATATGTACCGGGCTGGAAACGCTGTGCATTGCTCACGCATGCTGTAGCAAGGAGACTGATTGCTGCCAAGGCTACAAGGAGTACCTTTCTGGTGTTCATGATACCTCCAAGGATATTGCTGGATAATTTTTTATCGATAAATTAAAATTTAGTCAAGCAATGGTTGAAGGATCAGGATGAGGTTTCTCCTCACCTTCTCTAATAGAATAGAGTTCTCTATCAGGGTGCGATTGTAGCCGGGGATCAGGCTGCAGACAGAACAGCCGAGCTTTATGGCTCAGTGTTCATGGTGCTTCCAGAAGCTGAGATGCACAGCCTCAATCTCAGTACTGAGAGAGAGGAAAGGGCCGACCACAACAATGTTGCGCTGACCACTGGCAAATATGGTGCGGCAAGGCAGATCCATGGTTGGATTGAGGGGATCATTGCCAGTCAATTCGAGAAGTCGTCGCTCGCTCATCCCGTACACCACACGACCAATGCCGGACCAGTATATCGCGCCAGCGCACATCGCGCAGGGTTCCACTGAGGTGTAGAGGCTGCACATGGCTAAGAAATCTTTGCTGAACAACCTGGAAGCCTGGCGTACCAGAGCAGTTTCGGCATGGCCCGTACAGTCATGCTCTGTGATCTCGATATTTCCCTGTTCAAGGAGTATTGAACCATCCGGACCGGCGAGCAAGGCTCCAAAGGGAGTATTCCCGTGGAGCACTGCCGATTCCGTAAGAGCAATGGTCCTTCTCAGAAGTGCAATATCAGCATCCATGTTGACCATATCCTTGTTCAACGATTCCTGCATGCCACACAGTATGGAGTGAAGGAGACTGAAGGAGCAAGGTCTTCTTTTATTTCTTGGGTGTTGCATTTTTTTGCAACAATGAAAATTTTAGCATTCCCATGCGATTCCGTCTAGGCAACCCTATATAAATGAGTCATACTATATTCCGGTCCGTATGGACCAGCACATCATTATTAGGGGGTCACCTAATATGAAAAAATTACTGATCGTCGTCATGGCGCTTGCCATGGTCGGTGCCGCCTGGGCACAGACCGCAGGTGGACTCACTGCTGCGAAATCAACTCGTATGGAGGCTGATTTCATCAAGATCGTCACCGAGATGGGCTGGGGCACGGTTGATACTACCCGCCCGGTGCTCGCCGAGAGAATGTGGGACTACTACTTCTTTTACCCGGTGCTCGATGCCAACAAGCAGATTACCGGTTATGTATGGTGGGCAAAGGATATCCGCATTGCCTCGCACTATGAGGACATCCTCGTGATCATCAATCCGGATGGCACACTGAAGAACTGGTGGGTAGGTGCCAATACCCGTCATATGGATTTCTATACTGATTTTGCCAAGAAGACCCAGGGTGCAGCCATCCAGAAATTCATTGGCATGGATGCAAAGCGCAGCTGGAATGAGGCGACGGATGCCGTGTCCGGCTCAACGTTCTCAGCTTACAAATTCTTCGGTGAGCTGAAGGCAGTGCTGGCCTGCTTCAAGATTTATGTGATCGATGCAGGCAAACTGCTGAAGTAACGCAGAGCGCAACCAGACGAATCAAGTGGAGCGGCCGTCCGGGAGGGGCGGCCGCTCTTTTTTCTCTAGTATTGCATCGTGAATGCAAATCCCATGAAGGGAGCGGCTGGTTGCCCATAATAGATTGCCGCGAGAGGATCGCCGGGATCGAAACGGTAGCCTCCATACAGGCCGGCATAGGCAAAATTCAGAATCGATAGTGCTAAACCGCCACCTATTGAGCTGAGCACTCCATTGTTGACCGAATCTGCAACACCTGGAACATCCCTGTAGATTCCAGAATCTACAAAAAAGTAGCCAAGAGGATAGAGCGCACTCGACCTGGACAGCAATGGACCGGCGATTCTCAGTTCTGCCGATGCATAACCTTTTAGCGGGGCTTCGTATCCCCATGACTGGGCTCCTCGTACCATGTCGCCCAGGCCTCTTCTTCCCAGGCTTCCACCATACGACGTGAGCGTCCAGAGAGGTATATGGTTCCCGAAGGCATAATCTGCTTCTACATGGCAGGCCAGGTACGCTGTAAGGAACTCCGTTCGTGTTCGAGGAGCGGAAGGGCCACCCAGGAGAGGGACATAGGCGCTCATGTTCATGTTTATTCTGCCGTAATCTGCGCCTCCAATGAAATTCAGGATGGCGGGACTGCCCTCGGCTGAAATTTCAGCGTATAGACCGGTCTTAATTCTCGGTTCCAGCCAGCGTACGGAATCCCACGCCACTCCGCCAATGAATGAGGCAGAAAGCAGTTCTTGTGCATCACTGAACAGAACAGCAGGGAATGAGGTGGAATTCTTTTCATATTTCAGACGGGTGGCGCCAAAAACCCAGACATTTGCACCATTGAGCGAGTGCTCTTTTGCGCTCCTCGTTCCGGATGCCACCTGATGCCACAATCCGGCCTCAACGAGAAAATTGGGCCACATGAAGCGGTTGACGTCATCCACCTCCGAGGGAGCAGCAAGAGGCTGCATATCGGCAGCATTGCGAAGGATCATTCTTGATCCATAGCTTCCATCGATTCTGAACCTGGCTCTGGTTCGATGTCCGGCGTCGACGGGCACCAGCAGCATGATATCAGCTCCCGTTGGCAGTGGGATGCCACCGAGTATGTCCTGATTGGTATGTACTCCATTTATCACGAGAGAGGGAGCCTCGAGAGAAAAGGCGACTGAGGAAGCTGCGAGCAGCAGCATGACAACGTATATTTTGCGAATCATTTCCTGTCTCCCTGTAGATTTGGCTTTCAGCAGGCTGAATGGTACCAGACTCCCTGGCGCACGAAATGCAGCCTGTGCTTCCAGAATTCTTCAATCGCAAAGGCTTTGATGACATCCAGAAAAAGAATGCCGGATATGCCCCGCACAAGTGTCTGCACGAGGCGGCATTCCATCCATCCGGGGACGCCTTCGGGGATCAGAATATCCATGGAATCGGCACGAAATGCAGGGATGTTGAATTTCGCGTACTTGTCAACGAGGGCTCCGCTGACGGAACCTGTTGCTTCACAGAGTGTCTGCATATCTGCGCTGGCGAGTGCAAGCACGGCCTCCCCAGTAGCAAGAACGTCCCGATAGGTCTGGTGGCTTGTGTCACACACCGCAAGCATTCGTGAAACAGGCTCGTAATCGAAAGGGCATGACCATGCTATGGGCGCAAGATCATAAAAAGGAGTCTGTCCTGGAACACCGTGTGTGCACAGCAGCAGCACACCGCCTGCATTCTGCAGCGTATATGCCTCACTTGAAGGCATTTCTTTATAGATTGCACGCATGCCAGCAGTATACGAACAGCCAATCCCGACCGCAACCCACGTATGATTCTCAGCGACCTGCGCGCAGGTGCTCAATGAGAATCTTCAAGCCGATCAGTAGCAGCACGCTGCCGCCAATGATTTCTGCCCATTCGCTCAACAGGTCCTTGAGCCTGCGGCCGAACTCGATGCCTGCCAGGCATGTAGCAAAAGTGGTAATACCAATGATAGTGGCAGGCAGAAGAATAGGTGTACCAAGAATACTGTACGAAAGACCAACCGCAAGCGCATCGATACTGGTAGCGAGCGCCAGTAGGAGGAGTGTGTCCCATTGCATGATGCCATGGATCTTCTCCTCTTCGGGATCACCGCATGCAGCGCGTTTCTGGGCCTGCACAGCTTCATACAGCATCTTGCCGCCGACAAAGGCAAGCAAGCCAAAGGCAATCCAGTGATCAAATCCCTCTATGAGGGACGCAAAGGCTGAGCCAAGCAGCCACCCTCCAACTGGCATGAGAAACTGGAACAGACCGAAAATGAAGGCAGCACGAATTCCGATCAGCAAGGGAATCGATGAAGAGCAGGCTGCAGCAGAAACTGACACGGCAAATGCATCAGCAGCCAGTGCCAGCCCGATGAGGATAGACGTCAGTATCATGGCGAATGCCGACTATATCACCTTGCCATACCTGCGTCCACCAATGCAGCTTCAAGTCTTTCCAGAGCTTCGCGAAGCCTCGCCCGAGGGCAGGCAAGATTGAGTCTCATGAAACCTGAACCTCCTGTGCCGAATTTGGTGCCCTCATCCAGCCAGATTCGCGCGCGGCTGAGCAAGAACTCCCTGAGCGCCATATCGTCCATCCCGAGATTTCCGAAATACAGCCACATCAGATAGGTTCCCTCGAGTGGATAAGCCTGAATACGGGGAAGGCGCTCAGCTAGAAAGCTGCGCACCATCTGTTCGTTGCCTTTCAGATAGACGAGCAGCTCTTCCAGCCAGGATTCACCATGGCGATAGGCAGCTTCCTGCGCAACGATGCCAAACAGATTGCCGAGACCGAGCCCCAGATTCTCTACCTGGGCGTTGTAGGCCGCGCGGAGTCGCGGGTTGGGGATGATCACATTGGCAATCTGTAGCCCAGCGATGTTGAAGGTCTTATTTGGTGCTGTCAGCGTGATGGTCCACTCGGAGGCTGCTGCTGCAGCAGTGGCTGTGCAGACATGAGGCTCTGTCCCCAGAATGATGTCAGAGTGTATCTCATCCGAAACAATGACAACACCTCGTGCGACGCAGATATCGACAAGCTTTGCAAGCTCGCTGGATCTCCAGACGCGGCCCACCGGGTTATGGGGGCTGCAGAGAATCAGCATCCTGGCGCGGTTGGCCGGATTATCAAGCATCGCCTCGAGTTGCTCAAAATCCATACTGTAGATGCCATTGCGGATAACCAGCGGATTCTCCAGCAATCGCCGGCCATTGTTTCGTATGCCGGCCATGAAAGGGTAATACACAGGCGGCTGGATAACGATTCCGTCACCTGGATGGCTACAGGCGAGGATTGCCAGATTCAAGGCCGGCACCACTCCTGGTGCATGGGTAATCCAGGATCTTGCAATGTTCCAGTGATTGCGCCGGCCCATCCACGAGATGAAGGCCTCGTAATACCCATCAGGTCTTACAGTATAACCATATACTGGGTGATCTGCTCTTTTCTGCAGTGCCTCTGCAATTGCAGGAGCACAGGCAAAATCCATATCTGCCACCCAGAGCGGAATAACATCAGGCACATGCTCATGGCCAGGAGGGGAGAGCCACTTCAGGCTTGCGGTTCCGCGGCGGTCGACTGGGGCATCAAAATCATATGTCATGGCAGCATCATGCTCGTATGGCAATGCACTCTATCTCGACCAGACCACCTTTTGGGAGTGCAGCCACCTGAACCGCACTCCTTGCAGGGTATCCCCCCTCGAAAAAGGAGGCATAGACCTCATTGACCGCTGCAAAGTCCTTCATATCGGCGAGGAATATCGTGGTCTTGACAATGGCAGCGGTGGTGAGTCCCTGTGAAGCGAGTACTGCCTTGACATTTTCCATCGCCTGACGAGCCTGAGCCTTCACATCGCCCGGCACAAGATTGCCAGAGACGGGATCCAGACCAAGCTGTCCGGAGAGGAAGATGAACTGACCTGCTGCGACCGCGTGCGAATAGGGACCAAGCGCTGCAGGCGCACCAGGAGCAGTAACACATGTCTTTTCCATATGGACTCCTTTCGTGTCCAGTATGGACCATGCCTTTCAAGCTGTCAAATCATGGACTGCATTTCATCAGGCTAATACTTCGGGCTTGCCGCATTTCCTCGATTTGAAGTACAATCGTTTCTGGCAGTTTGCCGCTTCACATCTCGGGAGGGAAAGGTATGAACGATTCAGAAGGGCCCGGCAGTCAGCCTCCGGAGCCTTACAGTCGCACCAGAACAGACCTCGTCCAGTACCTCGCCCGCCTTGGGAACCGTGCGGCGGAGCGTTGATTCCCTTTCGCGGGTCGGGTACCGGGCAATGCTTGCAGGGAGGTACCCATGCTCGATCAACTGCTTGCTCCAGATATCAAGAGTCTCCTCGATGAAGGCAACCTGGAGTCAATTCTCGAATTCTTCTCCGATCGGCATCCTACTGAAATAGCCGAAATTCTCACAGGTCTCGAGCCGGAAGATGCACTCAAGATTCTGAAGGCTCTTGATAAAGATCTGAGCGCCGATGTGCTCTCAGAGCTGCCATCTTCCTATCAGGTCGATCTGACAGATCTGCTCTCCGAAAAGGAACTGGCAAGCTACGTCGAGAGAATGGAGCCGGATGACCGGGTCGACATGCTGAAAGCCATGCCAGACCGTGTCGAGGATGTGCTCCCAGTACTCGATAAGGAAGAACAGGAAGAAATCCGTCAGCTCGCCCAGTATCCTGAAGGAACGGCAGGCTCCATCATGACCACGGATTACGTGGCCGTGCCTGCGCATCTCAAGGTGTCTGAAGCCATTGAAAAGATTCGGCACGAGGGAGCACCCAAGGAATCGCTCTATACAATTTTTGTCATCGACACGGAAGGATGTCTGGTCGGCAGTATTTCGCTCGCGGATCTGATTCTGGCAAATCCCGGCGCGAAACTCGCCGATATCATGGACGAGCAGGTCCATAGTGTCGTAGCGATGACAGACCGTGAAGAAGCACTCTATCTCTTCTCCAGATACGATCTCGTCTCTCTGCCTGTCGTGGATGATGAGCGTCATCTCATCGGTATCATTACCCATGATGATGCCATCGATGTGCTCGAGGCAGAGCGCACTGAGGATATCGAGCGCTTCATGGCCATTTCGGGCAAGCATGAGGATACGACCTATCTTCATACTTCGGTGTGGGACAATTTCAGGCACAGGGTGCTCTGGCTGGTGATTCTGGCTGCTGCAGGCCTGCTGTCTGGAGCAGTGCTGCAGTCTTTCGAGGAGACACTTACCAGCCTTCTGATCCTGGCGTTTTACATGCCGATGCTTGCCGATACCGGTGGCAATACTGGAAGTCAGTCGGCAACGGTGGTAGTGCGCGCCCTCGCACTGAAGGAAATAACTCCCAAAGATGCGCTCAAGGTAATCTGGAAGGAACTGCGGATAGGTCTTCTTCTTGGCCTGGTGCTGGGAGTGCTTGCGTTTGTGCGAGTCCTCCTCACTGGTGGTGGTGTGAGCCTGCCTGGCGGTATCGATCTGTCGATGGTCGGGCTGGCGATTGCGATTGCGCTGAGCATTCAGGTGATAACTGCTACGCTTATTGGCGCTTTGCTGCCACTCGGGGCTGCGGCGTTGCATCTTGACCCGGCGCTCATTGCGAGCCCTGCGCTGACGACTGTTGTGGATATCACGGGATTGTTCATTTATTTCTCTACGGCCAAGGCCATTCTGCATCTCTGAGCCAGCTTGCAAGCTTCAAGAAACGAAAGGCCGTCCTGCAGCCTGCAGGACGGCCTTTCAGTCATCACTCTGATGCGGGCATCAGTTGTGAGCGATGCTCACCTTCAGGGTGTCGGTATAGGTTCCCACCTGATAGAACTCGGTGGAAGGACCAAACGAAATCGAAAGCGCATATTCAGTACCGGCCTTGGGGGTCCGGGCCTGAGCGGCGCTGGTCCACGCGCTGGCGAGGCTCTGATTCTTGACGAGCTCTCCGAGCGTGAAGGTATAGGGAACCTTCTCGCCATACACGCTGTTAACCAGGTTGCCACTATTGGCGCTGCCGATAGTGATGGTCCAGTTCTTGGCGTTGCTGATGACTTTGATCTTGCCAATGTCCCAGGTGTTCAGAACATTGTCATTCATCACGCCTTCGAATGCAGATGGCAGCGTGACCGAGAAGATCTCGGAAACCTTGCCGGTCATCTTGATCTCGCCATCAGTTGCCGCAAACGCCGAACCAAACACCACTGCCGCGAACAGAGCTACCAACACGAACTTTTTCATTTGAAACTCCTCTTGCGCAGAGGCTGTGCCTCTGCAATCTTTTTGTAATCTTGCAGGTTCCTCCAACAGATTCCCCTGCAAAACTTTGTTTTCAGCATAGTGAAGGATGGAGACAAAGTCAAATAAAATTTCGCACAACGCGATGTTGTCATAATAGAATTATATTATTATAATATAAATAAATTGAAGAATATGAATACAACTGTTCCAAAAATTCGGAAGGCAGAATGACACGTTATTGCCTGCCTTGGAGACAAAACTCCAAAATATCCAAAAATTAAGATTAGCAAAGATCAAGTAACGTTCAGCCATTCGATCGGGTAGAGAAATGGGATAGTAAAATGGGTATCAGCGCGCCAATGCTTGCCAGACTTCATCAGCCAGCGCCTCAAACCGGCGGTGCGCGCCTTCCATGTCAAGGAAGCCGTTACATACAAAAGCAAAAGAGAGGCCGGAAGGAGGATCTGCCCAGCCGATGGCACAACCGCCCTGGCCGCTGTGGCCAAAGGTTGCAATGGTAGAAGCGCGCCCATAGATGTACAGATTCTTGTCAGGAAACTGGGAATAGCCCCCCAGCGAAAATCCGAGGCTCCGCTTGATCCATCGGCCGGTATCGCCATCGGGACCATCGTAGCAAAGCTGGGTTGCTTCTTCCAGTTGCCGGCTCGAGATGAGGCGCATAGTCCCCAGTGTGCCACCCTGGGCAAGGGCACTATAGAAGGTACAAAGATCCCATGCTGTGGTGTTGAGCGAGGCTGCAGGAAGGAAAAGCCTTCGATAGAGCGGCAGCGAGAAGAGACGGGCGGCGGACGCCTGTTCCGGATCGCTGGTGTAGATGCACGAAGCCTGTGCCTGGCGTGACAGAGGAAGGCCGGGAAATGAATCATGCATACCGAGAGGCTCAAGAATTTTCTTGCGGGCAAAGGAGGCCGGGGATATGCCGGTTGCCCTTCGAATAAGCTCTCCCAGGACAAAACCGCCAGTGAAGGGGTGATAGATGGCTTTTTCACCAGGGCGGTGGATAGGGCACATTCTGGAAACCCTGTGTTCGGGCAAGCCAGGCACGAGCCAGGACGCAACTTCACCAAGGGTAGCCTTGCCGGGGATTCCTGACTGGTGGAGCAGCACGTGTGCGATGGTGACCTTTTCCTTGCCGTTGCGCGCGAATGCAGGCCAGTAGTGTGCGACGGGAGCATCAAGATCGAGTGCACCCCGATCTGCCAGCATGTGGATCATGATGGCGGTGAGAGCCTTGGTAGCCGAGTACACCATAAAGGGAGTGGAGCAGGTGACTGGTCGGCGAGTACGGGTATCTGCAATGCCTCCCCACCAGTCGCAGAGGAGCTCCGTCCCCCGCCGGACACAGATCTGTGCGCCGGCATGCAGCCCTTGCTCAATCTGGGACTCAAACACCCGAACTAGAGACTCAAAGCCAGGTGCTGCGAATTTCCCACGAGGCTGAGGGGCGATGTGGCGTGCAGTAACCTGCTCCATGGACTGCCTCATGCTATGCCTTGATCTCGCCAGTGGTGACCCTGTTCAGACACAGGAATGAGAAGAGGAAGAACAGAGGGCAGACAAGAAAGATCACTGCGTAGTTGCGACCGGTGAGGTCGATGATCCAGCCATTGAGAATCGGCCCCAGGGTGCCTGCAAGCGTTGTCGCAATGAAATACAGTCCCGAGAAGGTGCCCATGAGAGATTCATCGACCGAGGTATCAAGAATCATGGGATAGCAGTTGATATTGACCAGCGCCCAACCGAATCCTCCTACAAGAAGCATGGCAACAACCACAGGGACAGAGGGGAAGAGCCAGATGACTACCAGCCCCAGACCAAATATAACCAGGCCAGTCATGACTGTCCGTTTGCGACCCCAGCGCTTTGCGAGGGTACTCGAGGGCATGGCAAAGATCAGAAAGGATACATAAGACACCGCGAGCAGCATTGCTGCAGCCGAGGGCTTCATGCCCATCGTCGAGACAGCAAATGAAGAGAAAAACGTCTCGATAGCCATGTAGCCCAGCATATACCCAAAGACAGTGAGCACAAGGAGCACAAGGCTTGTTCGATTGGCTGAAGGCATGCGGCGCAGATCCAGGAGGATATCCCGGATTCGACGGGATTCCGAGCGTTCGGTGGAAGTCTGGGGCTCGCGAATTTTCAGTACGACGACCAGCACTGCCAGCAGGGTAATGAGCGAGCCAAACCAGAAGGGCATACCGGGATTCAGAGAAAACAGAAGGCCTCCCGCTACAAAGGCAATGATCCCTCCAATACCTGACATGATGTTGATGAGCGCATTCGCTTCCGAGCGCAGTGCAGATGGAAAGAGATCCGGCATGAGGGCAAAAAGAGGTGTTCTCCAGAGCGCCATGCAGAGCACCATGACAAGCGCAGCACCGATGAGAATGGCAAAGGGGCCTCTGATCATGGAAAGCTGACCGGAGAGGGATGGCGGAATGAGCAGTGTTCCAACTGGAATCAATGCAAAGGCAATAGCCGACAGGGGAGCAAAGACCATAATATAGGGGATTCTCCGTCCGAAGCGGGTATGGGTCCGATCGCTGATCGGACCCATGATAGGCTGAAGAAAAAAGGCGGCAATATTATCAAAGGTCATGATGATACCCGTAAGGGTTGCAGAGAGCCCGAACCCGCGGACTGCAAGAGAAGTGGAAAAGCCGGCTGCGCCTGCCTGGAGGAAGATGGGCATGTAGGTATTGTAGACCATCCACATGAGCTGGGCACCGAACAGACCGAATCCGAGCGTCAGGGCAGTACGGAAGTGGGCGGAGCTCATTTTTTCTGATGTGGTGACAGTGGATGGTGCAGCAGTTGCTTCACGGGCGGCGGATTTCATGCAAGGCCTCCTTTTTCTTTCAATAAGTAAATAACTATTCGATACCGGAGGGTGGTGTCAACTGGCGATATGAATTACAAGCAGGCGTGCTGAGCGCACTTCTGCGCTCGTTGGTGTTGTCTGGTGAGGCTGCAGGTGCACAGCGCCAGCAAGCCCCCCTTTTGGTGGCGGGGCTGCAAATATCGGGATAATGGGGACGGAGCTTTCAACCGAGCAAGGTATGCTGCCGGACTTCCTGAGCTTTGGCGTGGCCAGCCAGTGCATCGATGAGGGCTATTGCGAATGCCCCTGCGGTACCTGGCCCTCTCGATGTGATAATCGTACCATCGATTACCACGGGGTCATGGAGATAGTGACCGCCCTGTACCATGCCTTCGGTGCCAGGATAGCCAGTGAATTTTTTGCCTTTGAGTAGATGGCATGAGCCTTCCAGAACGTAGGCAGGAGAAGCGCAAATGGCTGCAACAATCCTGCCTTCGGCATGGTGTCTGAGGATGCAGGTTCTGACTTTTTCACTTTCGGCAAGATTGCGAGCGCCCGGCATGCCTCCAGGGCAGATAACGGCATCATAGGTGTCTGCAAGCGCTTCCGGGCCTGCATCTGCAAGCACGGTGACGCCCCGCGCTCCCTTGACTGTTTTGCCTGCAATACCAGCAAGGATTACTTCGATGCCTGCGCGCCGCATATAGTCGGCTGGCGTGAGTGCCTCGACTTCCTCAAATCCATCGGCGAGAAAAATCAAGGCTCGTTTCATATGCTACCTCCCTGAATCTTCTGAACATCTTGCAGTAAAACTGGTGAGATGTGGCGTATGGAAAGCATCCTTTTTCATTATAGGCGATCTGGAATACCTGTGACGCAACATGCATGAAAGAGGATAATGGCGCCACCGTGGCAGAGAATTCAGGCGAGACCGCCGAGCAGCGCTCCCACCACATAGGCGGCGGTGGCTGCAATACCACCTACCAGCAGAGTCTCCAGACCAGATTTGAACCAGCTCGTACCGGTAATGGTGGTCTTGAGAGCTCCGAGTCCGAACAGGGTAGCGCCAGTCAGTATGCAGGCAAGCGTAAAACGAAGCGTGGCGAAACTTGGTACGAAGAGAGCCATGACATACGCGGCAATAGGGATGAAGCCGAAGAGTGCAAAGGAAATGAAGGTGGCGATTGCATTGGCCAGTGGCGATTCGTCCGAGGGGATAATGCCCAATTCCTCTACCATCATTGTATCGATCCAGGCTGTTTCATCCTTGGCGATGATGTCGACAACGGCATTCGCATCTTCGGCTGACATGCCTCTATTCATATAGATCTCTCGCAACTCCTGCTTTTCGCCTTCGGGATAGTGCTGTACCTCCCATGCCTCGCGTGCTCGTTCCGCTGCTTCATATTCGCGCTCGCTCTTCGACGAGAGATAGTCACCGATTGACATCGACAGTCCGTCTGCAAGAAGGTTTGCAAGCCCCACGATCAGTACTACACTGGGCGAGAGTGCAGCGCCGGCAACGCCAGCAACCGCGGCGAAGGTAGTGATGGTACCATCAAGTCCACCATAGACAATACTCTTGATGTATTTACCCTGCCCGGTTGTGTGCTGTTCCGGTGCGTTCAGGGTGTGATGAGTTGTGTGAGCCCGTCGGGTGGCTTCAGGATCCTTGCGCTTCCATGCTTCGCGTGCCTCATCAAGTCTGCGTGTCAGCATCTCTGTCTCCTGTCATGCATGATAACGTGGTTCTATTGTATCCAAGCGGGGACAGAGCTGAAAGATGGAAGCTCTGTCCCCAGAGCGTGGGGCAAGATTCCAGAAGAGGGACGGAGCTGCAAGATAGGTTGGTGAAGGCGATACGGCCACGGCCTCGTGGGGGTAGCGGAGAAGACCGGAGCCGCGCCGTAGGGGTCGGTGTATGCAGGGACGGAGCTCGGCATTGCCGGCAGATGAGAGTGGATAGAGCCGGCGGCGAGGACTTCGGAGCGAGGGGGAGCCTGGGGCAGATGCAGGGTAGGGGCAGAGGGAGGGACAGAGCTCTGGATATGGCCTTGCTCCCCCATCATACAAAAGGGCTGCCTGTGAGAGACAGCCCTGGAAGTCAGTCAGTCGATAGCCTGGCGCTTGGCCATGTTGAAAGGTGCCGAGCCTGGCAGAACGTCTGGTTTCAGCCGCGAACGTTGTAGAACACTTTGCGGCCCCAGTACTCGGCAATGCCTTCCATCTCGTCCTCGATGCGCATGAGCTGGTTGTATTTGGCGATGCGGTCGGTGCGCGACATGGAGCCGGTCTTGATCTGGCCGGTTTCGAGGCCAACGACCAGGTCGGCGATGAAGGTATCTTCGGTTTCGCCGGAGCGGTGGGAGACTACGGCGGTGTAGCCGGCGCGCCTGGCCATGTTGATGGTCTCGATGGGTTCGGGGACGGGGCCGATCTGGGTGGGCTTGGTGAGAATGGAATTGCAGGCGCCCATCTCGATGCCTTTGGCAAGCCGCTTGGTGTTGGTGACGAAGAAGTCGTCGCCGACGATCTGGATTTTCTTGCCGAGTGCCTTGGTAAACTTGACATAGCCATCCCAGTCATTCTGGTCGAGGCCGTCTTCGATAGAGACGATGGGGTACTTCTCGACCCAGCGGGTGTACAGCTCGATCATGTCATCGGCGGTGAAAATTTTATCGGGGTTGGACTTCCAGAAGCGATAGCCTTTTCCGCCGCCTTCTTCGAAGAGCTCACTGGCAGCCGGGTCGAGGGCGATGGCGATCTGCTCACCGGGCTTGTAGCCGGCTTTTTCGATGGCTCTCATGATGTAGTCGAGGGCCTGCTCGTTCTCGATGTTCGGGGCGAAGCCGCCTTCATCGCCGACGGCGGTGTTGTGGCCTTCGGCCTTGAGGATGCCTTTGAGGGCATGGAAGACTTCGGTGTTCATGCGGACGGCCTCGCGGAAGGACTCGGCACCGACCGGCATGATCATGAATTCCTGGAAATCGACCTTATTGTCGGCGTGCTTGCCGCCGTTGATGATGTTGGACATGGGGACGGGCAGGAGGGTCGTGTGAGCTCCGCCGAGGTACTTATAGAGCGGCAGGCCGAGGTATTCGGCTGCGGCGCGGGCGACAGCCATGGAGACGCCGAGAATGGCGTTGGCGCCAAGCTTGCCCTTGTTCTCGGTACCATCGAGTTCGATGAGGGTCCGGTCGATGTCGACCTGCTCAAGTGCGTCGAGGCCGCAGATCTCACCGGCAATGGTGGTGTTGACGTTCTCCACAGCGGTCAGGACGCCCTTGCCAAGGAAGCGTTTCTTGTCACCATCGCGAAGTTCGACTGCCTCATACTCGCCGGTGGAGGCGCCTGATGGAACGGCGGCGCGGCCGAGGGTACCGTCCTCGAGGACGACATCGACTTCGATTGTGGGATTGCCACGGGAATCGAGAATTTCACGAGCCTCTACGTATTCAATGATGCTCATGGGGATCTCCTTTGGTTTGGATATGTATTGAACGATACTGATACAGGCTGGAAAGGTCAAGACTTAGAGAGTTCGCGCTGCCTGTCGTGGCTGAGCAGCAAGTTTGCTGAGATCGCCAACGGTCTCGAGGCAGGCGGCGGTTGTGGTATCGTCAAAAAGCAGCTCCGTCCCCCAGATGTGCGCAAGATATTCGGAAGGTGCCGCAAGGTCGATATCTGAGAGGGATGCTGCCAGTTCTCTGGAGTGGGGGCGAATGGAGTCCGGACGAAGCAAGAAAAGTTCAACACTCACATTGGTGCCAGCGCTTTCGAGAATCTTTGTCTGCATGGAGCCGTGGTAGGGGGCGCTCAGAGGCACGGCTCTGTCCCTGTGAGCTCTGATCCTCAGGATGAGATTGCTGCGCTGCAGCAAGGCGAGCACATCTCTTTCGTCAGCCTGAAGGGCAAGGACTGAGGAGCCATTATACTTTGCAAAGAGATGAAATTCCTGGTGCTGATCGCCGAGCCAGAGTCCTCCTATATGGCCAGGAAAGGACGAGCCCAGCCATGGTATGGTAGCTATGCTGAGAAAGATGCTGGCACCTGGGTGGCTGGCGAATTGATTGCCTTGCAGCCAGAGGTATTCAGAGGGGAAGGATGAGCCCCAGTCTTTCTCGATATAGCCTCGGCCTCCGTTGAAATCATGGACGATGCCTGCGATGGAGTCGGAAATGGTACCCCGCAGCGTATGATCGAAGCTGAGTACGGCATGGTTGCACTCCATAAAGGGCACAAAACTGTACCATCCCATGGCGTTGGGTGATAGGAAGTGGCGTGGCCAGGGAAGGAGCTCGCTGAATGTTACCGTTCCTGCAAGTTGCCACGGGGTGCCAGCATCATCGAGTGCATCAATATTGAGTGTGATCCCGCGAGGGGTAAAACGTGAACCTGCGATCTCGATCTCAAGTGCGTCAGGGGCGGCGTGATAGGTCTCTGCAGGATATCGGATGAAGGCGCTCTTGCTGCGGTTCGTATCATAGATCTGAATGAAGGCATGATCATCGGTGGGGTTTTTCCCCTTGAAATAGCCAGGGATGATGGCGAGCATGCTACCGTCAGCAGCTACCATCTTGCAGTACCAGCCTTCGAAGAATGGTCTTCTGGGCAGCTTGTGATGAGAGAGTTCGGGGTGGAAGAGGGTTCGCAGGCTCATGAAAGACGACCTGGATATTCCGTGAATCTATGAGTATTCAGGCCGGCTGCTTTTTTCGACGTATTATCACCCATATCTCCATAGTGATTGAGCATGGGGCATCTGTCCAGAGCCCCATGCCTTTCAAATCACCATATAGGCGAATTTTCCGTTTTCAATCCTTATACCACAGCACCGAATTGAACCGAATGAAGCAACGTTCTCCTTCTTGTGGCAGGGCATTCTTGACATGCTTCTGTACGCGCAGCTCTGCGGCTCCCACTTTCAGTTTCATGTCCACAATGTCGCCCAGGTAGGTGCGGCGCAGCAAGACTGCCGGTACAGCCCGCTCTGTTTCTGATTCTGGCACGAAGGAGATATCCGAAGGGCGACAGGCCATTACTGCTCGCGATCCCAATTCGGGAGGAACGCCTTCTGCAGCGATCCGGTCGGTTCCATCGATGATTGCAGCTCCGTCCCTCACACTGACTGGGATAAAGTTGGAAAGGCCGATGAAGGAAAAGACAAAGCGATTCGCCGGCTTGTGGTAGATTTCGAGGGGCTTGCCGATCTGCTGCACCACGCCATTGTCCATGACGAGCATGCGGTCGGAAAGCGCCATGGCTTCCGCCTGGTCGTGGGTGACATAGATAATGGTAAACCCGAACCGTTTCTGGAGATCCTTGATTTCGAACCGCATTTCTTCCCTCAGCTTGGCATCGAGGTTGGAGAGGGGTTCGTCCAGCAGCATGACCTTGGGGTTGATCGCAATGGCGCGCGCGAGCGCGATGCGTTGTTGTTCTCCGCCCGAAAGCCTGCCGGGGTAGCTGTCCTGTATCTTGAGCAGGTTGGTGCTGGTAAGCGCCATCTTGACCCGCTCCTCGATTTCGTGCCTGGGTCTGTGGCGAATTCTCAGCGGGAAGGCAACGTTTTCCCGGACGGTCAGGTGCGGCCATACGGCGAAGGCCTGGAAGACCATGCCGAAGTCTCTCTTTTCCGGCGGAATATAGAATTTCTTGAAGCTCGACGAATAGACCGACCCTTCGACACGCAGCTCGCCTTCATCAAGATCTTCGAAACCTGCAATCATCCTAAGGGTCGTGGTCTTACCGCATCCTGAAGGGCCGAGAAAAGAAAAGCATTCGCCTTTTTCCACACGCAGATTGAGACGGTTTACCGCGGTCACATCGCCGAATCGCTTGGTCACATCGATCAGTTCAAGCTGGGACATTCTTGATCTCCTCTACTTTTGTGGCCCGCTGTTCAAGTGTTGCCAGGAATTTGCGGATGAGCGTTTCGCCCACGAAAATGATGATGAGTGCAATACTTGCAAGCGCAGCGGCTTTGACTGTCTCACCGTCCTCATTCAGCGTGTAGATGGCAACGCCGATGGTTCGCGTGGTCGGCCCGTACAGGAGCACTGAGGTGGTCAGCTCTCGCAACGCAGGCAGGAAGATGAGGAAAAAGGCACTGATCATGCCCGGCCGAATGAGCGGCAGGACAATGTCCTTGAGGCTCTGCCAGTGCGTCGCTCCGCAGGCTCTTCCTGCCTCCTCGAGCGAATCAGACACCTGCGAGAGGGAAGCTGAACTAGATTTGATCGCAAAAGCCATGTACCGGGCAACGTAGGCAACGAAGATGATCCAGGGAGTGTTGTACAGATTGATGCCAAACCTGCCGCTCCAGGTGAGGATCACGCCGAGCGCGATGACGGTGCCCGGCAGCGAAAAGGGGAGTACGCCGAGGAACTGGAGAATAAATTTTCCCCTGAACTTCATTTTCACAATGACGTAGGAGATCATCGTACCGGCGAGCATGGTGACGAAGGCAGCGCCAACCGAAAGATACAGCGAGTTCCAGATGGCATCCTTGGTGATCTTCCACTGGAAGATCTTGAGATAGTTATCCCAGGTCATGAATTTGAGCTGGAAGGGAAGGCCGTAGGTCTTGAGCCCGCCGACAAGGAAGATCGTGATGGTAGGCAGAATGACCGTAATGCTGATGTAGATGATGCTGATGGCCAGAAGGGGATACTTAAGGCCCCTGAGCTTCAGCACAACCGGGCGCATGCTCTTGCCGGCAATGACCTGATACTGGCCTTTCTTGAGCAGCAGATCCTGAAGTTTCAGAATCAGCGCGGCGGAGATGACCAGAATCGTTGAAAGAATGGTACCGACTCTGATGGCTCCGAATGATCCTCCGGAAGAATAGATTCGCTCGTATATCTTGGTTGGAATATTGAAGATGCCTTTTTCGGTACCGAGAATCGCAGGCACTCCGAAGTGTGACAGCGAGTAGAGGGCAACCAGCAGTGCACCAGCAAGGATGCTCGGCATGACGAGGGGCAGGGTAATCTTGCGCGTAATCGTAAACAGGTCTGCACCCGAAATGCGTGCCGATTCTTCGAGCGTCGGGTCCATTCGTTCGAGAGCGCCTGCTACCTGAAGGAATACAAAGGGGAAGAGGTACATGCTTTCGATCGCAATGATGCCCCCCAGGCTCATGATATCGAAGGGAGCCCGTTCCAGCCCGAAGATTGCCATCAGGAGTTTGTTGATATAGCCGGAACGAGGTGAAAGCAGCACCTTCCACGCCAGCGCGCCGATGAATGACGGCAGCATGAAAGGCACCAGGAAGAGGGCTTTCATGGTGCTCTTGAACGGCAGATCGGTACGGGCAACAAGCCAGGCGAAGAACGTGCCCAGCACCGTTGATACGACCGTGGTTCCTGCAGCGATGACGAGCGAATTCAGAAGCGCCTGATACGTATCAGGGTCTGACAGTATCTTCGCAACGCCGGCAATATTGAATTTTCCATTCTCAAAAAATGCCGTTACGAGAATGAGCAGGACCGGCACCGCCACAATAACTACCAGGATCAGGATGGAGAAGAGCAGGACTAATCTTGAGACATCGAGTTTTTTCTTTTCTGCAAGTGGTGCTGTCATGATACTGCCTCCCCCTGTGCATTGAACCAATGTGGAGCATCAACCGCGATGAAGACGTTGCTACCCTCTTCGATGATGAGGTCCTGGGCCAGCGCATCTTCGGTCAGCATCTGTGCACGAATCTGCAACCCCTTGCAATCGAACAGATAGTCTACGATAGGGCCCAACAGGGTGACGCGTACAGCATGTACCGCTACAGTTCGCTCTGTCTTCTGTTTCGCTATCTGTACATCCATGGGGCGGAATCCAAGCCATCCCTGTTCGCGAAGGGAAGTTGGAGGCTGTAGAGGGATCTCAGTCATACCGCCAGGTCCGGAAGCGACCGCTTTTTCCTCCGTCGAAGTTATTGGAACCATGTTCGAGATACCGAGAAATTTGAAAACGAAATCATCAGCGGGCCTTGTATAAACTTCCTCGGGAGGCCCGACCTGATGAATGCGACCGTTCTGATCCATGACCGCAAGCCGGTCGGAAATTGCCATGGCGACTTCCTGATCGTGGGTCACGTAAAGAATGGTGGCGCCGGTTGCTTTCTGGATTTCCTTGATTTCAAAGCGCATTTCTTCACGCAGGTTTGCATCGAGATTGGTAAGGGGCTCATCGAGCAACAGGATTTCCGGCTTCATGACCAGCGCACGGGCTAGCGCGACACGCTGCTGCTGTCCACCAGAAAGCTGGTAGGGGAAACGCTGTTCCAGCCCCTTGAGGTTTACCAGCGCAATAGCCTCGTGAACCCGAGTATTCAATTCGGACTTCGCAACGCCGGCAAGTTCCAACGGATAGGCGATGTTGCCGAACACTGTTTTATGGGGCCATACTGCATAATCCTGAAATACTACTCCTATATGGCGGTCTTCTGGGGGTAGTGCGAAATTGGGGCCAGCAACCTTCTTGTTTCCAATAAGCACTTCGCCCTGATCAGGAGTTTCAAATCCAGCGATGAGGCGCAGAATAACAGTCTTACCGCATCCTGAAGGACCTATTATGGTGAAGCACTCGCCACTCCGTATCTGTAGGCTGAGACGATCGAGGACTACATGGCTTCCGAAGGCTTTGGTAACGCCGTGTAATGTGAGATCAGCCACTGAATTCTCCTTTGTATGGCTGGGGCCTGTCCCACCCACCCTCGGGTCATGCTACAAGACCTACTGGTGCTGCATGTTGAGGCTTGGGCGGACAGGCTCGAATCCTTCGAGTATTACTTGCTCTGCATGATGGCGGTGAATTTGTCGATGATGGATTGCTTTTCTTCCATTAGCTTGAGATAGTCGATTTTCATTGCGCGCTTGACCGCTTCTTCAGGCTGTACAAGACCTACACCCTCGACAATAGGCACATCGCGGCGGATTGGAAGCGTGTAATTCTGAGCGATGATGGTCTGACCTTCTACTGAGAGCAGGAAGTCGACAAATTTCTGGGCAGCGGAGAGGTTTGGAGTTCCTTTGAAGATTGCGACAGGGCTTGGGATGACGAGCATTTCCTTAGGATAGGCGAAACCGAGCGGAGCGCCCAGCTTGATCTTATCGATGGTGATATAGTCGACACCGATGCAGGCGACAAGATCTCCAGCAGCAGTATCATCAACAACCTGACCAGAACCCTGACCCATTTTGGCACCATTCGCGCGCAGTTTCTGGATGAAGTCCCAGCCGAGATTATTCACGATCATGCCAACCGATACCATTGAGGTGCCGGACAGCGCCGGGTTGGCAATGGCAAATCCGTTCTTATAGGCCGGTCCAAGGAGATCATTCCACTCCTTCGGCGGGGTTTTGATCTTCGTGGTGTTGTAAGTGATGCCCAGGGTCCCCAGACGGGCGGGTATAAACTCAAAGTCGGGATCAAAAATGGGGCTCACGACATATTTTGCTTCCGGCGACTCGTACCTCTGCAGAATGCCTTCTTTTTTCATCGCATAAAAATCAGGGACTTCGCTGGTCCAGATGACATCTACAACGAGCTTCCCAGATTGTCTTTCAGCGGCAATTTTGGCCATGATCTTTCCGGCTCCAGCTGAATAATAGTCCATGGCTATGTTGGGATACTTTTTCTCGAACGCGGTCTTCAGGTCGCCAATCAGCGTTTCTTTCATCGATGTGTAAACCATCAATTTCTCTTTCTTCTGAGCAAACACGGGTGTTGCCAGCGCTGCGATGAGCAGCATGGAACATACGAGCTTCTTAAGCATGGAAAGCCTCCTCTGGTGATCCAGAAATTCCAGTGAAGCATCAAGGATGCATCACTATTGAAATTGTGAGGCAGGTTCTTCAGGGGCACAATAAGTACTTTCGTACTAATGTCGCGAAATATTGATAAAAATCGGATGGGCAGGTTATTGAACAATCTTCAGGGCTGTCTGTACTGCAGGGATTAATTTTCATTGTCTGAAGGTGCCATGCCTGCGCGTATGGCGAACCGTGTTGCGCTCACACGGTCCTGCACGCCAAGCTTTCTATATAATATGTAGAGATAGTTCTTGACTGTCTGTTCGCGCAATCCCAGTTCTGCGGCAATTTCCTTATTACTCTTGCCTATTGCAAGGAGCGACAGTATTACCCTCTCTCTTTCACTTAAGGTTTCCAGCTTTTTCACCTCGTTCTCAGTCAAGGGAATACGTGTAAGGCTTGTTTTATTCGAACCTTCCGGAATGGATTCGATCGCAGGCGAACGTTTCCCTGAATTCCATCGAATAATCAGACCAACAATTACGAGCATGATAGGGCTCAGATAATCGAATACTCCATTTCCTTCCCATGCATATGGCAGGACCGTGCATAGCCACCAGGGATGTTTGGGTAAGCGTTGGTAAAGTACGAGGTATTTTTGTGAAGGACGACCGAGAATCGCCTGTGTATGGTAATAGCGACCCTGCTCTTTTGTCGGATCAAAACCGCTGTCAGGATAGCCGGGGATGAACTCCGATGCTGGTCGTCCAATCATGCCTGCTCCGATACCACTTATGGCAATGCCGCGGTCATCAATTAATACAGTAAAATCTGATTTTGGAATGCTCGCCATATCTTCCCAGTAATTGCCGGCTACTGCTCTGGCAAGTCGTTCGGGATTGAGCAGCAAAATCAAAAGGCCAATTCGTGAACCTGAAGGTACGAATTTCACCAGACGTGCGCAGGCCAGGATTGGAGTATGGCTGATTGCTGACCCTTCGATACCATCCTGAAAGGAGACTACCCTCCAGACAGGGCGGCCATCCATCTGTTCGGCTTCGGTGCCAATAGCCCGCCGTGCCGCATTCCAGATTGTTCTCGTAATAGAATCAGTCATGGTCAGCGGCCGTTTCTGTTCATTATAGAGATCAAAAAACAGAGCTTCTTCAAGCTCTGGCACTGTATTGGCCATGCCCTCAAGAAAAGATGAAAAGGGCATGTTCCATTTTGATACATCATAGGTTTCTGTAGAAAGCGAAAAATCATACAGCAGATTGTTCAGGTCTCTGTTCACATAGAATTGATACGATAGAGATTCTGCTGCAGCGATGATTCCATCAGCATACCGCGTTCTGTCAGCATTAAGTTTTTCTGCATATTCAACTGTGTTTGAACGTGGGAAAATTCCAGAAACATTCATAACGAAGAGAATAAATGCAGAAAAAATCAATAATATCGATACTGTATTAAGTAAAAGTCTTACCCATTCTCTATGCCTTGATGGTGCATGCCCCAGGTTGAGAACGGTGTTGTCTGGCTGTGCATCATCGCGGGTAATCATGGTGCTGTATTGTAGCACAATCTCCCTGAAATGCTCTAATCATGTTTGCAGTGATCAGATCAGCCCAGAAGCATCCCAATGACAGTCCTTATTGATCGTGGCAGGCTTACTGACAGAATACCGATCATATAATTTATTGTTCATTTTTAGAGGGCCGAAGGGACTGAGGCAGATCATCCACATTCCAAGGCAGGCTTACAGGTTCGATTATGTTTCGCGAGGATGCTTCAGCCAGAAACCAGTGCAGCAGGGCCAGAGCCTTGTTTGATGCAGACTCGAGCACACGATCTCTTGCGATCAGAGGAGGTTGTACTGCTGAGGCGAAGTAGAGCAGAAGGCCATCAGCGGTAGGAGCAGCGAGAAAGCCGGCTCGCAATCCGTCAGGCGGCAACAGCGGAACTGAAAGCAGAGCAAGCTGTGTGACATTCCGATTGCGCATTAATACTGAACTTGAAGTTGTTTCCATCTCGATTTCCAGCACCATGCCATCAAAGGTCTGATCCTTCTGATAGGCATACGAGCGTGGAGGGAGTAATGCGAGTGCTTCAGCAGTAGAGGGATCTTCAAGCCTTTTTCTTTTTTGGGGGTCGGAAATCCGATAACTGGTCACATACAGAGTGCGCATACGAGAGCGGCTTGCAGACCAGTAGAGTATTCCCTGCAGCGATGAAAACTGGCTGAAGATCAGGGCAATATCCGTAAGCATGGATTGTCGATTGCTATCAGATATGCTCTGTGAAAAAGGCAGGAGCACAAGTGCCTCGATAAGCAGATTTGCTGCGCCTGAGGCTGGGGCAACATGCTTGCTGATAGCGGGAGCTCCTTCGAGCCTGGGTGCAAGCAGGAGATTTTTCCCAAATCGTTCCGAGAAGGCAAGAATCGGTGAGGTTCCTGACAGGGTAATGCCGCTTGGGAGGAGCTGTCGTGTTTCATGAGAGAGGGGGCGTGGTGTGTAGGGTGCGGACGGATGGGATGCTGCCTTGGCTGCAGGAGTCGTTGGGGACGGAGCTGACTGCGGAGATGGTGTAGCTTGCAGGGGTGACCGAGTGCTCAGGGCGATCATGATGAAGAATGCCAGCAAGCTCTGTCCCCGCACCGGGTATATAAGGCAGGATCGGAGCATGTGAAGAGGCGAGCCTCGATGCAGGAAGGCTTTTCTGGTTGCTGATGCTCTGATTTTATTCCTCGATGTGCAGCACTTCATATATTCTCTGCAGGTCATCCAGAGAAAAATAATGGATCTTGATAGTGCCCGTCTCCTGAGTTCCGGATACTTCGACTTTTGTGCCAAACAATTCGATCAGCTTATCTCTGAGAGCTCGTAGCGCAGGATCAAGAGCATCAGATGCATGATCCGATGTCTGACTACGGGGCGGTTGTCTCTTCGTACGGCTGGATTCCGAACCGGCGAGGAGCTGTTGGGCTTTTGCTTCGGCCTCCCTGACGGAAAGATTGCCATCGACTATGGCCTGATACAGGCGTTGTCTGGCAAGCCGGTCTTCAATTGAAAGCAGCGATCGAGCATGACCCGGGCTGATTCGGCCTTGTTTGACAGCTTCCTGCATGTCTTCGGGAAGTTTCAGCAGTCGAATGGCATTCGCAACCGTAGCCCTGCTCTTCCCTACCATGGAGGCTATCGCATCCTGTGTGGCTCCCGTGAGCTCCATCAGTCTGAGATAGGCTTGAGCTTCCTCAATGGGGTTGAGATTCTCCCTCTGAATATTCTCAACGAGAGAGATTTCCAGATGACGGTCATGCTGCTGATTGCTGACAATGACAGGAAGTTCCAGCAGGCCTGCCATCCGTGCTGCTCTATAGCGGCGCTCGCCAGCGATGATGACATACTTATCGGGGCTGCTTTCGTGAACGATCAGTGGTTGCAGCAGACCATGCCTGCGAATCGATTCTGCGAGTTCCTCAAGCGATTCCTCGGGGAAGGAACGCCGGGGCTGATCAGGATTGGGGGACAGAGCTTCGATGGGCACCATTCTTACAGTAGCAGCCTGATCCTTCTCGGTCTGTGTCTGCTCGAAATAGTGCTGATGTTCCGGAATGAGTGCTCCAAGACCTTTGCCAAGACCAAATTTAGCCACGGTCGAGAATCTCCTTTGCTACGGCAGTGTAGCTTTTGGCTCCTATGCAGGTGGGATCGTAGAGCATGACGGGGAGCCCATGAGAAGGCGCTTCTGAAAGGCGGACATTTCGAGGAATGATGGTCTTGAATACTTTATCCTTGAAATATTCTGTTACCTGATGGACGACCTGTTGCGAGAGCCGCGTCCGTGCGTCGAACATGGTAAGCAGAATTCCGGTGATTTTGAGGGAATGATTGATGCTCTTCTGTACCAGCCCGATAGTCTGAATAATGAGGGACAGACCTTCCAGAGCAAAGTACTCACATTGAAGAGGTATGATGACTTCCGTTGCCGCTGCCAATCCATTAAGTGTCAGGACTCCCAGCGAAGGCGGGCAGTCGATGAGTATAAAGTCATATTCTTCTACGACAGGCGCCAGTGTCCTTCTCAGATAGTCATTCCTGTCGGGCTTGTCGACCAGTTCCACGGTAGCTCCACTGAGATCAATCGATGAAGGTGCCAGAAAGAGTCGGGGGATGCTGGTTGGCCGAATGACAGTTCTGATATCGGCAAGGCCTGTCACTGCATGGTAGATTGTTCGCTCTCCAGCATTTCCGCCTATGCCGGAAGTAAGATTTCCCTGCGGGTCAAAATCGACCAGCAGCGTTCTGAAATGCTGCATCGCGAGAGATGCACCTATATTGATAGCGCTGGTGGTTTTTCCAACCCCGCCTTTCTGATTCACAAATACAAGTATTCGCGCCATGCTGCAGTTCCCAGGAATTGCAAGCATTCTACCATACATGCTTGTCTGCAGCTATATATGACCGATGGATGTCATGAGAGAAGCAGGCATGGTGCTTGACCCTTATCAGGCAAGGTATTATGTTCTTGTGCGAGGAGTTGTATATGCTTTTTGAACAGGTGAAAGCAGCCATCGAAAATGTCCGTCCGTCACTGATGGCAGATGGTGGCGATATTGAGCTCGTTTCGGTGAGCGATGATGGCGTCGTGAAGGTCAGACTGACAGGTGCATGCGGATCCTGCCCCTATTCACTGATGACGCTGAAGCAAGGTGTTGAAGCGTATCTGAAGAAAGTGGTACCTGAAGTAAAGGAAGTCAAACAGGCTTGATCCGTACCGATTCGTGGAGTTGACTGCCCGAGGGACACTGTCCTTCGGGTTTTTTTATTGGCGGTATTCTCCAGGGGATACTGCTCAGGTATGTCAGGTGATTGTATTTATGGGTTCATTTAATAGAAATATTCTCCCCCCTCTGGTGCGTGGAAACAATGATACGAGTATGGGCGCTTGATGATCCAATATCCAATATGGCATGATGCGCCTGCATCCAGCCATTGGGAGATATTTCGTGACGCCACTGTTTTCGATACTGCTCCGTCTGGGCGGCAGTCTGGCCATTTTCATGTATGGCATGACTCTGCTCAGTGATGGACTCCAGCGTGCTGCAGGGGAACGCCTGCAGAAGATACTCCAGCTCATCACCGGAAATCGCATTATCGCAGTGCTAACAGGCTGTCTTGTTACCATCATCATACAATCGAGTTCTGCAACTACCGTGATGACTGTTGCGCTGGCGAATAGCGGTCTGCTTACGTTGCAGCAGAGTATCGGAGTAATAATCGGGGCAAACATAGGTACCACAATCACGGCATGGATCATAGCTGCGGCTGGTATTGCTAAATTCAATATTCTGGCAGCAGCAATTCCGCTGACAGGGCTGGGCTATCTGCTTTCTCTCATGGAGAAAAAATCAGAAAAGCTGAAGGATGCGGGTATTGCGTTGATGGGGTTGGGGTTCCTCTTCCTGGGGCTGGAGTATATCGCAACCGCAGTGCCCAAGCCTGCACCTGAGCTGTTGGAAGTATTGGGCAGATTCTCGCCTGAACGCCAGCCTCTGTCCCTGCTCATGTGTGTTGTAGCAGGTGCATTGCTTACAATGGTGATCCATTCTTCCAGTGCAGCGACGGCAATGATTATTCCGCTGGCGGTCAAGGGCATCCTCAGTTTTGAGATTGCGGCTGCGCTTACCATTGGTGCCAATATTGGCACTACAATCGATGCAGTGCTGGCTTCGCTTAACACCGGGACAACAGCGAGAAGGGCTGCATGGGCGCACGTGCTGTTCAATGTCATTGGTTCGGCATGGGCGATGCTGCTGTTCAGACCTTTCCTGAATCTGGTGCAGCTTGTGTCGGGATATGGCAATGGGGACGGAGCAATTGGCGTGGCGATTGCCAGTCTGCATACTCTTTTCAATGGCATAAATACAATTCTGTTTCCTCCTTTCCTCACGAAATTCCAGGTTCTGCTGGAGAAAATTGTCAAGGACAGGGGTGGAGAAGAACAGAGGATGGTATATATTGCTCCGTCCCTCTACCCGACACCCGAACTGTCGCTCTTCCAGGCTAGAGCTGAGATTCGGGAAATGGCGCTGAGATGCAAGCACATGTTTGAAGCAACTCTGGAGATGGTGCTCAGCAACGATATGAATGATGCCAGAACGAAGCTTGGATGGTTTGAAAAGGAAGAGCAGTACCTGGATGATATGCGTGAGGCTCTTATTGGGTTTCTGATGAAGGTGCAGTCTGCAGACATGAGCGAATCTCTGAGGGGAAGAGTTCTGGGCAAGATGCAGATTGTGTCAGAACTGGAGAATGCTTCAGATGAATGCCTGGCGATAGCTGAGCTATGGACCAAGAAATCCAGAAAAGCGCTCGTGTTTGATGAAGATGCTGCTCTGTCCCTGAGGCCATATGGAGAGGCGGTCAAGGATTTCTATCTTTTTATTTCATCGAATCTGGATAAGGGTCTGGATGCAATCGAATTCGGCATGGCGGGTGAGCATGAGAACAGAATTGACAGATTCAAGAAAGAGCTCAAAAAAATGGCCAGAAAGCGACTCAACGCTGGTGCTGATGCAAGGACCGAGCTGCTCTATATCGACATAGTACGACATTTCGAAAAGATAGGCGACTGTCTGTATGCTATAGCTGGAGAACTGGGAAAGCGGCAGGAGCGCTAGATTGCATGCAATAGGCAGCTGAGTTCAGAGAGAATTGGGCAGATCCCCCGAGCTCCGTCCCTCCAGCAGCAAATCGGGAAGGAGATAGATATCTCCTACTTCATCGACCAGTATGCCACTCATGCCTGCATCGAGTGCTGGTTTGATGTCAATGTCGAATCGGTCTCCGATAACAAAATAATCTTCTGGCTGGCCTCCAAATGCTTCCATTAGCTTGTCGAAATGGGCCCTGTGAGGCTTGGAAAAACCCACATCATCAAGAGCAATTATTGTCTGGAAAAGATCATCTACTCCTAGAGCCTGCAAACTTTCTTCCGCCACCTTGTGTGGGTTGTTGGTGAGAAGTGCAAGACGATATTGTGTTGCAAGCAAAATAATAGAATGGCGCAGCTTGGGGTCTCGGGATAACCAATCAGAGGGACGGAGCTCTGAGTTTCTCCATGCTACAATCTGCTGTTGAGAAATTCCAAACTCCCTGAAGATGGTGGCAAGGCTTGTTGGAGGCAAGCCATCTCTTCCTCGCTGGGCTTTTTTTTCTTGCACCATTTGTCGGGCTTGTTCAAGCTCCGTCCCTAAGAAGCTGGCAAGCCTGGATAACTGGGATTCCTCCTGGAAGGCAATGTAGCCAGGGTTATTATACAATGTGTTATCGAGGTCAAATGCCAGCACGCCGCTGTTCGAATTTCTTGGGCGGAGAAAGAGCTTCATTGCTTCGAAATAGCCGGCCCGTAGGGGATTGCTTCATCATCAGGATGAGTGCCCTCTGAGTCTGTAGATACACTATCCTGGTTTGAAGTCGGAGCATTCGCATGACGCATCTTTCTTCTTATAAGTCTTGCGACAACATCCCTATTGTCAAGCAATGAGCTGAGAGAGCGATTATGGTGCAGCAGACTGATAATCTGCGCAAAAAGGCCTGTAACATCGCTCTGAATATACCATTCCTTTTTGAGCAACTCATTGTGATAAATCGCATTTGTTCCAATGATCCTGTTGAAGTAGCCCTGCCTGTATGCTGCATCGAAGTCTTCGACTGCTGTGCCGGAAAACAGGGGAAGACTCACTGCGCAGATAACCTTCTCTGCTCCCTGTTCCTTAAGATATTTCATCGCCTTGATGAGAGTACCGCCGGTGCCGATCATGTCATCAGCCATGAATACGGTTTTACCCTTCACATTACCGAGCAGGCGCATTTCGCTGATGTTGGAATCTGCTGCATTCCGGCTGACTTTGGAATAGTCTCTTTCTTTATACAAAAGCGCAAGAGGTTTCTGGAGCGCATTTGCATAGAACTTATTGCGGTCTACGGCTCCAGTATCAGGAGCCAGAACCACCATGTCCTCTGTCCCTATATCTACGATTGACATGAGTTTATCAATAATCTGGAAAGAGGCGTGAAGGTTCTCGAGTCGCAGCCGATCGAAAGCGTTTTCTATTTCTCTGGAATGGATGTCGAGAGTAATTATGCGATCGACACCAAGGCTTTCCAGCATCTTTCCGATCCGTGCTGCCGTAAGTCCTTCTCTTCCCTTTTTCTTATGCTGACGGGAATACGGATAAATAGGAAGAACAAGGTTGATTCTTGCTGCACCTGCCTGCATTGCAGCGTCGATTGCGACAAAGAGGTTGAAAATATGATCATTCACAGAGAGCACACGCTGGATACTCCCGTCGTTGAATGCTACCGGCTGGTGGTTCTCGATATCCTGAAAAATGTAGAGATCCTTTCCTCGAATTGATTCCAGAATTTCTGTCTTTATTTCGCCATTTGCAAACCATGTGTGCCTGGCAGATATCTTGAACTGAGGAGGTCGATAACGATCTGTCGGACCTGGAAGAAACAGCATGCCTGTATTGCAGTCATTGGCAAAATTAATTTTCCTGGTTACCAGTTCAGGCGTGATGTGATAGCGTGATGCGAGTGCTGATGCCTTTCGTTCGAACCTGCGCCTGTAAATGCCAGCCAGTCTTCTTATAACCTGTTCAGCAAACGCTTCTGCACCCGGGCAGGCAAGGATGCCAAGTTCTGTAGGGTCAGAATAGCTCATGGTATGCCTTCCATTGAGTTTCGGTATATTGATGAAAAAAACCGTGCTTGAATGAAACGCTGCCGACATTATAGCAGGAAATCGAAAGAATGGATAGGATATCCCAGAAGAGATGCTCAGCGATGCTCAGGGACAGAGCAGGATAGTTTGTTCACCCAGCTAATAATCGATTTGTTGCATTTTTCTAGGTTTGAATTACAGAAGGGATGGATTATGGGAGAAAACACACTGACCTTCATTGAGACGATGCAGCAACTGGCGCTGAAAAGGATACCTTTTTGCGTTGTATCCATAATCAAAGCCGAAGGCTCCGTCCCTCGGAATTCTGGCAAGATGATTGTGGTGCAAGATGGAATTGCGTACGGAACTATCGGTGGAGGCTTGGCCGAAGCACAGGCTGTCGATATTGCGAGGAAGTGCATTCAAACCGGAAAGCATAACCTGGTACGCCTCGATGTAGCCAATCCGGTGACTGGAAGTCAGATGAATACGTTACAGGATAAAGAGCAATTTGCAAGTACAGGCAAGATAGAGATCTATTGTGATGTTTTCAGGCCACTTCCCCGGCTTGTGATAATAGGAGGAGGACATGTAGGACGAGCAATTGCCTCCTGTGCTGCAAATCTGGATTTTCAGCTTGAAATTGTGGATGAACGAAGTGACCTCGTGAATGTTGAGAAATTTCCTTATGCTGCGAGATTATATTGCGAAAACGATCTTATTGCCTCAATAGAGAAAGCCTCGTTGGATGAATCTTGCTATGTAATAATTGCTACTGCAATTACCGATCAAAGAGCAATCAGATGCTGCCTACGAAAGAAACTGGCATATCTGGGGCTGCTGGGAGCAAAACGAAAGATACTTGAGCTTGTTGAGCAATTGCGAGCGGAAGGCATTGAGGAAGATGTACTATCAAGCATATATGCACCGGTTGGCCTGGATCTGGGTGCCCAGACGCCAGACGAAATTGCAATCTCGATATTGGCTGAAATTTTAGCCGTGAAAAATGGCAGACCGCAAGTACATATGAGCATCCTGGGCAAATCAACCAGCCATGCATGAGCAGGATCTACTTGATCATACTCTGATATCCTTATCCAGAAACGTATAGAGTCCCCTTTCTCTATGCCAGGCTCCGCAGAATTCATAGTCTTCGGGATGGAGACAAAGGCCAGCCTTGACTGGATTCTGGTCAATATACTCACTTACTGCCAGGAAAGCACGAATGCCATTTACGATTATACTTTTGAAGCGGTCATACCATACATGCCCTGAAATCTTCATGAAACGGTTGTAGCGCATTGCAAAAACAGAGAGTATCCATTGCATGATTCTGGATAATGAATTGCCAGGGGCTGGCCTGATAAGGAAATGAATATGATTGCCCATTATGCAGAAATTTGCTATTTCAAATCTGAATGGATTTCTTTTCTCGCGCGCCTTCTTTACCACGCTGAGGAACATATTTTTAATACCATTGTTGTCAAATATTTTCTCTGAACGATTGATACGGGCAATGATGTGATACCATGCCCCTTCCAGGAGGATTCTTGGCTTTCTCATACATGGCAAATGATGCAAGTTATGCTTCTTTGTCTTCAAAAATTTATGAATATCTTGCTCTGTCCCTCAAGAAATGACATAATTCAAATTTCTTCCAAATCTATACCATTTCCAAAGGAAAGCGCATGAAGCGAACAGTGCTGACAATGTTGAAGGAAGCTGCGGTGAAATATCCTGATATCCCGTATGCTTTGAAGAAGACTGAGAATGGTTATCAGCCAACAACATTCAGACAGACTCGAAGGGCGGCTCGCAGTTTTGCTGCATGGCTTATAGGTAACGATATTAAAAAGGGTGACAAATTAGCTATTCTGGCAGAGGGATCACCTGAATGGATCATAGCGGAAATGGGAATGCTTTCGGCTGGTGTCATATCTGTTCCGCTCTCCATTAAGCTGCTGGCGGAAGAAATACCATTTCGCCTTGTGCATTCAGAGGCGAGGGGAATATGTACTACTCACAACCAGCTGGAAAAAGTTATCTCAGCCATCAAAGCCGCAAACCTCGGCAAGGACTTCTATATCATCTATCTCGATGATGATGTTGAATGGGGACAGAGCCTGGCAAGAAAACATAAGATCACTGAAGATCAGTTCATTCCTCTACGGAAGGTTCTTTCAGCGGGCAGATTGCTTCTTGAGAATACTAAAACTTATGAGAAACGCCTGGATGAGCTGGAGAATGAGATCGGGGAGCAGGACATTGTCACGATTTCATACACATCAGGAACTACCGGAAATCCAAAGGGAATCATGCTGACCCATCTGAATTACTGGGCCAATTGTCATGATGCTGTTACTTTGTTTGATAATCCAATGTTCTACAGGACTTTATTGATCCTGCCGGTTGATCATTCATTTGCTCATACTGTAGGTCTCTATACAGCACTACTCTGCGGTGTTTCCTTGTATTTTGTCGACTCTCGAGGTGGCGGAATTGCAACCCTACGGAATATTCCCATCAATCTGAAAGAATCGAACCCAATATTCCTTCTGACCGTGCCTTCTCTTTCCGGCAATTTCATGAAAAAAATCATTGCCGCAATAGAAGAGAAGGGCGGCTTTGTCGAATGGCTTTTTAAAAAAGGCATCGAAGCAGGTATTCGATGGAATGGGGATGGATATCACAAGCCTTCAATCATGGTAAGGGCAAAAGCCTTTGTACCTTATTTTGCAGCAAAGCTTCTCGTATTCAATAAAGTCAAGAAATCGCTGTTTGGGAATTCTATCAAATTCTGCGTGGGCGGAGGTGCGCTTCTTGATGTAAAACAGCAGCATTTCTTTGCTGCACTGGGAGTGCCGGTGTATCAAGGCTATGGTCTTACAGAGGCTGCTCCTGTCATTTCATCAAACATTCCGCGAATCTATAAATATGGAACTTCAGGCATTATAGCCCCCTCTGTCGAGTGCAAGATTATGGATGAAAAGGGGACGGAGCTGCCTAGAGGGGTTATTGGACAGATTACAATCACCGGTGACAACGTAATGGCAGGTTATTATAAAAACCCTGAAGCAACTGCAGAAACACTGAGAGGTGGGCGTCTCTGGACAGGTGACCTTGGATATATAGATGAAGATGGTTTCCTTGTGGTTGTTGGAAGAGAGAAAGCGCTGCTTATAGCCGAGGATGGTGAAAAGTATAGCCCGGAAGAGATCGAGGAGGCGATCACATCGGGAACAGATGTTTTTGATCAAATCATGGTATGGTGTGACCATAAAAAATATGCTACGTCCCTTGTCTCTCTCGAGGATACCAAAATTCGACGGCTCATACAGAGTCGCCAGGTGAAGACAGCAAAGGATCTCTTGAAAGTCCTCACCGATGAATTCTACCGCTTCAAAGGCAATCCAGATGCAAAACAGGTTCAGAATGCATGGATACCAGCCGTCTTTCAGATAATTGAAGAAGGGTTCAGCGAGAAGGATGGAACCATCAATTCGACAATGAAACTCGTGAGGCATAAGGCAGCGCAGGTTCACAAGGATCTTCTGGAGTATTCCTATACCAAGGAAGGATCCATGATTGTAAATCAACATAATCTTGAGGTAGTAGCGCGAAAGTATTCCTTGCCGATTGAGTAAGAATAGCCGGCAGAAGTATTCCTGATTGTTCAGGAGTACTTCTGCCAGTCTTCGGGCAACTCGTGAATGGTATACCGTTACAGGCAAGGTTTTGATATCGCAGCTCGATAGAGAGCAATAAATAAACGAGTGTCACTTCGCTGAACCTGACAGTCTTGAAGCTCCGTCCCCTTCTGCTTCTTACCCTGGGTTACAGAAACGCAGCTTCACTTTCTCTTTTTTCATTCATAGGGTTTCGCGATGAGGTGCCAGGCGGCAACTGCCAGGCTTTGAACAGATATGCTATAATAGCTCCATGGAAAAACCTATTGATCTAAACGATGCACAATCGGTCGCACTAGCGCTTGTAAAAACACCAAGCATAACAGGAAGTGCGGGAGAAGTATCCTATCCGGAAACTCTTCTACGAGTATTGGCGCAGATTCCGTACTTCAGAAAGAATCCTGAATTGCTTCTATCGATTCCCATTCCAGGAGACATGAGACAGCGAGCCAATGTTTTTGCCCTGGCCAAAGGTAAGGGCACGCGCTGTGTGGTGCTTACTGGGCATTATGATGTGGTGGATACGAGTGATTATGGGGTATTTGAGCCATTTGCTTTCGATCCCCAGGCACTCGAAGAGAAGATGATCGCACACTTTGCCAGGAAGGAACATCTGACTGCTTCTGAGCAGCTGCTGCTCAAGGATCTTCAAAGCGGAGAATTCATGCCTGGTCGTGGCCTACTTGATATGAAAAGCGGCCTTGCAGCCGGTATCGTTGTACTCTCTCGCTTTCTTCAGAATCCGGATCGAACAGGCAATATTCTTTTTCTGGCAGTACCTGATGAGGAAGGTTCATCTGCAGGAATGAAGGCAGCAAGTACTCAGATTTCAGAATTTGCACTTCATCATGGGATTGAAATTGAATGTGTAATCAATCTTGATGCAGCCGTTGACTCGAAGGATGGAGAAGAGGGAAAAGCTGTATTCTGCGGTTCAGTAAGCAAATTGCTGCCTTTTATCGTATTCGTGGGCCGGGCAGCCCATGCTGGTGCTCCATTCGAGGGATTCAATCCGTCGCTTGCTGCTGCTTTCTTTGTCCGAGATATGGAAGGCAATAGTGAGTTGCTGAACAGCAGGTCTGTAGTGCCAGGAGAGGAACCGCCTCCACCAACTGTACTCTATCTGCGTGAAATGAGATCACGCTATGACGTGACCATGCCAGCGGACGTATTCTGTGCCATGAATGTGCTCAGCCATGAAAAATCTCCTGAAAAAGCCTTTGCGAAAATAACGGAGGCCGTCGAGCGCTCTCTTGAAGGAGCTCTGTCCCTTTTCAAGGAGCGTGCATCTGCGTTTTCAAGACTTACCCAATCCAAAATGATGGCACCGAATTACATGCCAAGAGTCATCGATTTTGCGCTAGTACAGGAGAAGGCTGAACGAGTTGCTCCAGGTATCACGCAGAGGCTCAGAGAGAATGCCCGGAGATTGCATCCCGAAGACCGGGTGCTTCAGACAGCCTATATAGTCCACGAGATGCTGCCTTATGCAACACTTGAGACACCTTGTGCAGTGGTAGGTTTCGCACCGCCTTTCTATGCTCTTTCTTCTGTTGATGCTGAGCAGCATCGGGATTTTCTCACCTTGCTCAAAGAGACAGTCATGCGATTCAACAAGGAACAGAACGAATCGATAAGGCTCCGTCCCTATTTCCCCGGTATCTCTGATATGAGTTTTATTGCTCCCGAGATTGCCAGTAATTCTTTGAACTTCCTGAGAGAGTTAAGCCCTGTCGACCAGGATGATCTGGTTGTATATAGTAAACCAAAGCTTGATGTGCCGGTAATCAACATTGGTCCATGGGGTAGAGAATACCATCGCCCGGGAGAAAGAGTTCACAGGAAGTATGCTTTCAGCCTGCTCCCAGAGCTTCTATTCAGGGTTACAACAAGTGTACTTTCTATTTGAGCCCTGCTCCGTCCCCGGTCTGCTAATGCTGAAAAAGCCTGCACGCTGTTAGATCCGGCTTCAGACAGCCACTTGGTTTGAACTGATCGTGGAGGTAATGATGATTGCGGTTATTTCGCTTGGTGGTTCGATTCTGGCTCCCAAGGAGGGACCAGATGCAGAATTTCTGATTGCATTTAAGCAAGCTCTGTCCCTATGGCTTGATTCAGGAAATCACAAGGCAATCATTGTGGTAGGTGGAGGCGCTCCTGCACGAATATGGCAGCAAGCCTATCGCACATTCATTGAAAAATCAGAGCGAGAGAAGAGAAGTCAGTCTGACTCATCAGAGCCAGGAAGGGACGGAGCTGCTGTCAGTCAAACTGAGAGCGCTTTGATGAATGCCGCATTTGACAGAATTGGCATTGCGGCTACCCGACTGAACGCCCAGCTGATTCGAGAAGTATTCGGAGATCTCTGCCCTGATCCCGTGGTTACTGATCCCACAGCTGACATTGAGATGCGAGGGAGGGTACTCGTCGGAGCTGGCTGGAAACCTGGATTCTCGACCGATTATGATGCGGTACTTCTTGCAGAGCGCTTCGGGGCGGACTCTGTCATTAACCTGTCAAATGTTACGAAGATCCATGATGATGACCCGAGAAAAAATCCTCACGCCAGGCCACTCGACAGAATCACCTTTGACAGGTTGCTCGTGATGACAGGCGAACATTGGAATCCCGGAGCGAATGTACCATTTGATCCTATTGCTGCACGAAAAGCGCGAGACATCGGATTGCGCATAATATTTGCCCATGGAAGAAATCTTGAAAATTTTCTGGATATTCTTTTTGGTCGGCCCTATATAGGCACTGTAATACAGGATAGCCCATGAACCAGGAGAGGAAGAATCCAGATAATTCGAACAATGTCTGGTTGCCATCCTTGCAGGAATATCGTGAGGCTCTCTCGGATGCTCTCACTGCACAATATGTTCAGAATGCTCTGTCCCTTGAACAGTATGAGTCAGCCATGACCGAAGTCCAGGCCGCACACGGCCTGGAAGAACTCAAGACGGTTGCACAGGCATATGG
>JAOABY010000139.1 GCA_026418115.1 Spirochaetaceae bacterium | reverse complement strand
GGTGAGTCCTCAAGTTATCGGCGCATTCTCCGACCGATTCGGACTCAGGACGGTGTGGCCCATGCTCGGAAGTATCGCGCTGCTCGCATCGGTGGGCATCTGGTATCTTGGCGTACATGAAGTTCGCCACGCGAGACACGCGAAGCGCGGCGGTGTATGAGGCAAATCATCGCATGAGCGATAAAAACGGGATATACTTTTTATCCGGAAAACAAAAGAGTGAGACAAGCACGATACGGCTTGCAGGTCGCCTGAATGCGTCCGATAATTAAAAAGAACGTCCAATGGGCGATATTGGATTTGAACCAATGACTTCCACCGTGTGAAGGTGGCACTCTCCCGCTGAGTTAATCGCCCACTCGACGTTCTTGGACGGCATCCTAGCAAACGAGCCCGTGCCATGTCAATAAGAAAGAAAAAAGAGGCTGATTGTGCGCATTGATCAGGCAATACCCCACGAAACAACGGAAAAAAGACTGAAGCATCCGTTTGTTTCGCCTATCGATGAAATCCGCATCGAGCTGACTCGCAA
>JAOABY010000138.1:260-572 GCA_026418115.1 Spirochaetaceae bacterium | reverse complement strand
ATATAATAGCACAAAGGAGTAGAATTATGGAAACAAGAAATTTTGCAATTTTTGCAAAAGCAATCTATTGTTACAATTCTGATTATGTTGTTGAACATTCAAGGATGCTGTATGAAAAGGAATTTGAAAAATCCTTTATACTAAAAGGAATTGAAAAAACTCTATTAAAAGCATTCCCAAAAAGTGTGAAAATTCTTGACAAAAAGTGCACACTTGAAAGAATCGAATTTGAAATTTATCCTAATTTTGATAATGATATTTCATTTTTTGTACATTTTACTTATTATAATTATGATAAAATAATTCTGATGG
>JAOABY010000138.1:0-250 GCA_026418115.1 Spirochaetaceae bacterium | reverse complement strand
AGAAAATGTGAAATCTTTCTTACTTATCGAAGAGTAAAATTTCCATGGCAAGGATGAAATATTCCTTGCCATTTATTATACTATTAAATCGATAAATTTTTATAGATTAAATCTAAGATATAAAATTCCATATATAGTAAACGTATAAACATATATGCAAGAACCATGCCAAAAACTAAAAAACAAACGCAAAAAAATTTAAAAAAATTTTTGAAAAAACATTTGACGAAAAACTTTTATGGTACTATAT
>JAOABY010000137.1 GCA_026418115.1 Spirochaetaceae bacterium | reverse complement strand
AGGGAGTAAAGCTCGGTATCTATCCACCGCTCATCTTCCTGGGCATAGGTGCCATGACGGATTTCGGACCGCTCATTGCCAACCCCACCAGTCTGCTGCTCGGAGCTGCTGCACAGCTTGGCATCTTCATTCCTTTTATCGCGGCATACTATATGGGATATGACCTCAGGGCGTGCGGCAGTATCGCCATCATAGGTGGAGCAGACGGTCCTACTGCCATCTATGTCACCAGCAGACTCAAACCTGAGCTGCTGGGACCGATCGCCATCGCTGCATATTCCTACATGGCGCTGGTGCCGCTGATCCAGCCTCCCATCATGAAGGCGCTTACCACGAAAAAGGAACGGGCAGTCCAGATGGCTCAGCTCCGCGAGGTGTCGAAGGTTGAGAAGATCGTCTTCCCGATTCTGGTCACCATTCTGATCGGCCTGCTGCTGCCTGCGGCTGTTCCCCTCGTGGGAGCGCTGATGTTGGGCAACCTCTTCAGAGAGACGGGTGTGACCGACCGTCTCTCTGATACGGCTCAGCACGCACTGATCAATATTCTGACTATTTTCCTGGGAGTGTCGGTAGGCTCGACTGCAAG
>JAOABY010000136.1 GCA_026418115.1 Spirochaetaceae bacterium | reverse complement strand
CCTGTCCAGATCATGAGTGATGTCAAGGCTGTTGCAGCTGGAGACTATTACACCATGATTCTCAAGCGCGACGGCACCCTCTGGGCTACTGGTTACAATTTTTACGGTCAGCTCGGCGATGATACCACGGCCAATCACTCCATCCCTGTGCAGATCATGAGTGATGTCAAGGCTGTTGCAGCTGGATCCTGTCACACCATGATGCTCAAGCGCGATGGCACCCTCTGGGCGACGGGTTACAATTATTACGGCCAGCTCGGAGATGACACCACAACCACTCGCTACAGCCCTGTAAGGATCTGGTAAGTGTAATTCTTAACGCTTTTATAAAAGACAAGAGAATACACATTAGTGCCACCCAGACAGAGCCTTGTTTCCCGGCTGCATGAAAAGCCATGACAATAATAGCTGATTGTCGGTCATGGCGATCGAGGCCCTATCATACTGCATATTATTCATTTCAAGGAGGACCGGTGCCATTCCAGGATCAATGAGTCAGCAACCCGGAATATCAAGCCGGAACCTGGGTGTGCTTTTCAAGGCTTGCCCCTTCTGAGACATTTTGTTTCTCTGTCAAGAGAGGGCCTTCATAACGGGCGATGTAACAGAT
>JAOABY010000135.1 GCA_026418115.1 Spirochaetaceae bacterium | reverse complement strand
GTTCGGTCCAAGACAATTGAGGTACATGGAGCGGAACATGCCCGGATTGCAGGGATATACGGGGATATGGGCTAACTGGTTGAAGAAGAATGCAGCAGTCATCGCCGCATGGTAGGAGGTACCTGAAGCGATGAAGTAGATGCGGCCTCCTGAGCGACCTGCTTCCTGGAGTGTATTCTTGAGTTCCCCGGCATAGCGCAGAATTGCACGACGCTTGCGCCAGATCATGATGCAGTCTGCAAGCAGCAGCCGCAGTCTCTGAGCAGGCTCGAGCGCGGCAAGCTCGCGCAGAAGTTCTGCCTCGTCACTGGTAAAATCAATGCCGACGAGATGCATGCAGCCTGCATTCATTACCCTTGCCTCAATCTCGGACCAGCCGGAGCTGTTGAACACCTCATGCATGCCCTGCAGCAAGGCGTCTGCACCAAAGCGTTCCGAGAGTGAGGAGAGCTTGTCGGCAGCTTCCTTGCACTCATCCTTGCGTTCCTCAAAGATGGTGGTGAGCGGGTCGATGCTCGCATCTCTGAAGTAGTATCTGAGAATCTGGTCGATATTGGACGGGCTGGAAGCTATTTCCTGCTCCATGTAGTGACGGTACTGGGGCTGTCTCTTATA
>JAOABY010000134.1 GCA_026418115.1 Spirochaetaceae bacterium | reverse complement strand
ATCATACCATAGCCATCAAAACAGACGGTACACTGTGGGCGTGGGGGAATAATACTTACGGACAGCTTGGTGATGGAACAACAACTGATAGGAATAGTCCGGTTCAAATCGGAAGTGGGACTAACTGGTCAAAAGTGGCTTGCGGTGATAATCACACCATAGCCATCAAAACAGACGGTACACTGTGGGCGTGGGGACGGAATAATTACGGACAGCTTGGTGATGGATCAACAACTGATAGAAGTAGCCCTGTGCAAATCGGAAGTGGAACTAACTGGACATCTGTGGATTGCGGTATTTATCACACCATAGCCATCAAAACAGACGGTACACTGTGGGCGTGGGGACGGAATATTAACGGACAGCTTGGTGATGGTACAACAACTGATAAAACTAGCCCTGTGCAAATCGGAAGTGAAGCTAACTGGTCAAAGGTGGCTTGCGGTGGTTTTCACACCATAGCCATCAAAACAGACGGGACACTGTGGGCGTGGGGATCGAATACTTACGGACAGCTTGGTGATGGAACAACAACTAATAGGAATAGTCCGGTTCAAATCGGAAGTGGAACTAACTGGGCATCTGTGGCTTGCGGTGATTATCATACAATAGCAATCAAGAGCGACGGGACACTGTGGGCG
>JAOABY010000133.1 GCA_026418115.1 Spirochaetaceae bacterium | reverse complement strand
GCATTGCCTATGGCAAGGATGTGGTCGTGGGCATCAAGGAGATGGTGTCGTTCATCGCACCGGTGGTTGTCTATCCGGGCGAGGGTGAACTCGAAGCCCTCGATCTTGCGGGCAGAATGGCTCTGTCCGGCGAGGCCGAGATTCAGGAGTACCAGCCATGAAACAGATGCAGGAAATCATTGCCAAAGCTCAGCAGCTCGGCATGAGGAAGCTTCCGGTTGCCTCGGCGCAGGAAGCCTCGGTGCTCGAGGCGGTGGTGGATGCCTTTGCGCATGGCATCGCTGAGCCAATCCTTGTCGGTGATACGGATCTCATCGCGGCGGCTGCGCGAGAAGCCTTCGATGGCAAGGGTGTGGACATCAGCCCATTTACCATAATTCCAGAGAAGGATCTCTATCGATCGGCAGTCAAGGCTGTAGAGCTGGTGCGCAATGGAGAAGCTGCCTTCCTCATGAAGGGTATCATCGATACGAGTCTTCTGCTCAAGGCTGCTCTCAACAAGGAAACAGGCATCAATGCTGGTCGCCTTGCCAGCCATGTTGCGGTGATGGAGGTTCCCACCTACCACAAGCTGCTCTTGGTGACAGATGCTGCCATCAACATCGCACCGGATCTGCCTGCTTTCATCGACATTATCAACTCGGCGGTGCAGGTT
>JAOABY010000132.1:240-655 GCA_026418115.1 Spirochaetaceae bacterium | reverse complement strand
ACCTGGGCCGGCGCGAACTGGAACGGGCGCTCGGCAACCGTGTGAAGACCAGCTATGTCGAGCGCGTGGCCGAAGGTGCCGATGCCGAGCGCGTGATCCGCGATCTGGCGCAGCAGGGCCACAAGCTGATCTTCACCACCAGCTTCGGCTACATGGATCCGACCATCCGCGTGGCGGCCGACTTTCCGGCCACCGCCTTCGTGCATCTGACGGGTTACAAGAGCGCCGCCAATGTCGAAACCGCCAACGCGCGCTTCTACGAGGGCCGCTACCTGGCCGGCATGGTGGCCGGCAAGATGACGCAAAGCCATATCGCTGGCTATGTGGCGGCGTTTCCGATTCCCGAGGTGCTGCAAGGCATCAACGCCTTCGCGCTCGGCATGCGCGCGGTCAATCCGAAGGCTGAGGTGCGTGT
>JAOABY010000132.1:0-230 GCA_026418115.1 Spirochaetaceae bacterium | reverse complement strand
GTGTCATCTGGACCAATAGCTGGTACGACCCGCCGCGCGAGCGCGAGGCCACCATCACGCTGATCAACGCCGGCGCCGACGTGCTGACGCACCACAGCGATTCGCCCGCCACCGTGCAAGCGGCCGAGGAAAAGGGCAAATGGTCGGTCGGCTACCACAGCGACATGCGCAAGTTCGGCCCCAATACGCAGTTGACGGCCGTCACCCACCACTGGGGCGCGTACTACACC
>JAOABY010000131.1 GCA_026418115.1 Spirochaetaceae bacterium | reverse complement strand
TCACAAGGGATGCTGTAGAAATGACCTTGACCTGATTGAAGGGATTATCACGATTTTCCTATCACCTCCTTTCTCTTTTGCATCCTTGCCGAGTAGAAATGACCTTGACCTGATTGAAGGGATTATCACTTCATATTTGCCATAGTTATTCCTCCTTTCATATTTTTACATCGTAGAAATGACCTTGACCTGATTGAAGGGATTATCACGGTTGATTCTTGTACACCTCTTCGGCCTTTGTCCAGTTTACAGTAGAAATGACCTTGACCTGATTGAAGGGATTATCACTAGATTTTTGATTAAAGTATTGATATTAACATTAGTATTTGCCGTAGAAATGACCTTGACCTGATTGAAGGGATTATCACTTGACACCACATAGTATGGCGCCTTGTCATTTCCGAGTAGAAATGACCTTGACCTGATTGAAGGGATTATCACTGCCGCATTAGAAGAGCCACCATTAGACTCTTCTTGCTTCTCAGTAGAAATGACCTTGACCTGATTGAAGGGATTATCACTTATACAATTGCCCCATTGGTGATTTGCTCTTGTAGACAGTAGAAATGACCTTGACCTGATTGAAGGGATTGAGCAGCTTTAGCTGTTATTTTTTTTATGCAAAAAAATATGAATATCAAAAATTTTATAATAAATCTCAGAAAGGTGAAATCTTGGGAACAGAGATTGCTACTATTGTTGACAACTCTTTATT
>JAOABY010000130.1 GCA_026418115.1 Spirochaetaceae bacterium | reverse complement strand
GGCGAGAAATTCGCACGAAAACTGGCGGAGCAGAAGGCTGCAGCCGGTGAGGGGGGTGCGCTGTGACCGATGTCATGCTGAAAGTCGATTCCATTCATTGTGCCTATGACAGCGTACCTGTGCTCCATGGGGTTTCCCTGGAGGTGCGCAAAGGCGAAATCGTGGCGATGGTCGGCTCGAATGGAGCTGGAAAAACCACGACCATGAAGACGATTGCAGGGCTCATGCATCCGACCAGGGGTTCCATTCACTTCCTTGGCGAGGATATCTCAAGAACCGAGGCCTATGATCTCGTGCCAAAGGGCATCTCCTACATTCCGGAGGGAAGACGCCTTTTTGGCAAGCTCTCTGTGCGGCAGAATCTGGAACTCGGCGCCTACTCGGTCAAGGATAGAGGGCAGATTGCGCAGAAGCTCGAGGAAGTCTTCACACTGTTCCCCCGCCTGAAGGAGCGCAGCAACCAGACTGCAGAAACCCTGTCAGGAGGAGAGCAGCAGATGTGCGCCATAGCGCGGGGGCTCATGTCCGGCCCAAAGCTGCTGCTGCTTGATGAGGTATCGCTCGGGCTGGCCCCTGCGGTGGTAGAGATGGTATTCGATACCATCCGCAAGATTCGTGATCAGGGAATCACGATACTTCTCGTGGAGCAGCTCGTGCAGGAATCGCTCGAGATTGCAGACAGAGGCTACGTGATCCAGACCGGGCGCATCGTGCACGAGGGGGATTC
>JAOABY010000012.1 GCA_026418115.1 Spirochaetaceae bacterium | reverse complement strand
GCATAAGACTCTGCGGATGATGGATATAGCCACAGCACATAGCCTGGGGCTGGCCACGGGGAAGCTTGATACTGCATTTCTGGAGCGGTATCTCCATGGTGCCGTGCTGCCTCTGCGCGCCATCAGGTTTGTGGAAGGGGATGCTCCTCTGCTCAGTGTCTTCAGTGATGACCTGGTGTTCCTCGGTATCATGGAACGCAAAGGGTCAAAATGGGTGCACCGCGCCATGCTGGCGGAAAGGCGAACGGAATGAAGATCCTCACGTGGCAGGAATTTCTTGATGGTGCAATCCAGCATGACATAGCCGCGACTATAGGTGTATTCGATGGCTTGCATCGAGGACATCGCGCCCTACTGGAGGCTATTCTGCACCGCAGGCCGGAGCTGGTGCCAGCGGTCTTTACTTTCAGGGAGAACCCCAAAAAGACGCTGCATCCTGCAACCTATCGCGGCTGCCTGCTGACACTCGAGCGAAAGCTCGAAATGCTCGCAGAATCAGGTGTGGAATACTGCGTGCTGATTGACTTTTCTCGAAATTTCGCTACACTTTCCGGAAGGGATTTTCTCTCGGCAATGCACTCCCGGAAGGTTCGTGTGATTGCTGTTGGAGAAAATTTCAGATTTGGCTACAGGCTTGATTCGGATGCGGCACTGTTGCAGAATCTCGGTCCGACAATGGGTATCGATGCTGTGATTGTGAAAAGCATTCAATACAACGGGCATCCTGTCAGCTCAAGCCGCATTCGCACGGCGATCCTGGAAGGAAGGCTGCATGACGCGGCAGTCATGCTGGGAAGGCCTTATGAGATCTATGCCAGAGTCTGCCATAACTTCGGAGGGCCGAATGGGGAGTCGGACTGTGCAATTGCGGAAGATGATCAGGTGCTGCCTCCCGATGGAGCCTATGCCACAGTGATTCATGATGGCCAGACAGTGCGCACCTGCTGGGTTGTTCTGGAAGGCCGGATGCTGAAATTTGGAGTACGCATGCAGTCGGACGTCATCCGGGCTGCGTTCACTGATACAGTGCAACAGGAACAGGAGAAGGAGATTCAAGTATGGCTTTGACCAAAGAAGACAAGGCCCGTATCGTGCTCGAGTTTGGCGGAGATCCGAAGAACACTGGATCGATCGAAACACAGATCGCTCTTATCTCTGCCCGGATTGCCTATCTCACCGAGCACTTCAAGGAGCACAAGAAGGACACGAATTCGCGACGCGGTCTCCTGAAGCTCGTAGGACAGCGCCGAAAGCTTCTGAAGTACCTCCAGAGAACGAACCTCGAGTCCTATCGTCAGATCATGGAGAAACTCCAGATTCGCAAGTAATGGTGCAGAAGCCGCGGCAGCCGCAAGCATGCCGCGGTACATTTCTCCATCGAACAACAACAAAGAAGGGAAGGAATGATCACAAAGCTAGAATGTCAGGTCGGCAACGAAGTGCTGGTGTTTGAAACTGGCAGAATGGCCAAGCAGGCAAACGGATCAATATTTGCCACCTATGGCGGTTCGGCCGTCATAGCGACCGTCTGCTGTGCTTCAACTCCCGTGGAAGGGCTCGATTTCGTGCCGCTCACCGTGGAATACTCGGAAAAGTACTATGCAGCCGGCAAGATACCAGGCGGTTTCATAAAAAGAGAAACAAGACCCAAGGACCGTGAGATTCTCGTATCACGCATTATCGACAGGCCGATGAGGCCTTTGTTCGACAAAGCCTTCGGTCGTGAAATCCAGATCGTCCCCACCTGCATCTCGGCAGACCAGATCAATCCGCCCGATGTCATAGCAGCAAATGCTGCAAGTGCAGCGGTCCATATTTCGGACATCCCCTTTGATGGTCCTATTGGCTGTGTACGTATCGGTCTTGTTGATGGCGAGTACGTCATCAATCCCACCTATGAACAGATAGAGCGCGCGAAACTGGAGATTGTCGTCGCAGGTACTGCCAGGGGCATCACCATGGTGGAAGGAGGCTCTCATGAAGCCTCTGAAGAGGAGATGATCCAGGCAATCGAAACCGCAAAAGGGCCGATCGCGCGAATATGTGCAACGATTGAAGAGCTCCGCCGCCTGGTCGGTAAGGAAAAGCTCCCGCTGGCGCCGCTGCAGGTTGAACTCAACCGGAAAGAAGAAATCAGACAGTATGCCCATGAACTTCTCTCAAAGGCACTCTTTACCAGGATCAAGCAGGAACGTGCGAAGGCGGTCGCGCAGGCTATAGCACAGGTTGAGGAAAAATTCCAGGATGCCCTGACTGATGATATCCAGAAGAAGCTTTTCTCCAAACTGATGGATGATCTTCAGTACGAAATTCTTCGATCCTCAATTCTCGACAAGGGGCTTAGAGTCGATGGCCGTGGTCTGGAAGATATCCGTCCCATCACCTGCGAGGTAGGATTGCTGCCGAGAACCCATGGTTCCGCCATGTTCACACGTGGCGAAACTCAGGTGCTTGCGGTCACTACACTGGGAACAGTCTTTGATGAGCAGATTTTTGACGACATCGAAGGCGACCGGCGCGAACGGTTCATGCTCCATTACAATTTTCCGCCTTTCTCAGTAGGTGAAGTTGGCAGGCTCAGCACAGGCCGTCGTGAAATTGGTCATGGCGACCTCGCACGGCGCTCAATTGAACCGATGCTGCCTCCCAAGGAGAAATTCCCCTATACCATTCGAGTCGTAGCAGAGGTTCTGGAGTCGAATGGTTCATCTTCGATGGCCACAGTATGCTCTTCCTCAATGTCGCTCATGCATGCTGGAGTGCCCGTCATGAAGCCTGTCGCCGGCATTGCCATGGGTTTGATCACCGATGAGACCCGCTATGCAGTACTGTCGGATATTCTCGGAGATGAGGATCATCTGGGCGATATGGATTTCAAGGTTGCGGGTACGAAAGACGGCATCACAGGCTTCCAGATGGACATCAAGATTTCGAGTGTCTCTACGGAAATACTCCGCAAAGCGCTTGAACAGGCACGCAAGGGAAGACTGCATATTCTTTCAATAATGGAAAAGACGATAGCCGCACCTCAGAGCGAGATTTCCCAGTTTGCTCCACAGGTTGTCAGCCTCCGTATCGATGCGGAAAAGATAGGCATGGTGATCGGTCCTGCCGGAAAGAACATCAAGGCACTCTCCGAACGGTTTGATGTGCAGATCAATATCGAAGAAGATGGCAATGTTACCATTTACGGCAAGAACCAGAAATCTGCATATGATGCCCGGGATGCAGTACTGGCAATGGTAGAGGAGCCCGAGGTTGGCCGTATCTATACCGGCACCGTGAAACGCATCATGGATTTTGGAGCGTTCGTAGAAATACTTCCCGGCAAGGAAGGACTCTGCCATATTTCCAGGCTTGCGAAGGGCAGGGTGGAAAAGGTCACCGATATCCTCAGAGAGGGCGATACCATCCAGGTAAAACTGATGGAGATTGATCATCTTGGCCGTCTCAACCTTGCTGCGGTGGATTCTCTCGATGAAAATGGCGAAAGCCCCGATCGCTCCATGCCGCGACGCGGTGAGCCACGGCCTTCGCCTGATCGCCAGAGGGAAGACAGGCGTGACGGCAGGCCGCCGAGGCGAGATTCCAGCCATCGCTGAGGTACATGGATGCCCTTGCTTGAGCAGCTCGCTGGAGGGCCCAGGCTTGCCATCGATGTGATGCCATATGCATCCAGTGTGTCGATCGGTATATGGTTCCCCTTCGGCTCGCGAAATGAAGAAGCCCCCGTGCGGGGCTTTTTTCATGCTATTGAACACCTCGTATTCAAAGGAACTGCCCGACGCAGAGCTGCAGACATTCTGCGCTCGTTCGAAAGAACCGGCGGTATTGTGAATGCCTTCACGGAACGTTCTTCAATATGCTTTCACTGCACCGTACCCAGACACTGCTGGCGTGATGCTCTGGAAACTCTGCTTGAGATGGTGTTTCTTGCTGTCTTTCCAGAAGAAGAGTTCTCTCGTGAAAAGCATGTCATTACCGCTGAACTGATGCAGGCAGGAGATGATCCTGAAGAGCGCTCTGCAGAGCGGTGTTTTCTTGCAATGTTTCAGGGGCAGTCATATGGTCGGGAAATTGCGGGAACAGCCTCGGATGTGGAGCGGATGCAGCGCTGCGATGTCATGGAATTCTATCGCAGGCATTTTCTGCCTGAACATGCATTCATATGCCTCGCAGGGGCAGTTGATGCGGGTGCAGCCAGAGAATTCATCATCAGTTCAGTAGATTCGATAGTCAGAGAAAGAAAAGCTTTTTTCAGGGATGCGACAGCAAGGGGTGTTGCCCCAGCTGTACCCGCTATGCTGCCATCCGTTCCTGCACGACTGCTTCCACTCGCCTGGCACGACAAGAGCCAGGCAGCAATCGCCTATGTGTATCAGGCATGTCAGCCGTCAGTACCACGCACCCTGCGTGCTTTCCATATGGGCTCCGCAATCAACGAACTTGCTGGTGGCTCCTTTGTTTCGAGGCTCTTTGCAAGGCTCAGGGAAGAGACCGGTCTGTGTTATGCAATAGGATCGACCTATTCAGCGGAAGCCCTTGAGGCACTCTGGCTGGTGCACTTCCAGACTGAGCAGGCAACCTTGCTACCCGCCCTGGAGACACTGGAACAGGAACTTGAAAGGCTCACACGGCAAGGCATTAGCAGGGAAGAACATGCATTCGTCATTGACAGGCTGCAGGGCATGTTCGAGCTTGAAGCTGAAGATACGGATTTCAGACAGCGACGCATGTACCGCGAATATGCAGCAACTGGTGCTCTTGTTGATATGCAGGAGTACCTTGCGGTGCCGGCATCCTTGGGATACGATGAATTGAAGCTGGAAGCAGAACGCTGGTTCAGTCTTCCACGAGCGCGATTCGTACATGGTGCACTTTCTGCTGCACACCTCCGATTGAAAGGATACCGCAGGTATGAGCCACCGGAATGAAGTCGCCCCTGTGAATGTTGCAGTTGTGCTTGACGGGAGTGCCACCCTGCCTGCATATGCGACCGAACAGGCTGCTGGAGCAGATGTCTGTGCCTGCCTCGATATGCCTGTCACCATACCACCAGGTGGCCGTGCGCTTATTCCCACAGGTATCCGCATGGCATTGCCCGCAGGGTATGAAGCACAGATACGGCCTCGATCAGGACTTGCCGCGCGCCATGGCATTACCTGCCTCAACACTCCTGGGACAATTGATGCGGATTACAGAGGAGAAATCAAAGTCATTCTGGCCAATTTCGGCGATGCACCTTTCACTGTCGAGCATGGGGACAGAATCGCACAGATGGTGATTGCTCCTGTGGTGCAGGCTCGCTTCTCTCCATGCAAGGATCTTCCCCCCTCAGAGCGAGGGGAAGGTGGGTTCGGTTCAACTGGCATATGAACATGAGCATCCCTTCAATTCTATGGAGAAAGACAGCCGGAGAAATCCTTCTTTCATGCGCCGCATCGTTCGCCTTTTTCTTTGTTGTGTTTCTGGTGAACCAGATACTCCTCTTTGCCGAGGACATTCTCTCCAGAGGAGCAGATCTTGCAAGCGTAGCACGGCTTCTTTTCTATTCACTTCCCACGATAATCGCCATTGCGGTTCCTTTTTCCGTGCTTGCCGGTTCGCTGATGACGGCTTCGCGCATGAGCGCCGATAATGAAATCATTGCTGCGGGCACCCTTGGCATGAAGCCGGGCGAACTGTATTTCCCTTTTCTCCTACTGGGCTTGCTCATCTCTGTGCTCTCCTTCATGGTGAATGATAATTTCATGCCTTCAGGGGCAAGGAATTTTCAGAAGGTTTATGCCGAGCTTCTCAGAAAATCGGCAACCATTGAGCTCAGGCCAAACAGCATGACGAAATATGGCGAGCGGGTTATTGTGACCGGCGATGCGCGGGGAAGCATAATCGACAGCATGCTTATGCTGGACAAGGAAAACCCTGCTGCAGTATCAGTGCTTTCAGCCAGAGATGTGCAGCTTGCATTTGAACCTGATGGGCTTTCGGCACTCTTCACCATGCAGGGCATTCTTGAACAGCGTCCCTTGCCGGCAGAAGGAAGGGGAGCGTTTGTAGTCACCAGCGCCGACACGGCCACACTCAGATTCAGCATCAGAAATCAGATTGAATCCTTTTCCGGCATGTCGCCTTCTGAAATGTCTGTGGCTCAGATACGCGCAAGAATTGCGGAAAGACAGGCCAACCATGATCAGAGGAAAAAGGATCTGGAACGTCAGCAGCGCCAGTCTGAGGACGCTCTACGGCTTGCCTATCATGCCTGGCAGGCAGATTCTCCCTCAGGATCCGTGCGTGCACCAGATGGCAATCATGCTCAGAAAGTGGGGGATCTTGTCACAAGTCTTCGCTCGATTCGGACCAGAAATATTACGGATGTATCGCTGCAAGTCTACAAACTTGAGTATTACAAGAAATACTCAATTCCTGCTGCGGCCTTTTTCTTTACCTTCCTTGCACTTCCACTGGGGCTTGGCTCAAGAAAGGCTGGCAGGGCAGCGGGATTCGGGCTTGCACTGTTCTTCTGCGTGATATACTGGGCACTGCTGTTTGCCGGACAGACAATGGGATATCGACAGGGATTCAATGCCATGGCTGCTGTATGGCTGCCCGATCTCGTAATGGGAGCTGCGGGAGTGCTGCTGTGGCTGGTGAGAAGAATCAGAACCGGACATTGGTTATGAATGGCAAATCCAATGATGCGGCAGCGTTTCAGGCAAATCGCAGAAAGGGAGGATTTCCGCTCATACTGTGGAACTCACTCTGGCGTCAGGTAGGGCGGTGGACTGCTGGCTCCACGATTTTCCTGGCTCTTATCCTTTCTCTTGCAGAATTGTTTTCCGTACTTTGGAAGTTTCTTGCCAGAAATGCAAACATCCTTGAAATTGCTGCATGGGTAATCTACGGAATGCCGGGCAATATAATCAACGTACTGCCGGTTGGCTTTCTGTTTGCGCTCTCCTTTACCCTGGCAGAATGGCACGCGAATCACGAACTGGCTGCTGTATTCAGTGCCGGGCTCTCTCTCCAGCGCTTTCTTGCTCCAGTAGTTCTCCTTGCACTCATACTGTGTGGCACGGAATTCCTGGTCCAGGATGTTGCGGCAATTCCCCTTGGAAGAGCAAGAAACGAACTGCGCAACAGATTGCTGCAGGAGACAGGTTCAGCGACTGTGCCACCTGCACTGATGCTGCGAGCCGGAAGACTTGTCTATTCCTATTCATTTTTTGATGAAAAGCGGCAAAGACTTCTCAATCCGGTTGTAGTGGAACGGGATGCGGAAGGTAAAATAATTCGTAGGATATCAGCACAGGAAGCGCGGCATGAGGAGGGTATCTGGATTTTTTTGCAGGGAGATATCTATACCTCAACAGGCCAGGGCTGGCAGTGGGAACCGTTTGACAGGTGGTCCGATCCTCTCATGAATGAACCACCCTCCAGTTTTACCAAACCAACTCAGGATGCACGCCAGATGAGAATGGGAGAGCTGCGATCCTTTATGGATTTTCTGCGACAGACCGGCATTCCAGTCGTTGAGGCGCAAGTAGAATACCATAGGAGATTCTCCTTTCTTCTGACTCCTCTTGTAGTCGTAGGACTTGCCGCGGCTTTTGCGGGTCGCTACAGGAGAAGCACCTTCCTTATCAGCCTTGTGCTCAGCCTGGTGACTGCCACAATGTACTATGTAGGACAGATGCTGGCTTCTCTTGCGGCTCGGGCATTGCTGATCGATCCTTCACTTGCGCTCTGGTCGGTGATGATTCTCTTCAGCGTTGTTTCATTGCTCGCTTTTGCCAAGGCCAAAACATGATTCATGTCAGGGAGCTGTCCGCATACCAGCTTGCCAATTTGCCATTTTCTGGACTATGATGCGCGGGCCATGCAGCATAGAATTTTTACCGAGACACACGCGGATACTACCTCAAGAGCGAGGACCGGCATCCTCCATCTTCCTCATGGTACAGTAGAAACACCGGTGTTCATGCCAGTAGGTACCAATGCCACGGTCAAGGCAATTGAACCTCGAGATCTTGAGGGAATGGGCTATGATATCATTCTGGCAAACACCTATCATCTCTATCTCAGACCAGGCCCTGACATTATTCGCCAGGCTGGAGGCCTCCATGGCTTTTCCGGGTGGAAAGGCAATTTCCTGACTGATTCAGGTGGATTTCAGGTATTCTCTCTTGCGCAATTCAGAAAAATCCTTGATGAAGGCGTGCGATTCAAATCGCACATAGATGGTTCCTCGCACCTTCTGACTCCCGAACATGTTGTCGACATTCAGACTGCCTTCAATTCAGATATCCAGATGGCACTCGACATCTGCCCTCCGTGGGGAGAGAGCGAGAAAAGAGCATACCGGGCAACCATGCTCACATTTGAATGGGCAAAGAGAGCCCGGGCCCGTTGGCTCGAAAAGCGCGAGCAAGGCTACCTTGGCAATCTTTTTGGCATCATTCAGGGTAATTTCTATCACGAGCTCAGAAAGATTAGCGTGGAACAGATTGTTTCTCTCGATTTGCCGGGTCTTGCCATCGGCGGCCTTTCAATAGGCGAACCGGCAGAAGCATATAAGGAATTCCTCGCCTATACGGCCGCCATGCTGCCGGCAGAAAAACCCCGCTATGTCATGGGCATCGGCACGCCCGATTACATCATCGAAGCAGTTCGAAACGGAATTGACATGTTCGACTGTGTCTATCCCACCAGAACTGCCCGCAATGGTCTTCTGTTTACCTCAGAAGGCCAGATCGTCATCAAAAAGGCACAGTTCAGAACCGATTTCCGTCCAATTGATGCAAAGTGCAGCTGTTCTGTCTGCAGTACCTACAGCAGGGCCTACCTGCACCATCTCTTCAGGAACAATGAAATTCTCTATGCAATGCTGGCCACGCGTCATAATCTGCATTTCATGGCGGATTTCATGCGACAGGTGCGGGAGGCCATCAGGCAGGATCGATTTGCTTCCTTCGCAAAAGACTGGCTGTCCCTATATGAAGGGAATGCTTCCGAAGAGACAGGTGAAAATTGAATTTTATCGGCGTGCATGCCGCAGGATGCAGCATACGGAAAGGAGAAGGCGCGGAACCATGCCCGCGCCTTCTCCTTTTTCAGAATGGAGCCTTTTCTATTGATTCAACCCTGAACCTGAAAGAACGTTCATTGATGGTAAAGCTTATGATATCTCCCACCTTGTGATTCATCAGATGTTTTCCAAATGGGGAGAGATAGCTGATGATTCTGTTATCAGGATCAGATTCCCAGGGCCCAAAAATGGTATAGGTTTCCGTTTCCTGCGTTTCTAGATTCAGAAGCTTCGCAATAGTGCCAAATCCGATCTTGCCGGTAGTGATGCTTTCGGGATCGACAATGCGCGCCCTCTCCAGCTCGTTCTTGAGCTTGCCAACTTTGGCATTGAGTTCATCCTGACGCTCGCGCGCCGCCTTGTATTCTGCGTTCTCTCTGAGGTCGCCAAGCTGGCGGGCTTCATCAATCTCACGCTGGTTCGCAGGAACTTCAACTTCCATGATGTGGTTGAGCAGTTGCACCTTCTCCTGATACTTCGTGGCAGTCACCATGAGTCCTCGGGAGACGGTGAGCTTTTCATCAACATCATAGAACTTGAGTGACGGCAGCCGCTCTGACAGTTTCTTGCGGATATCAATTCTGATTGCAGGATCCAGATCCTTTATGTCGGCAAGCATGGAGTACACCCGCTCGGCAACATTCGGCTCACAGCTCTCGAGGAATGTTTCCAGCCACTTTTCCTTGAACAGAATATTCTGCACAAGACGATTGATCTTGCGGTTTTCAGTCGTATCCTTATGGTTCTCGATTTCCTTGAAAGATATATCGAGTATGTGCAGGAGCGTGAGGATGATCTTTTCCTGAAGAATGCCAAGCTCCCTGAACCACTCTTCCTCGCGGAGATCCTTTGCAATCCAGATGAAAGCCTCCCTCATGTCCTTATAGTTCTCGACAATGAAGATGGCAAGCTGCTTGATCTTGTCAACTTCACCTGCCGACTTGAGATCTTCGATCATGCTCTTCAGGCGGGCGTGGGGGAGGAGCATGAGATAGATGGTAGTCCACTGAGGCAGCAGCTTGATCTCTCTAATGAAGCGATTCTTCAGTTCAGTATCCTTGAGGCCCAGGAACACTTCAACAGGATTCTCGATCTGGGTGAAAAGTTCAGAGAAGCTCGTGGTGAGGAATTCCTGGAACTTGGGGTACTGGGAAGCCAGATCCTTGAAGAGCAGGTATGATCCGATAACAAATTCGGTGACTGCCTGACCCTGTTTGAGGAATGATGAGAAATAGGTGAGCATGTCGTTGAAGTAATCGTTGTCCAGGTCGTCGAGTCCCTTGATCTCGATATATTCTCTGAAGAAGTGCACGCGAGAGAAGAAATTCTTTTCAGCCTTGAACTGGGCGTAGATCTTTTCTTCAAATGACAGAGGCCGGTCTCTCACTATGAACGTACCGATATCATCCTCGGCATTGCCAAACATCGGATCGGTCTTGAGTACTTCCTTTGCCTTTGCACTCCAGGTATTCCACTCGGATGCAGACAGTACGGCAGGCACCAGCTCCGCCTTGATGCGCTTCATGTCTGCCTTGTTGTCAAAACTCTTGATGATGGTTTTGAGTGCCCAGGCAGGATCGTTCTTGACTTTGTCCCTGAGTTTTTCTTTTGGCCAGATTGCCTTGAGTACCCAGATATGTTCCCTGGAGAGAGTCTGGAGACTGTCGAATGCCATCTTGAGTGACATTCGATGTCCTCTGGACTTCACGAAATCAATTATAATTTCGTCATTGGAAATGTTGGCGATCCGCCCGATGCTCCATGCCCTGTGAAATACGAAATTTCCCTTGTCGAACGCAATGCGCTTCTCAAAGTCTTCCATCGCCTCGTGGAGCGAACGGTAGGACTGATTGATATTGGAGAGTCGTACACATTCGTCGAACATGGAGTGTCCGCCATAGAGAGCGGTATAGCAATCAAGAAGCTCTTTTCTGAGCTGTGGCAGTCGCTCGTCGTACTCGATTATGGTCTTGAGAATATCGAGCGCCGTTGTCCACTTGCTGCCTTTCTTGTAGAACTCGTAGAGGCTCATGAGCAGCAGGGATGCCTTTTCAGGAGAGATCTGCTTGGCAATTTTCTTTTGTGCATGGAAGAAAAAATCGATCTCATCGGGAGCCAGTTCGATGAGGCGGTTCCAAACTTCCTTGACATTCGAGAAAAGCCCCTTGTTGATGAAACGCAGAAGAGCCTTCTTGTAGTATTCAATGGCACTCTCGATCTCGCCGTCTTCTTCATATTTTTCGGCAATAAGCTTTGCCAGATCCGCCTCTTCAGGATCAATGCGTACAAGCCTGAGCCAGATCTCAAAACGCTGATCGAGCTTGCCTTCTTCGGTATAGCACTCTGCCAGGCGAGCAAGCGCGATACGGTTTTCTCCATGGTCAAGAATCCGGTTGCAGATATGCTCGACAATGGTGAATTTCTTCGCTTCCTGGAACTGATCCATGAGTTGCAGCAGATAGGATTCATCTGCCGGCTGCTGTCGCATGCTGAGCATGCCAAGGATGTAGAGCGCCTTGACGCTGTTTCTCGAATGTTCAAGATGATCAACGCAGATTTTTCGGAAATCCTCCGAGAGATTCTGCATCTCGGCCTCTTCGATAAAGCGGTCGAGGCTCTCGAGTTCTGCCTTTGTGTAGGATGCAATGAGGGTTCTTGTCCACTTTTCTTCATTCAGCATGAGCTGAAGCTGCTCAGTCATTGGAGATTCGGCCATTATCGTCTCCTCAAGTTTCCGTGTATCGGGCATGGATTTCCGGATCAAGTGTCTTTATCTTGATCAGAACCTTTCCCAGTTTTGCCCCATCGCCTTCCGTTGCCTGGAGCTGGGATACTATCCAGAAGTATCGCGTCAGCAGGCGAGGCACCAGCACCTCGCGGCGCCTGGGAGAGTTCAATAATTCCTGTTCCAGTCTGGCTACCGATGACTGCAGGTTGGTGAATTCACCCTGTGTGAGCAGACGTTTGACATCAAGCACATGCAGGATTTCTCCGTACACCGGTATCCACTCTGCAACAACTTCACCAGAATATCCCAATTTCCTTACATTTTCAATGATCTTGCGAATCAAATCCGATTCCAGATATTCAAGATCAACCGCCCTGGGGTCGAGAAAAAAGGCTTCCCTGAAAAGGGCCTTGGCCATGCGCATTTCGCCAGCCAGCGCAAGAGTATCAGCCAGTTCTGCCATGATTGCAGCATCCTGTTTTCGGCTTTTCGCAGCTCTTTCAAGATGCTGCTGCGCCAACTCAAGGTCGCCTGAAGCTTTTCTTGCACGTCCCAGACGAAAGTCCAGATCGGGCCCCATCTGATCCTTTGTGGCATCGGGAAGTGCCAGATAGAGATCCAGCGCCAGACCGAATACGGCTCTTCTGAATGCATAGCGCGCGGTCTCAAAGTTGCCTCCCACGTGTAAAAGGAAAGCACAGTACCGCTTCCATGACTCCATGAGAAAATCACCTCGATCAACAAGATTTTTCATGCTGTCGAGGTTGAGCAGAGGTTCACGCCAGAAATGCAGAGATTTAAGCGCAAACAGCACTTCCTCATGCTCGTAGTTCTCATGCAGCGCTGCTTCCAGGAATCGTTCTGCCGATGCAAAATCAGCGTTCTTCAGGCACTCGTAGGCCTTGAGAAGATCGGAGGGCGGTGATGGGGGAATTGCTCTGTCCATTGATGGCATTGTGCCTTTCCTGGTTATCCTATACTACGTGGTACGGAAAGGATCGTCAATGCTGCGAAGACTGACTGATGCACAAAGGTGTCATTTTAGGTGTATGTTCCATTCAGATCAGGAGGAGAGATAGCCTCTGGAGTGTCTGGCAGGAAGGGGAGAAAAACGGTATTATTTCTGCCATCATGAGTCGTCCCATTCTTGCACCATCCATACTCTCAGCGGATTTTGCGGATATAGCCGGCGCTGTGCATGCAATAGAAGAAGCAGGGGCCCAGTGGATTCATCTTGATGTCATGGACGGCAGGTTCGTTCCTCCAATTACCTTCGGCGCAAAGATGGCCGGAGACATCAAAAAGAGAACTTCACTCTTCCTGGATGCTCATCTCATGGTAATGGAGCCTGAACGTCATCTGCACGATTTCATTGAAGCGGGCGTGCATGCAATCACGATTCATCCTGAGGCATGCATCCATTCGCATCGTGCGCTGCAGACAATACGAAACCATGGCATACTTGCTGGCATTTCTCTGATACCATCAACAGCTGTCAATACCATTGCGCCGCTCCTGGAATCCGCGGACATTGTACTGGTCATGACAGTGAATCCTGGATACGGTGGCCAGAAACTGCTGCCATTCTGCCTTGGGAAAATCGATGAACTGAGAACATTCAGAGAACAGCACGGGCTTTCGTATCGCATTTCAGTTGACGGTGGCGTGAACGCCACTACCATCTCAGAACTGGCCTCCCACGGTCCTGATGTACTGGTAGCCGGCAGTGCCTTTTTTTCTGCCGAAAACAAGAGGCATTTTGTTGAAAGGATGCGTGAGGAATTCCGGCGCAACAGCCCTTCCGGGCAGAGGGAGTGCTGAAGATGCGTGCCGTTGTTCAGAGAGTCTCCAATGCAAGCGTCACGTTCCTGCAGGGAGCCACTGAAGTCCTTGCTGGTTCCATATCGCAGGGCATCATTGTCTATCTGGGAGTAGCCGCCAACGATACTGAACAGGATGCAAGCTATCTGGCCGAAAAAGTTTCCTATCTCAGAATTTTCATGGATGACCAGGAAAAAATGAATCTTTCAATAAAAGATCTGGGATACGACGCATTGGTTGTTTCTCAGTTCACGCTGCTTGCAGATGCACGCAAAGGCAGGCGTCCCTCCTATTCTGCAGCGGCTGACCCCGCAATGGCGCAGCGTCTTTACGAATTCTTCTGTCATGAACTGAGAAAACTTGGGGTACATGTGCAGACCGGCAGATTCCAGGAGATCATGCGTGTCAGCTATATCAATGAAGGTCCTGTAACGATTCTGCTTGATTCCGCAAAGATGTTCTAGGTTCTGCATGCTTTCAACAAAGAGGGGACCGTACCGCGACGGTCCCCTCTTTGTTTATGAGGCTATGTCGATTTTATTTGGCCTTTTTGGTTGATCCCTTGGGTCTCCCGGGAGAGCGCTTCACAGGTGTAGCAACTGCGCTCTTTCTCGTAGTGGCTGCGCGGGTTGTCTTTTTCTCTGCTGCAGCCTTTGCAGGTCTGCCGCGTTTTGCTGCAGGGGCAGCCTTGGCCTTGCTTGCTGCCATCTTGTCTTCTATAACAGCCTGAGCAGCAGCGAGCCTCGAAATGGGCACGCGGAATGGAGAAGAGGAGACATAATTCATGCCGACGCGATGGCAGAATTTGACAGATGCCGGATCACCACCATGCTCACCGCAGATACCAACCTTAAGTCTGGCCCTGGTGCTGCGGCCTTTCTCGATTCCCATGCGCACCAGCATGCCAACACCATCCTGATCAAGGCTCTGGAACGGATCCGCCTTGAAAATGCCGGTCTTTTTCTCATCGACATAATCGGGCAGGAATTTGCCGGCATCATCGCGGGAGAGTCCAAGCGTCATCTGGGTAAGGTCATTGGTGCCGAAGGAGAAGAATTCAGCAACCTCGGCAATCCTGTCTGCCAGAAGAGCAGCGCGGGGAACCTCAATCATGGTTCCGATCATGTAGCTCACTTTGACACCCGACTTTTCAATGATGGCATCGGCTACCTGGCGGGCACGAGTCTCAAGTATTTTGAGTTCCTTGGTATCGATGACAAGAGGAATCATGATTTCAGGAAGAACCTTGACTCCCTGTTTGGTCATATTGCATGCAGCAGTGATGATGGCAGTCACCTGCATGTCAAGGATCTCGGGATAGGTAATGGTCAGACGGCAGCCGCGGTGACCGAGCATGGGGTAGCTTCATGCAGCTGATTGACGCGCTGCACTACCTTCTCGAAGGGTACTCCTGACGCCTTGGCGAGCGCACGCTGGCCTTCCTCATCATGTGGCACAAACTCGTGAAGCGGCGGATCGATGAGGCGAATGGTGACGGGAAGCCCATCCATGGCCTTGAAAATGCCCTCAAAATCCCTTGTCTGGAAGGGGAGGAGTTTGTCGAGCGCTTTCTTGCGTGACTCAAGATCATCGGCGATGATCATTTCGCGGATGGCGAGAATGCGCTCCTCGGAATCAAAAAACATGTGCTCGGTGCGGCAGAGGCCGATACCTTCGGCACCAAGCTCGCGAGCCTTTTCGGCATCATAGGGAGTGTCTGCGTTGGTGCGAACCTTCAGCTCGCGAATCTTGTCAACCCATGACATGAGGGTCTTGTAGGCAGCAGGAGGCTCGGGTTTGATGAGCTTGAGCTGGCCAACGTAGACATTGCCGCTTGAGCCATCGAGAGTAATATAATCGCCTTCCTTTACCACCGTATCGCCGACTGAGAACAGGCCCTTTTCATAGTCGATGTTGAGCTTTTCACATCCGACTATGCAGCACTTTCCCCACCCTCGGGCAACAACTGCAGCATGGCTCGTCTTGCCACCGGTAGCAGTCAGAATACCCTGTGCAGCGTGCATGCCACCAACGTCTTCGGGGCTGGTTTCCTTGCGCACCAGAATGACTTTTTCACCGAGGTCAGCCCACTCTTCGGCTGTCTTGGCATTGAACACCACCTTGCCGGAAGCAGCACCCGGTACTGCATCAATACCCTGCACCAGGAAAGCCTTCTTGAGCTCAGCAGGATTGGACTTGTCAATCATCGGATAGAAAATGCCTTCAATATCCGATGCCTTGATGCGCATGATCGCTTCTTCCCTGGTGATGAGCTTTTCTTTCACCATATCCACCGCAATCTTGAATGCAGCAATGGGGCTGCGCTTGCCGGTGCGGCACTGCAGCATGTAGAGCTTGCCTTCTTCTACGGTGAATTCGAGATCCTGCATGTCTCGATAGTGCTTTTCCAGCTTCTTGCGGATGGCTACAAGCTGCTTGTAGACATTGGGATCGCGCTTCTCGAGCTCAGCCAGCTTGATGGGAGTGCGAATGCCGGCCACGACATCCTCGCCCTGCGCATTGACGAGATAATCACCATAGAACACATTTTCACCGGTATTGGGATCGCGGGTGAAGCACACGCCGGTACCGGAGGTCTCTCCCTTGTTACCGAACACCATCTGGACTACGTTGACAGCAGTTCCCTTGACACCAACCAGTTTTTCTACTTTGCGATAGGTGACGGCTTTATCTGCCATCCAGGAATTGAAGACAGCATCAATCGCACCCTTGAGCTGTTCCCATGGATCCTGGGGGAATTCTGACTTGATGTGCTCACGGTAGATTTTCTTGAATTCTACAATGAGTTCGGAAAGTTCATTCTCGTCGACTTCAGTATCGTTGACCTTTCTGTCGGAAGGAATTCCGAGACGGGCACGCGTTTTCTTTTCCTTAATGGAGTCGAACGCCTTGTCGAATTCTTCCCTGTCGATTCCCATTGCGGTTGAGCCATACATCATGATGAAGCGGCGGTAGGCATCAAGTGCAAAACGACGATTGCCGGTCTTGGCAGCCAGACCTTCGACAGAAGCATCAGTAAGGCCGAGATTGAGGATGGTCTCCATCATGCCAGGCATTGAGACCGGTGCTCCAGAGCGAACCGATACAAGCAATGGATCCTGTGGGTCGCCGAGCACTTTCCCTGTCGTTTTCTCGAGAAGCTTGAGATGTTTCTGTACTTCTTTCTCGAGTCCTTCCGGCCATTTCTTTCCATTCTTGTAGTAGAGTTCGCAGACCTCAGTGGTAATGGTAAAACCAGCGGGTACAGGCAGGCCGATTTTGGTCATTTCATGCAGTCCGGCACCTTTGCCGCCCAGCAGTTCCTTCATGGTGCCGTCGCCTTCAGCGATGCCGGCCCCAAAAGAATATACATACTTTTTCCTGGCCATGAGGCTTTTCCTCCAACATGAACTGGTATCTCGAGGCATAGCGAAAAACCAGGTTTCGCCGATTACAGAAAATTAGCGAAAACAATATTTCATGTCAAGCTGCAATTATCACGGCCATATGAAAATATCAAGTTATACGAAATTATTTCCAGATGATTGAAGCAGACATGGGCGTTGGAGAGAGCAGAATATCCTTCATTGCAGCAGAAATTTCAGCTCTGTTCCCATTGTTCCTTACGGTGATATTGCCTGCTCCTTCCACTGATGCCGTTGCCTGTACCGGAGCCGATACTGCAAGTCTGAATACATATCCCTCCAGTCCGGTTTTTGCCTCTTCGATTGTCCGGCTGTCAAGAAGAGGTATCGCAGATCCGGCAGCAAACGAGATGCGATGCATATCGCCTTCACGGGCATAACGTACCATGGAGGATCCCGCATCGAGGTAGGCGGCGAGCGCATCAGGAGAGTCAAACGATATGGAGAAAGTGATGACAGTATTTTTTGAAGAGTCTTTCCTTGTATACGAGGTAAGCTTCAGATTGCCAAAACCATTGAGACCTGCCTCGATTTCCGCTTTCGTGAGCGGAAGGGCGAGTTGCGGGGTATCATAGGCCGAGGAGCCAAATCCGGCCAGTTCGGGAGACAATGTATAGGTTTGCGTTATAGTTCCTGCGCCATCCTTTCCAAAGGATACGGTGACATCCACTCCCAGACAGGAAACCAGCAGCACTCCGGCAACAATCATAATGAACAGCAACGCGACCCTCTGCGGCATGGTCCCGGTTCTCCCTCTCTCAACCGAATACTTCATGATGTGTCTGCACCTCGTACAGCTCTACAGGAAAATTGTCTTCAACAAAGACGATGGCGTCCCTCAGCACTCTGTCGCCATACTCGGGTGAATTCGAAACAAGTGCTGCTCCAAGTTCGGCATATCCTATGGAATCCTGAAGATCAACTTCAGCACATGAAAGCCGGTAACGATGGTGCAGCTTCTGCTTGATGGCGGAGACTATTCTGCGCTTATCCTTGAGCGTAGTCGCCTCTCCAAGTCTGAGGACGAGCAGGAGCATAGAGACAACCATTATCTTCAATACTATCACGGCGCCTCATCCTTGACAGCCCCCGGCGCCGGTTATATTGTCGGACACATGAAACGAAGACTCGTGACATCTGCTCTTCCTTACGTCAACAACGTACCTCACCTCGGCAATCTGATCCAGGTTCTTTCTGCTGATGTATTCGCCCGCTTCTGCCGGATGCGTGGTTATGAAACACTCTACATCTGCGGCACCGACGAATATGGCACTGCTACCGAAACCAGGGCACTGGAAGAGGGCATAAGCCCCAGAGAACTCTGTGACCGCTTCCATGCCGTACACCGCGACATATACTCATGGTTCGAGATCGAATTTGACAAATTCGGCCGAACCTCCACCCCACAACATACCGAGATCACCCAATCAATTTTCCTTGATCTCGACCGCAATGGCTACATTACAAGCCAGACCATTGAGCAATTGTACTGCGATTCCTGCAGGCGTTTCCTCGCCGATCGCTATGTCCGCGGCATATGTCCGCATTGCGGCTATGATGGAGCCAGGGGCGACCAGTGTGAAAACTGCGGCAAGCTTCTTGACCCCATGGAGCTCAAGGAGCCCAAATGCTCAACCTGTGGGGCTACCCCCAAACCGAGATCCACGACACATCTGTATATCGATCTGCCAGCGATTCTCCCCAGGCTCGAGCAGTGGATCAAAGAGGCAAGCGTGCGTGGTTTCTGGGCGAACAATGCGATTCAGATGACGCAGGCATGGATTCGGGACGGTCTGCATCCCCGTGCCATTACACGCGACCTGAAATGGGGCATTCCTGTGCCGAAGCCAGGCTATGAGGACAAGGTTTTCTATGTGTGGTTCGATGCACCAATCGGCTATATCTCCATGACAGCCTGCCTAGCCGAAGAGAAGAATTTTGACTGGAAAACCTGGTGGCATAACCCCGAAGAAGTAGAATTGTTCCAGTTCATCGGGAAAGACAACATTCCCTTCCATACGGTGATTTTCCCTTCCAGCCTGCTGGGTACGGGCAAGAAATGGACCATGCTGCATCACATGTCCAGCACAGAATACCTGAACTACGAGGCGGGAAAATTTTCCAAATCCAAAGGTGTCGGAGTATTCGGAAATGATGCGGTTGCCTCAGGTATTCCGGCGGATGTATGGAGATTCTACATTTTCTGGAATCGTCCAGAGACATCAGACTACACCTTCACATGGACCGATTTCCAGGAAAAGGTCAATGGGGAGCTCATAGGCAACCTCGGAAATCTGGTCAACAGGACGCTTACGTTCGTGTCTCGCTACTATGATGGAGTAATACCTCACGGAGAGCCCAATGCTGCATTCTGGCAGAAGGTGCTCGAACTTGAGCATGCCGTGGCTGATCATCTTGAAAAGGCTGATCTCCGAGATGGCCTTCGAACCATATTCGCACTTGCGGATCTGGCGAACAAACGCTTCCAGGATGAAGAACCATGGAAAACCCGTACCACCGATCCGGCGAAGGCAGCATCGCTTCTGCACGATCTCTGCCTTGTGCTGAAAGATCTTGCGATCATGCTCTATCCTTATCTGCCTGCAACTTCCCGCAGAATTGCTGCCTTCCTCTCTCTTGCGGTTGGGCCGGGGTCTCTGGACTGGTCCATGCTTGGTCCTGATTTCCAGCTCACCACGGTCAGGAAACCGGAAGTGCTCTTTAGCAGGCTTGAAGATGATTTCATTGCCGAGCTTCGTGAGCGGTATTCCGGATCACAGAAACAGAGGGAGGAACGTGCTGCCATGCAGGAAGAGATCAGAAATGCGGTACAGGTTCCGGCATCAGAGATTGCACAGGCCGCGGAGCCGGTGAAACAGGAACTTTCTCCTGCTGAGAAATTTGCAAGCCTGGTCGACTTGAAGGTTGCCCGAATCATCAGAATCGAACGGCATCCCAAGGCAGACAAGCTCTATATAGAAACACTTGATGATGGCAGCAGCAGGGAACGCGTAATTGTTTCGGGGCTTGTTCCTTACTATACGGAAGAAGAGCTGCTGGGCAAGCATATTGTACTTGTGAACAACCTCAAACCTGCCAAACTCAGAGGAGTGGAGAGTGCAGGGATGCTGCTGGCAGCTTCCAGAAAGAATGCTGACGGCACAGAAACCGTGGAAGTACTGACAGCTCCGTGGGCAGAGCCAGGAACAAGAGTATGCCTCGAAGGTGCCGAGAGTTCGCCCGTTCCAGCGAATATGATTGACATCGATACCTTCTTCTCCATGCCGATTATGGCAAAGGAAGGGCAAGCCTGGGTGGATGGCAAAAGGCTTGTGGTGATGGGGCGCGCCCTGGAGCTCTCGGCTGTCACCGAAGGCGAGATTGGATGAGTCTTGCCCTGATGCTCAGAAGGGAATGCGGCAATCGCCGCTCATGAATCGAATGGAAATTCATATCGAGCGAATTTCCGAGCCTGTCCAGTGCGTTGAGGATCGCTCCAGAGGAAGCTTTCTGCAATCGCGACTCTGGGGCCTCTTCAAGGCAAGAACCGGCTGGGAATCATTCATCTGCAGAGCATCGGTAGGGTCGCTGCCAGCCGATGCAGAGATTCTGGTACTTCGCCGCAGTATCGCCGGCAGAGTTTCCTTTCTCTATGTTCCTTTTGGGCTGTCATGCCTCGAACATGTACAGGATCGTGAACATCTTGCAGTAGAATTGCTGCGTCAGACCGGTGCGGCACTCGGCAGTAGAGATCTTTTCATTCGTCTTGATGTACCCTGGCAGATCAGCCCATCGAAAACCAATGCATTGCAGAAAGTTGAACTGCAACCAGAAGCTGCGCGAATGCGCCAGGCAGGCTTGCAGCCAGGCATTGCCGTGCAGGTGCCTGATACCGTTATCCTTGATCTGGCTCCCGAAGAATCTGCTTTGCTCGCGGGGATGAAACCAAAGTGGCGGTACAACATCCGTCTGGCTGAAAAGAAAGGTGTACAGGTTGAGGAAGCGGGAAAGCAGGACCTTGCTACCTTCATGTCGCTCTATCGCGAGACTGCTGCACGAGACAGAATTGCCATTCATCCCGCATCCTACTATGAGAAGCTTTTTGATACAGTTTATGAAGTCGCCAATCTCATGCGGCAGAAGGGAATACCAGAGCATGCACTGCCGCGCATTTCCCTTCTGCTGGCAAAGCATGAAGGAAGGGCTCTGGCAGGCATAATCGTATTCTTTTTCGGAAAGGAAGCGGTCTATCTGTATGGTGCTTCTTCCTCCGAGAAAAGAAATCTTATGCCTGCCTATGCACTCCAGTGGCATGCCATTCGACTGGCAAGATCCATGGGATGTGCATATTATGATTTCTTCGGGATTCCCCCGAATGGAGACGACCAGAACCATCCCATGGCTGGGCTCTATCGATTCAAGACAGGGTTCGGTGGGACCATCGTGCGCCGCATGGGAGCATGGGATTTCCCGCTACAGAGCCCTGGATATTTTCTGTTCCATTCGGCAGAAATCCTACGCCAGATCTGGCACAAGCGAATCAGAAAAAAACTTGCGATGATCGGCATGCAATCCAGTCATGCACCTTCAGATACCGACTCGGAAAACACCAGTCCCTCAAAAGCATAGAGCTGTGCTGCATCGCTGCGCCAGGTGTCAGGAGGAAGACCCGCCTTTCGGCATACCTGAGAGAGAAAAGTCTCTCTGTCCCATCCATACTCAAGCGCAACCTGGGGAAGTAATACTCCCGAACGGCCATATGCGCTGATCAGAATTCCATGGATGCCTGGCTGCACTTCTTCCGGCCTGACCGGTCTGAGCGGTGAGAGTAAAGTGATTTCAATTTCAATCCGGTCAAGCTCATCAGAGGAGAGTGGGGGAAAACGAGGATCCTCGAACGCTGCGGCTCTGGCCATTTCCGCTATTGTGATGGGAAGCAGATCGTTACTGTGCATTCTCCCGATACAGCCTCTCAGATTGCCGTCAATGCGGAGTGTCACGAAGGCACCGCACCGGATATCATCCTGCAATGAAGGCATTTCTGGCTGCCTGCTGTCGAAGGCGGTGGCAATTGATTCTCTGGCAAGAGCGAGTAATGCTTTCCTGTCGGCAGAAGGAATATCGAACTTCATATCATGCCTTCCTGAAGCGAACCGCTGCATAGCCTACGACAAGTTCTTCCGGGCTTGTTCTTCGACCAGCGGAATTGCCATAGGTGATGACTTCCGCTTGCAGTTCCGGAAACGAGCGAAGAAATGCCTCTTCAACTATGCTGCCACAGAAAGAGGTTGAGCCGGCTCGCATACGCTGCATGGCTTCATAGTCTCGCCTCATGATGGCGTCCAGATAGGACAGGGACGATGCATCACAGGCTTCTTCATCTTCGGCCATGGCGAGATTCGAGGATATGACAATATTCACGGTTCCGGCAACGCTCGATCTGATTTCGCTGAAAATCTCTGATAATAGTTCGGCATATGATTCCAGTCTTCCGGATACGATAACAGGTAACATGGGAACACCGGGGAATACGGCATGCAGGAAGGGGAGCTGCATTTCTATGGAGTGTTCTTCAAGATGAGGAATATCTGATCGTGTAAGGCCGGATATTTTCCTGAGCAAATATTCGCATAGGGTCATGTCTACCTGTACCCTGAAATCCGGCATGGCAAATTGCGATGATTCCGGCAGAAATATGCCTTCATCGAATCCAGAGTGTGAGGGACCAACCACGATGACCAAAGAAGGCATACTGCCTTCCATGGCCTTCCATGCAGCAGCAGCCATGACCCCACTGTATGTCAGGCTGCCATGGGGAGCCATTACAGCATTGCAGTATCCGGCGTGAGCAATCGCCCTGGTCAGGAGATCATCTATCTGCTGCTTCAGCACATTGCCGTCAGATGGGTAGAATATTCCTGATACGAGCGGGCTCCTGATCATTACAGCTCCATTGGCATAATTTTCTGCTGACCTACTGAAAAGTATATGCATGGATCGCTCAAATGCAAACAGCATCGATACCATTCGAAGTAATGTGGCCTGCAATACTTGAAAATCATTGTTGAAGGCAGGCCAATGCTGGTATACAATAAAGCGGATGAAAGATATCTTCGCCATTCACGCAACGGAATACGAAACTCCTCCGTTATCGGTCGCGTCAGCTCCTGCAGTGCTGAAAATGCTTGGAGAGCATACCGATTTCAGCCAGGGGCTCGTGATGGCCGCTTCGCTGTCGCTTGACGTGAGAGTGGCCATATCTTTCAGAAAAGACAGCGCACTGAGGTTTCACGCTGCTGATTTCAATGAGAGAAAGCGCAGCAATCTTGCTACGTTGAAATACAAGAAAGAAGATCGATGGGCCAACCACGCCAAAAGCGTCTATGATTATTTCCTGAAGAATTTTGATCTGGAACCCAGGGGTTTGAACGTCACCATACAGAGCAATGTGCCGCCTGCCCTCGGACTGGGAGTCTCTGCCGCAATCAACATGGCTACGGCGCTTGCCCTGAACACTGCCTTCGGACTCAATCTCGAGCACGAGCAGCTCGCCGAGCATGCATGCCGGGCGCAATCTCAATTTTTTGAAAAGCCTGTATCCTTTACAAACTATCTGGCAATGACAGCGCCAGCCGGCCGAACTGTTTCCATACTCGATCTGAGATCCGGCAAAAGAAGAAGCGCGCCCTTCCTGCCTGAACCATGGATGCTGCTGATTACGGATTCGAAGGTACCCCGCGTTCCCGTAGAGAATGAGCTTGAATTGCGAAGAGAAGACTGCCGCGCCTGTCTGGCGGTGCTTGATCATGAAGGCAAGAAGACGCTTCGCCATTTCACCTTGCGAGATCTTGATGAGATCATGGGCGCTGTACCTGAGCGCAAAAGAAGGCGCTGCATCCATATAGTTGAGGAAATCAAACGTGTGGCAGAGGCGGAGGAAGCACTGAACAGACAGGACTATCCTGCATTTGCCCGTATCATCGCCAAGTCACATGCTTCGCTCGTCAATCTCTATGAAATCTCATGCCCTGAAATAGACTGGCTGGTCCGAAGATCAGGCAGCATCGAAGGCGTGCTGTGTTCCAGACTGGTAGGTCCGGGATTCGGTGGAAGTACAATGACGATTCTGAAGAGAGAGGCGATGCCCGCCTACCGTGCGCAGCTTGAAGAATACGAGAGGATCTTTGGATTCAGGCCGGTAGTTCATGAAGTTGCAACAGGCGAAGGCTTGAGAATGCTCGATCATTGAGCCTCCATGTCCAGTCTGAATGCCAGAACATCCACATGAAAAGGAAACGCAATGAGAATTCTGCTCACCAACGATGACGGTATAGACTCTGACGGCCTGCAGGCCCTTGCCGCAGCGCTGAACGACCTTCGCAAGGAAGACGGCTCCTCCCTCCATGAAGTATGGATCGTTGCACCTGAACATGAGCGTTCGGGAGTGAGCCATGCGATGACTCTCAAGAAACCAACGAAACTCAGACATCTTGGGCTACGCCGATACAGCTGTTCCGGTACACCTGCGGACTGTATCATCATCGCCGGACTTGCAGTGCTCGAAGAGGCCCCCGATGTGGTGATCAGCGGAATCAATTTCGGTCCCAATCTGGGTACCGACATCATTTACTCGGGAACGTGCGGAGCCGCACGACAGGCCGCACTGGAAGGCATACCCGCTATCGCAGTCTCCTGTGCGTCCTTCGCCCAGCCACTTGAATATTCGGGTTTGGCAGGCTTTATCGCCGATCATCTCGAGGCACTGGTTGCACTGTGGAAGCCAGATACCTTTCTCAATATCAATGGTCCACCTACGAAATGCAGAGATCTCCAGGCAGTCTGGACCGTACCCGGAAAGAATCGATACATAGACAAGCTCAGATGTTTCGAAGGAGCTGATGGCTATACCTACTGTTTTCTGACAGAAGGAAGACATGAACGGACACCGGATGAGCTCTCGGATCATCATGCAGTAGGACTTGGCGCGATTGCCCTCAGCCTCATAGAAGTCCATCCACGTGCAGCACATGACTCCGCTCTCAATGGAAGCCCGGTCTTTTTCCCAAAAGGTATTGACCAATGAGCCACGTTTTTGTATAGTCTGACTCGCTCCACACGCCATCTTAGCTCAGTTGGCAGAGCACGTGACTTGTAATCTCGGGGTCCCCGGTTCGATTCCGGGAGATGGCTCGAGGGACATATGTCCAATATTGGGGAGATTCCCGAGCGGTCAAAGGGGGCAGACTGTAAATCTGTTGGCTTTCGCCTTCGAAGGTTCAAATCCTTCTCTCCCCACAACCTCCTCGCAAGAGGAGGTTTTTTTATCAGGGCCGGAGATCATCATGGCGTATGAGATGCAATCGCTTCGATTTTCCTGCACGCGCTGCAATTCCTGCTGCAGCGGATCCCCGGGTTTCGTATGGCTCTCAATCGGTGATCTGGAAGCGCTCTGCAGAAGAACCGGTCTTTCACGGAGAGAGTTCGCGGAAGCCTATTGCAGGGTTGTGGATCTCGGTGCCCTGACAACACTCAGCCTCAGGGAAAAAGAAAATTTCGACTGCATTTTCCTTGAAAAAACAGGATGCTGCGTCTACGATGCAAGACCTGCACAGTGCAGAACCTATCCTTTCTGGGAATCCATCATTGAAAGCCGCCGATCCTGGGAAGCGGAAGGGCAGTACTGTCCTGGAATAGGAAAGGGCGTGCCAGTACCTTCTGAGAGCATACTCGATGCCATACTTGAGAGAAGAGCCAATCCGCCTCTCTCCCTCAAGGAAATACCTGAACTGTCCGATATGATACCTGGATTACATGCATGAAATACGCATCAATGACGTTGCGTGCCACCATACTGCTTGTACTGCTCGCTCTGATGTTTACCGCGCTGCTGCTCGTGCTTCCTCCCGCAAGACGGGAGGCTGTAATGCTGAGGATTGAACGCGGATCGACACTTTCACAGATTGCCATCCAGCTGCGAGACCAGAAAGTCATAACAAGCACCAATGTATTTCGACTCATTATGAAGATCGGGGGCCGCGACCGTATGATCAAGGCTGGGACCTACAGTTTCCCTGCCGGAATATCGACATTGCAGGCCGCGAACATGATCTCGAAGGGGCAGACCATTGCGCGAAAGGTCCTCATTCCAGAGGGCAGGACCATGCGCCAGATCGCAGACATTCTGGCCAGTGAGGGCATAACAGGAGCTGAAGATTTTCTCGCGGCGGCGAAGGATGAGGTTGCTGCCCGTGAGGCAGGCATTCCCCATGGCAATTTTGAAGGCTATCTGTTTCCCGATACCTATCTGCTCGAGCCTGATTCCAGTGCCAGAGACGTTGTTGCAATGATGACCCGCCGTTTCTTCGAGGTTACGGCTTCATTAGGCAAGTCTGTTTCGCCAGAAGCACTCCATCGAGCAGTCATCATTGCATCAATCGTGGAGCGGGAATATCGGAAGGCTGATGAGGCTCCCTTGATTGCCTCGGTGTTCTACAACAGGCTGGCATCAGGCATGCCTCTGCAGTCATGTGCCACCGTGGCCTACGTGCTGACCGAACACCAGGGCAAACCTCATCCATCTCAGATTTTCTATAGCGATCTTCAGATTGATGATCCCTACAATACCTATCGATACAAGGGCCTGCCGCCGGGTCCGATTTCGAACCCTGGTGAAGTGGCATTGCGTGCTGCACTCTTTCCTGCAGAGACGGATTTTCTGTATTTTAGATTGCTGGATGATGGAAATGGTGTGCACCGTTTCTCAAGGACTTTTGAAGAACATACCGGTGCACCTATCAGAACCAAAGGCTTGTAGAAGGTCACATGGGACGCATATCGTCTGAGACGCGGCAGGCAATCCTCGAGAAAACCGATTTTCTTGCGGTATATCAGGAGCATGTTCGTCTTGTGCGCAAGGGTTCGTCCTATTGGGGGCTGTGCCCGTTCCACACCGAAAAAACACCATCCTTTTCAGTCAATGCTGAAACAGGGCTCTTCTACTGCTTCGGCTGTCATAAGGGAGGATCGATTGTCCAGTTTCTCATGGAAATGGAAAAGCTCACCTACCATGAAACGATGATCGAACTTGCCCGCAGAGCAGGCGTACCCCTGAGCTTCGATGATCGCAAGCCTGAAGAAATCCAGAACGAGGAAAAAGACCGCCGTGATCTGCTCGACCTTCATGAAAGGCTTGCCACGACTTTCAACTGGTTTCTTACGAACACCCCTCACGGAAGAAACGCTCTTGATGTGCTTCACAGACGAGGCATTGATGATACGCTGATAGAAAAATTCAGGCTTGGATACGCCCCTGCTGATCGCGGATGGCTGCACGCCTTTCTTCGTTCCAAGGGGTACTCGGATGAATTTCTTGCAAAAAGCGGTCTGTTCTCAGGGAATAATCCTACCTGGCCGCTATTTGCCGATAGAATCATGTTCCCCATAATGGATGCCAAGGGCAGAGTGGTGGCCTTTGGCGGACGTTGCATGTCGGACGATGGCCCCAAATACCTGAACAGCCCCGACACGCTGCTGTATCGAAAACAGGAAACGCTTTTTGCCCTGCCCCAGGCGCTGGAGAGCATTGCGAACCAGGATGCGGCTCTGGTATGCGAGGGCTACATGGATGCGCTGTCTTTCCACCAGGCAGGGATAACTCATGCTGTGGCACCACTGGGAACTGCATTCACCGCCCGGCAGGCTTTGATGCTCAGGCGGCGGGCGGCCAGAGTACTTCTCTGTTTTGACGGCGACGAAGCAGGAGTACGGGCTGCAGAGAGAGCCTGTGTGGTGGCGACTGCAGCAGGCCTTGAGGTATCGGTTCTGATGCTGGAAGGCGGCAAGGATGCATCGGAAATACTCGAGAAGCAAGGGCCTGGGGTATTGACACAAATATTGAAAAATACTATAAACGCTGGAACTTTTCTGCTCACTCGCGCCAGGAAGCTTTTCGATGTCTCTACCATGGAGGGCAAAGCGAAAGCGATATCCTTTCTGTTCCCCTATCTCGATGCGCTCGACTCGGATGTGAAACGACAGGATTTCTTCCGGGACATCAGCATGGCTACGGGTGTCAGCGCACATGCGATAGCTTCGGATTTTGCCAAGGCGAAACTTGCAGGAGGTCTTGGAGATCAGGTGCGCCGTACCGCTTCTGAACAGATTGCGCAGACACCAGGGCAAGGCCAGTCGCGGGTGAGAACAGCTGATCTCCTGTTCATGACAGCAGTGGCCCTGCAGCCGGAATTCTTCAACACCGTGAGAGCCCATGTAGGAAAGTACGACCTCGACGATCCGAGGGCGCGTGATCTATTCGAAGCACTTGAAGAAGCAGAGGTAGAAGGGGTGCATGATCTGGCAGGAATCCTGACCCACTGCACCGACAGTTCGACAGTAGAATCCGTTGCTGCAATAGCTGCTTCAGGCGAGCTGGCAGGCGAGAGAGACAGACTGATACTGGATGGTACATGGCGCATCAGGAAACGTACACTGCAGCGCAGGAAGCAGGCCCTGATCGATTCGCTTGCCACAGCAGGCGGCGAAGCCGATCCCGCGAAGATACAGGAAACAATGGAAACAATCATGCGCATCGACGCAGAGTTGAAGCACTCGGGAGGCAGCCTCGATGAGTGATATGGAACTTGATCCTTCCATCGCGCGACTTCTGGAATACGCCAAAGAGAAAAAAAAGATCACCTTTGACGAACTTTCAGAATTTCTGCCAGATTCAATTCTCAACAGCGAAAAAATCGAAGGGATTCTCACGCTGCTCGAATCGAACAAAGTTGAAATTGTCGAAGAACAGCTCCCTCTCGAAGATATCGCGCTCAACAAGCTTGTTGCCGTACCTGGCAAACAGAAAAGCAGTGTATCGGGAGACAAGGAATCAGCCAGTGATGATCCGGTGCGTCTCTATCTGCGGGACATCGGCAAGGAGCACTTGCTGACTGCTGAACAGGAAGTTGAACTGTCGCGCACGATGGAGCAGGGTGAAAACATCATCAAGAACACTCTGCGCAAGTCAGGCATGCTGATCCCGGAATTCCATCAGATTGTCCTGAAGGCATCCCGCAAGGAACCGAAGGATGCAAACAGCCAGAAGAAAGAGAATACCGAAAAGATTGCGGAACGAAGAAGGCTGAACCAGTTCTACAAGGATCTAATTGACAACTGTGGAAGCGACCTCAAGGAATACATCGATCTGAAAAAGCGTGTGCTGGCCAAGGGCGGCGATATCTTTGCCGATCCCGAGCTCTGCAGCATGAGGGAAAAAATCCATAAGGAAATTGATCAGATCGACATCCACCCGGAGGAAATCAGCTCGTTCTCGGAACGATTCATTCTCGCCGCAAGGAAGATCATCCGGTATCGCAAGGAACAGGACAGAATTGAAGGACTGCTGCGGGTAGCATCTCCCAAGGAACTGCGCACACTGGGAAGAAACCTCACCATCAGGGAAAAGCGTGAGGAAATCGAACGCCAGCTCGGTCTCACTGCCGAAGAAATCAAGGAAAAAATCCGCCAGCTCCAGGTAAACGAGAAAAAGCTCAAGGATATTGAAAACAATTTTGAGACGCCAGCCGAAAAAATCATTGCCATGGCCAAGGAAGTCAACCGCGGGCGCAAGATGATGAAGAGCGCCAAAGACAGACTCATCAAGGCCAATCTCAGGCTCGTCGTCTCGATAGCCAAGAAATACACCAACCGAGGCATGCAGTTCTTTGATCTCGTACAGGAAGGCAATATAGGACTCATCAAGGCTGTCGAGAAATTCGAGTATCGCAAGGGGTACAAGTTCTCGACCTATGCTACATGGTGGATTCGCCAGGCCATCACCCGCTCGATTTCCGACCAGGCGAGAACCATCCGCGTCCCCGTTCACATGATCGAGCAGATCAACAAAGTGGTACGTGAGCAGCGCCAGCTCATGCAGAAACTTGGGCGTGAACCCACGGATGACGAAATAGCCGAACAGCTTGGCTGGGAAGTTGAGAAAGTCAAGGCAGTCAAGAACGTTGCCCGCGAACCTGTCTCGCTGGATACGCCCATAGGAGAAGATGAGGATTCCCTGTTGCAGGATTTCATTGAGGACAAGGATGTGGAGAATCCCTCCATCATCACCGACTACAAGCTGCTGCAGGAACAGATCAGGATGGTGCTCTCGACGCTGCCGCCCAGAGAGCAGGAGGTTCTGCGCATGCGTTTCGGCCTTGACGAAGGCTATTCGTTGACACTCGAGGAGGTTGGCCTGTATTTTAATGTCACGCGCGAACGCATCAGACAGATTGAAGCAAAAGCTCTCAAGAAGCTGCGCCAGTTCAAGCGAAGCCAGAAACTTCGCGATTACATAGACAATTAATCGAGGTACTACCATGAATGAAGCCTTGCTCAATGACCTGAGAACTTATCACGACCTTCTCAAGGAACGCGTCCAGCTTGAAAATGAACTTAAAGAGATGCCCAGGACGCTGGAAATACTCGAAACTCAGATGCTTGCCCGTGAAAAGAAGAATCATGCGGACATCAGACAGGAGTACGATAAAATCGAAGAAAATCTGCGCATGCTTCGCCAGTCTTTCACAGAGGCCGAAATGGCCCGCGAGAAGGCTGAGCATCAGATGGATGGCATTACCAATCAGCGCGAGTATGAGGCCGTAAGCAAGGAAATCAAGGAAGCTCAGCAGAAGGAAGACGAGTATCGTAAGCGTATCCAGGAACAGGAAAGGATATTCGCCGAAGTGGCTGACAGGCTGAACAGGGTAGAAAAGTCGATTGAGGATCTTGAGCGCCAGATAGCTGAGAAGAGAGCGGAAATCAACGAAAAGAGCGCCGAAAAGCTGGCACAGATTCAGGCGATTGCGACCGAGGAAGAGGAGATCGCCAACAGAATTGGCGCAGATATCAAGTTCAGGCTCGAACGAATCATCAAACACAAGCCTGGCGAAGGCATCGTGCCGCTTCGTGGTGCTGTCTGCATGGGATGCCACATGATATTGCCGGCAAGCTTCGTCAATCAGGTACGAAGTACGGAGGATATAAGCTTCTGCCCCTATTGTTCGAGAATCATCTATTATGAACAGTCAGAAGAGGACACCATTTTTGAAGATATCGTAGCAGGAGCGCTTTCGGATCTCGTCATGGAAGGCGAAGAATCCGAAGGTGTCGAGTCTGAAGAGGGTGAAGACTTCGGTAACGGTGTGTCGGGACGCAAGAGCAGCAAAAAGAGGCGCAAGGTCACGCAGGAAAAGATTGATTTTGATCTTATTGAGGATGATTACGAGAATTGAGGCGGGCCGGATCGTCGCAGGCTCCTGTGCCTGAGGAAAGTCCGGGCTCGGCAGGGTGCGATGCCGGATAACTTCCGGGGCGATACAGGAACGGTGAACGCCTTGTGCGGGAGCCAAGCCTGTGTCGCACAGAGAGTGCCACAGAAAATATACCGCCGCCTTTGGCGGCAAGGGTGAAAAGGCGAGGTAAGAGCTCACCGCATCCCCGGTAACGGGGATGGCACGGCAAACCTCATCGCGAGCAAGGTCGAACAGCGATGGATTACCCGTCCAACCCACACCGCGAGGTGTGGAGAAATCGCGGGTGGACTGCTTGATCGAACTGGCAACAGTTCGACGAGAGAGATGGCGATCGCATTCAGGGGGCAAAACTCTCTGGATGTACAGAACCCGGCTTACAGGCCCGCCTTTTTTTGATACACTCTGCAAGAGATGCGCATCAGACAGCTTTTCTCCAGACGCCGCCATATCTCGCCGTGGCGGAAGGTTTTCCTGGTGTTCTCCGTGTTCATCATTGCAACAGCAATTGGTGCAGCAGCCTATACTTCGCTTCGAGCAAACAGGCATACCCTTGCTGTGCCGGCGATGAAGAAGGAAATTCTCTCTCTCTGGAATACAGGGGACAGACAGCAAACGCTGGAAATGGCAAGAAAGGCCTGTGAAACGATGCCTCTTGATCCCTTCTTTCTGGGGATGCGAGGTATTGCAGCCTATTACAGCAGTTTTGACAGTACCGAGGATGATGGCCAGCGGCAGAGTCTGCTCGACGAGGCGCTGATATCGTTGAGAAAGGCCCTTGCAGTCAAAAGTTCCAATCCGCTGAAGGGTCAGATCGATTTTGTGCTTGCCAAAACCTATTTCCAGAAAGGCCAGCCGTGGTATGATCTGGCTGAGCGGTATTTCATTGAAGCGGAGAAGGCCGGCATTCATGATCCCGACCTGTCTTCCTATATGGGTATCATCAGTACCTGGAAGAAAGACTATGCCAAGGCAGCCACCTTTTTTGAGCGCGCACTGCAACAGAATGCTTCGGATCTTGTCATGATGAGCGCTGCTGTCAGCTATCGGGAGCTTGGCAACCTCGAAAAGGCTACCGAGCTTCTGAAAAAGATCCTGGAGAACGCGACCGATCCCAAAATCAGATCCAGAGCCATGCTGATGCTTGGCCAGGAATATTTGCGACAACGTTCTTTCAGAGACGCTGAGGGAATGTTCCAGAAGGTAATTGAGCAGGATCCGCTCAATGCTGATGCATGGTATGGCCTTGGACTGGTATATGCAGAAAACAAGGATACTTTAAGGGCAAGATCTGCCTTCAGAAAAGCCGTGCAGATTGACCCCAACCATATTGATGCCCGCAGAAAGCTTGCGGAGAAGCTGTAAGGAGTAACCCGCGATGAAATTCGGCAATCTTTTCAATGCATTCACACCTGATATCGGCATTGATCTCGGAACATGCAATACTCTCATCTATGTGAGAGGAAAGGGAATAGTACTGAACGAGCCCTCGGTAGTCGCTGTAGAGAGAGGCACCAACAGAATCGTTGCCGTAGGTACAGAGGCAAAGAACATGCTCTCGAGAACGCCTACCGATATCATTGCCAAACGGCCTCTCCGCGATGGGGTGATCGCCGATCCTGATATGACCGAGAAGATGATCAAGTATTTCATCCAGACAGTGTTCCCCAAAAGCATGTTCATCAAGCCGAGGGTTGTGGTAGGTGTACCAACCTGCATTACCAAGGTCGAAGAAAATGCTGTCATCGACTCCACCTATAAAGCTGGTGCGCGAAGCGTAAAGGTCATCGCTGAATCGCTTGCAGCAGCCATCGGCGCCGGCATCCCCATAACGGAACCGGCTGGCCACATGATCTGTGACATCGGTGGAGGAACAACCGAAATTTCGGTGATCTCCCTGAAAGGTATGGTTGTCACGAGTGCCATCCGTGTCGGTGGAGATGAATTTGATGAAGCGATCATGCGCCATATAAGGAGCATCCATAACCTCATCATTGGCGAGCAGACTGCCGAGAGGCTGAAAATAGAAATCGGCAATGCGAGTCCGGAACGCACGATCGAAAAAATGGAAATCAAGGGAACAGACGCAATTACAGGCCTGCCTCGCAGATTCGAAGTAGACTCTGTTGAGATCAGGGAAGCCCTCATGGACTCAGTCAGCAAGATTGTAGAAGAAGTGAAGAAAACTCTCGGAAGAACACCTCCTGAGCTTGCTGCCGATATCGTGGAGAGAGGCATTGTACTGTCTGGTGGAGGCGCTTTGCTGAAAGGGCTTCCCAAGCTCATCGCAAAGGAAACCGGTGTCCCTGTCATTCTCGCCGAACGGCCTCTCGAATGTGTGGCGATTGGCGCCGGAAGATATTTTGAAGTGATGCAGAAGCATGTCGGCAGCGACAGTGTGTATGAAAGCCTGAATCTCTGAGGAAGGGCATGCGGAATTCCAGGATGCCTCGATCAGGAGGACAGCTGCATCGAAAAGCAGCTCTCCTGCTGGCGCTCTCGCTGCTTCTTTTTCTGTTTTCCACTCGAACATTGATGAGAGTTCCTGCATTCTTCAAGGGATACGTACTTGGGGGCATCCAGAAGGGCTTTGCTGCAATAGGTGGCTTCATAGGACAAACCATAGACGCTGCCCGCGAACTCGGCACACTCAGGAACGAATATGAACTGCTTCTGAAAAAAGTCCAGGAGCTTGAATCCCGAGAGCGCGAATACAGCATGTTGAAAGAGGAAAATGCAAGATTGCGGGAACAGCTCGGGCTTGCATCCGTCATAGCCCCAAAGAAAATTGCTGCAAAGATCATCGCTCGAGATCCTGGCAATATCTATCCCTCTCTGGTGCTGGATAAAGGCGAATACGATGGAGTCAGAAAGAATATGCCTGTAATCGCATTCCAGAAAGGCTCAGAGGGGCTCGTGGGCAGAATCATTGAAGTTCGCGCCACAACCAGTGTCGTACAGCCGCTCCATGACAGGAAATTTCATGCGGCAGTGCGACTTGCCAGCACAAGGTCCGAAGGGCTTGTCGAAGGCAATGGGGCAAGAGATTTGCCGCTGACCTTGCTCTATGTGCCAAAATCCGATTATTCCCAGATTGCCCGTGGCGATATTGCACTCACCAGCGGACTCGATGGCATCTACCCTCCTGAAATCATGGTAGGACGGGTGGACAGGGTAGCTGTGGATGAAACAACAGGCTCGCTCAGAATTGATCTCCTGCCTACAATAGACATGGGCAGATTAGAGTATGTATTCATGCTTGAGACAGGAGTCGGCAGGAGCGAACCAGACAGTGTCACTCGAGGTCAGCAATGAGAAGTGTACTCGCAGGAGTGCTGTTCGCCGTACCCATGCTCTTTGTGCAATCCGTATGGCTTGCTCATGGATTGGCATATGGTGTGGTGCCCGATCTTGCGCTTGTCATTCTAATCTTTGCCTCCTATCATAACCAGGCTGGATCAGGAATCATAAGCGCCTGCATCACAGGGCTGGTCGCCGATGCGCTGAGCAGCACGCCCATGGGGTATTATACCTTTCTCTATACGGCGATAGCTTACGGCGCTGCAATGCTGCATGAAGTGGCAGCGCTCGATCGGCTGGTCATCCCCTTTCTTGTGGCGAGTGGAGGTACGCTTCTGAAAGGCATCCTCTCGCATCTGCTGGCTTTTCTTTCAGGGGATGCGACGCAGGCTTCAGTCATCCTCAGTGTACCATTTGCACTTGAGATGCTGGCGAATGGTATTCTGGCTGTTCCGCTGTTCCTGGCACTGGATAAGTTCAAATACCTCTTCACTGAACACAGAAAGAGCGAACGTCCGTGAGTGCTTCGGATAGGTTGCAGGAGACTGACTGATGGCGGTGCTCAGAAAAAAGATCACGACACGAATTCGGGTGCTCAGGACCATTGTTGTGGGAATAGTAGTGGCATATGCTGTCAATCTTTTCTCGCTCCAGATTCTCAGACGTGAAGTCTTCGTGTCCGAAGCAGAACGAATTTCGATGCAATCCATAAGGATACGGGCGCCGCGTGGAGAAATCTACGACAGAACCGGCCAGACGCTGCTTGCCGGCAATAGAGATGCCTATTCGGTCCAGATTACGCCATCGGAAATTCCACCTGCCCAAAGAGATGAGGTGCTGGAAAAACTGTCGAATCTGCTTGGCATTCCCAAGGAAGACCTGGCCAGAAAAATGCCGGCCGGAACTGCTGGAGGCTATGGGAAAATCACGCTTGCGTCGAACACCACCTTCCAGGTGATAGCAACCATAGCCAGCCGTGTGGAAGAATTCCCAGGAGTCTCATGGACAGTTCGCCCTCTCCGTGTCTATGGCGATGTAGGCTCTCTGGCCGGGATTCTGGGATATGTCGGGACCATTACGAGAGACGAGTACAAATTGCTCTACAATAAAGGCTATGCATCAGATGACATTACAGGGAAGACAGGCGTAGAGCTGACCTATGAAGAGTATCTGAAAGGTAAAGATGGCTGGATTGCGAAAGCCGTCGATGTCAAGGGTCGTGACATCAAGAGTATTGAGCAGAAAATGACCCCTGCTGAACCCGGCAGGAAGCTGGTGCTTTCAATCGATCTCGCGATTCAGAAAGCGGCTGAGGTTGCGCTGGGGAAACGGACTGGCTCGGTTGTGGTGCTCAAGCCATCTACAGGTGAAATTCTCGCCATGGTTTCGTATCCATGGTATGATCCCAACCTGTTTCTCTCGGATAATGCAGGTACGGAATACATGAAACTGCTGCAGGATCCGCAGAACCCTCTTCTGAACCGCGCATATCAGTCTTCCTACCCGCCTGCATCAACTTTCAAGACAGTTCTCACAGCGGCACTTTTGGAGGAAAAACCCATCTCTCCCGACCGGACAGTGTATTGTGCCGGTGAACTTGATTACGGTGGAAGAACCTGGAGCTGCCACATCAAGCGACCGGGGCATGGGCCTGTGAATCTGCCTGAAGCACTTGCGCAATCGTGTGACATATACTACTGGACCGTGGGCCGTGATTTTCTTGGGATTGAGAATATTGTGAGCTACACCAGGGATTTTGGATATGGCAAGGCCACAGGAATTGATCTCCCGTCGGAAAATGCAGGTCTGGTGCCGACACCTTCATGGAAAGAGCGCACCTTCAATGAACCATGGACACCTGGTGACACCATGAATCTTTCGATAGGGCAGGGCTACATGCTCGCAACACCTCTCCAGGTCGCCAACATGATGGCAATGATCGTGAATGACGGTGTGCTCTACAAGCCTCATGTCGTCAAGGAAATTCGTGATCCTCAGACTGGCTCCCTCGTCAGGGAAATCACTCCGGAGGTGCTCCACAAGTCATCAATTTCCAGAACCACCTTTGCGACACTGCGCTCCTATCTGCGTGGTGTCATTGTGCATGGCACCGCGCGCGTACCCGTCAACACTAAGGCGGTTCAGGTGGCGGGCAAGACCGGAACAGCAGAGGTTGGTCTCAAGAATCGCTGGCATTCATGGTTTGCCTCTTATGGGCCTTACGATGCCAGGCCGGAAGATCAGATTGTGGTGGTCACCATGATTGAGGCCAGCAACCCTTGGGAATGGTGGGCTCCCTATTCGGCAAATGTCATCTATCAGTCTATTTTTTCCGGACAGGACCCGAGAACTGCGGCAGCGACAGTAGGAGTGAAGCTTGAAGGAAGCGGCCTCGCAGGGAGGAGAGAATGAAACTTGCTTCAATCAGGCGGCTGTTTGGCAATATTGACTACTTTCTGCTTTTCACCTCTCTCGTGCTTGCCGCGATCGGAGTGGCCGCAATCTATTCATCTGGCGTCGATGCAGAAGGCAATCTTGTTTCAAAAGAATACCTCAAACAGATATTCTGGATCGCAAGCGGTATTGCCATCATGCTGGCAGCAGCCCTTTTCGATTTTTCACGTTTCAAGGACAGCAGCTGGCTTTTCTATGTCCTTGCGATCGTGCTTCTGATTCTGACAAGGCTGTTTGGCAGAGTAGTGAATGGCGCCAAATCGTGGCTGGGGATTGGCTCTCTCGGTATTCAGCCGGCAGAGTTTGCAAAGATTGCGACTGTACTTGCCCTCGCACGCTATCTGGATGCTGCCGAGTTTGCAACCAGTTTCAGAAAGCTGGTGACGAGTGCGGTTATTGCTGGTATTCCAGTCCTTCTGATACTGTCGCAACCGGATTTCGGATCTGCCCTCGTGTTTTTCCCGGCAGTGCTCATGATGCTGACAATCGCCGATGTAGACGTTCGTTATATTCTATTCGGGGTTTTTGGAGTGCTGGGCATCTTTGTGTTTCTGAGCCTGCCGCTCTCTGCATCATCTGCTGACAACCCCGAGAGCATTCTCAGAATTTTTGCCTCGGATCAGCGACTTGCAATACTCCTGTTTATTGTAGTCGCACTTGTGGCTCTTGCTGCTTCAGCTGGATGGATCATCTATAAAAAGAGATTCTATTTCTGGATTTCATATGTTTTTGCGCTTGTCGCCTTTTCCATGGCTGGAGCATTCATCGCCCAGAAAGTACTCAAGCCTTATCAGCTTGCGAGGCTCCTGGTCTTTATCGACCCACAGATCGATCCTCGCGGATCCGGATGGAACATCCTGCAGAGCATTACCGCAATAGGTTCCGGCGGATTGACCGGAAAAGGCTTTCTGCGGGGAACACACAGTCATGCAAGATTCATTCCCCAGCAGAGTACGGATTTTATCTTTTCCATCATTGCAGAAGAATTCGGGTTTGTTGGTGTTGCAGCGGTACTGGGCCTGTTTCTTCTGTATTTCATGCGCTGCATAGTCCTGATAGAGACCCTCAAGGATAGATACGCGAGCTATGTGACGGCTGGTCTGCTCGGTATCTTCGTATTTCATTTCATGATCAATGTAGGAATGGCCATGGGAATCATGCCTGTAACCGGAATACCACTGTTTTTCATCTCGTATGGTGGTTCCTCAATGTGGATAGCCATGGCTTCTACAGGAATTCTCATGGGCATTTCTGCCAGAAGGTACGCCACATGAAAGCCTTTCTAGATCCTGTAAGGATATTCGGCAATGAGCTCGCTGCCATTGAAAAACCCGCCCGATACATTGGCGGCGAAGTCGATGCTGTCCCGCCCATTGAACCTGAAGATACAAGGTTGCGTATCGCACTATGCTTTCCCGATCTCTACGAAATCGGAATGTCCAACAATGCCTTGAGAATTCTGTATTCCAAGATGATGACCTTGAGGGACAAAGTCGTTTGCGAGCGAGTGTTTGCACCGGCTCCTGATTTTGAAGCTCTTTTAAGAAAAAGAAATATCCCTCTGTACACGTTGGAAAGCGGTATCCCCCTGCACCAGTGCGATATGATTGCTTTTTCTGTGGGATATGAATTGCTTGCCACAAATATGCTTGCAGTGCTTGACTGTGGCAAAATCCCGCTTCATGCGGAAGACCGTGGTGATGAGGCTCCTCTCGTTATTGCCGGCGGTCCTGCCATGTCCAACCCTCATCCTTTTGGAGCGTTCATAGATGCTGCGTGGATCGGAGAAGCGGAAGCCGGATTCTTTGAAGTCATTGAGAAGCTTGCAGGGTTGAAACAATCAGGTGCGTCCCGACTTCAGCTGCTCTCTGCGCTTGCCGAGCATCCATCGGTATGGATTTCTCCTGCCATAAGAAAGAAGCTGAATATCCGGGATGATCACAGAGTCAGAAGATCAGTATTTAGTGATTTTTCATATACCCTCTATGAGCCATTGTTTCCTATTCCTGTTCTCAACCCGGTGCAGAGTCATGGAACAGTAGAGATCATGCGCGGCTGTCCCAATGGTTGCCGCTTCTGCCATGCGGGCTATTTCTATCGTCCCCAGCGTGCAAAGCCAGCAGCAATTATTGAACAAGAGGTCGAAATGCTGGTTCAGCGCAAAGGATACAGGGAAATCACGCTTGCTTCACTTTCTTCGGGTGATTATCCTGGCATTCTCGATCTGTTTGAAAGGCTGAATAAAAGATGGAGTGAAAAACGAATATCATTCCAGCTTCCAAGCCTGAAAGTGGAAAGTTTTACCTTGCCATTGCTTGAAAAAATTTCAGAAGTCAGAAAATCAGGCCTGACTTTTGCCGTTGAAACACCCGTAAAGGAATGGCAGCACTCCATGAACAAGGATGTGCCGCTTGAAAAAGTTCTTGGAATCATCGAAGAGGCCGCCAGAAAGGGATTCCGCTCTGCCAAATTCTACTTCATGATTGGTCTTCCTGTTCCGGGAAGAGGGTTGAGAGAAGCTGAAGAGATTGCTGCATACCTCGCTCGCATAGCAAAGTCATCGAAAATGACGCTGCATGTAAACATAGGAACCTTCGTTCCCAAACCCCATACACCCTTCGAAAGAGAGAGCCAGCTTGGCGAACAGGATGCTCTGGAAACAATCAAAGCCCTCAAGAGCAAATTGAGGTCATTCCGAAACATCTCCCTTTCGTATCATCCTCCATTTCTATCTGTTCTTGAAGGTATTCTTTCCAGAGGAGATGACAGGGTTGGTGAAATCATCGAAATGGCATATGCCAGAGGTGCAAGACTCGATGCATGGGAGGAGCATTGCGATTGGGATCTCTGGCGCAAGGTGCTGCAGGATTTCAATATGAGAGCAGGGGAGAGCGCATGGGAACTGTATCTTGCAGAAAAGAACCAGGCACTATCCTTGCCATGGAATGATATCTCTCTTGGCATAAGTAAAAGATGGCTGGAAAAGCAGCAGACAAATGCAAGGCTCGAAAAGATTACTTCAGCATGTAATGTATTATGTACGGAACCATGCGGAGTGTGCAACAAAGAAACAGTAGTAGTATCTGATAGTATACATAATATAGTGAATTCCATGGATGGGGTCTTGCGGTCAGTACCATATGCGTCGGAAGAATCCTTCATTGAGACGATTCTTGTTGCAAAATGGTCGAAAACGGGCAAAGCTGTCTATTATCCTTTGCATGCAGTATCTTTTGCGTTCTCCAGAGCTTTCCAGATGTCTGGCCTAGAAATGGCATATACAGAAGGATTCAACCCTCAACCCAAAATCGAGCTTACACCTCCTTTGCCACTTGGCATAGAAGGTTATGGAGAGGTTCTCAAAGCAGTCATTCTTGTAAAGGATTCTCTATCTTTTGTTGATATCTTATCAATTGTCGAATCTATCAATAGCAGACTTCCCCAGGGGTTGAGAATTGAGAGTCTCAGGTTGAAGCCTCTAATGAAAGATGAGAAAAGACGTTCATTACATTCTTATTTTCATGCAGCCGAATGGTCTTTCATGTTCTTTGAAGACCAAAGCTGGAAGGAAGCCATGAAATTACTGAAACAGCATGCAGAGGATCTTATCTCATGGAAAATTTCCGATGAGTCTCTGAGAACTTTGAGCATTGTAGAACATGCGCCGGCTCCAGACAGAAAGGTCTTCAATGTGCTGAAAAAACTCAGAGAGCATTTTTCCACGAGCCAAATCTCTGAAACCTCCTTCAAGGCAACGAGAATTGCCTGTCTCTCATTGGATGCCGCATCAGGATCTCTTATCCCGCTGGAGGAGGCACTCTAAAGAGGTGTGCAGGAATCCTTCAATGGTTTTCATGCCTTATGGTAGACAGAATATACATTATGCGAACTGCCAGAAATGTCTTTTTTCAGAAGAATCTTTACATAATATTCCACATTTATCCCCTTCTCTACAGAATGTTTTTTGGGGCTGCCGAATGAGAATCCATGCGGAAAGCCAAACGTAGCTAACCTTCAGGATAATATGCTATCGGTCCCAGGATACGGGGCTCACTGTAAAGAATTACGCCAAGGGATTCCTGTGAAGTACCATACGATACCGCACACAGCAGGAGGTATACAGGTTGCCCGGGAACAAGAGCCGCATTCGAAGAAAAATCGGAATCTCCAACAGCGTAGCTGTCTCTCTGGCTGAAATCTGACCATGCAACCTGGCCTTCTGTATTTTTGTTTCTGACAATACCCTGAATCAATGGTGCTTCTTCAGAGAGGTCCCTGTCGGATGAAATCGTCCATCTTCGATTGGGATAGAGATGCAAGGTAAATTCTGTAGCTCCCAAATCTGAAAGATAACTCTTCCTTATCAAAGGTGGCATCGAGTTGTCAGTGGTGGTCAAATCATCCAGCAATCTGGGAAGCCTTACATAACCGGAAGCCGCAATCTGCCGAATGAAGGTTTCAGGTGAGTATTCATAGGTAGAAGCCAGAGAATCCAGACGCTGCCTGGAATTCTGTGCATCCTGCTCTGAAGCAAAACAGCGGTAGTAAAACTCATAGCCTCTGAACAGAGTCTGAATGAGTGCATCCTGGAGATTTCTCTCATCATGGGTGAGTTTGAGTGCGCCTCCAAGATCTTCAAATGCTACCGGTGGATAGAGATATTCGGAAGATGGCATGCCGCAGGACCGGAAAAAAAGCAGTAATATCATTCCAGTTAAGGAAATATTCAGCTTTTTCACAATTTCGGCGCTCATTACGGCAAACCTTCCTACTTTTCACAACAAATTTGGCGTTCCCCCTGCACTCACACCGTACCGAAGGAACGCCTTATCAGCAGCTTCAATCCAATTGCCCTGCTACTTGGCAAGTCCGGCTGAAACCATGAATATCAATCTATTCTTGGCGAGCAGAGCCCATTCGGAAGTACCTATCTCTGCAACCAGCTTCTCATAGGTAGTTTTGGCCTTCGCATAGTCCCCTTTGGACTCATAGAGCCGGCCGAGATTGAACAGGGCATTGGCTGCAAGCGGATTATCCTTGATATAATCCTTGGCGAGCGTCTCATAATGCCCTATTGCTGCATCAATATTACCTGACTCCTCTGCAGCAACCGCAGCCAGCGAAAGTGCCACTGGTGCGGCATACGACGATTTGTTTCTTCCAAAAGCGTCGAGCGCAGCTTGCTCAGCATCAGGCCATTCCTTTTTCTGCGACAGAATGCCCGCCTTTCTGAGCAGTGCACGCTGTGCGGCAATCGAACGCGGCCATCGTTTTGAGAGAGCTTCAATATCTGCAAGAATGGTCTTCTCAAGGTCCGCTTTCTTGGTCTCATCGGTCTCCTTGGACCACTCTTCCAGCTTTGTTTCTACAGATTCCATTGCGCGGGAAGAAGCCGCTGCTGCATTCTCGGATACCGCAGAGTATATCCCCACGCCTGCAAGTGCAAGCGCGATGCCAATTGCGATACCCAGTATGAGCATGCGGTGGGAAGCGATGTATTCGCCAAGCCGTTCTGCAAAGGTTTTATTTTCCGTTGTTTCCCTCGATGCAGTCATATCCCTTGTGTCTGTCTGTTTCTGATTCACGGATCACTCCTTGGTTTGAAGAATATTGAGCTCTTTTATCAAGCGTGACAAGTAGGTGCGCTGGATATTCAGCTTATGCGCGGTCCTTGTCTGATTCCACCGATTGCGTTCAAGCGCAGAAAGAATGAACTGTCGCTTGAATTGTGTCACTGCTTCACGGAGATCCTGCTCTCCCATCGCACTCGTAGCAGCAGGTGCATTACCCAGCATGAGATCGGCAACGCCGATACAGGAGGACTTTGCAATGAGCACAGCTCTCTCTATAGCGTTCTCCAGCTCCCGTATATTGCCCGGCCACGCATAGGAAAGCATGTGCTGCATCGCTTCATCAGAGAAGGTCATGCCAGGCCTGTTCATCTCTCGTGCATACATTCGCAAAAAATGGTTGGCCAGGACGGGGATGTCTTCGACCCTCTCTCTGAGAGGAGGTATATGGATCGGAAGCACATTCAGCCTGTAGTAGAGATCGTTCCTGAATTGCTGAGCTTTTACCATTGCCTCGACGTCTCTGTTGGTCGCTGCAAGGATTCTTACATCGGCATGTCTGGTAGTCGAGGACCCTACTCTTTCGAAGGTTTTCTGCTGAATTACTCTGAGCAGTTTTGCCTGAAGCCGCAGAGGCAGTTCAGCTATCTCATCAAGAAAGATTGTCCCGCCTTCAGCTGCCTCGAAACGCCCTGCCCTGTCCTGTACCGCATCGGTAAAAGCCCCTCGTACATGCCCGAAGAGTTCACTCTCCAGCAATGATTCCGGCAAGGCAGCACAATTGACGCGTACAAATGGTTTGCCAGCACGCTTTGAAAGCAGGTGTATCTGTTCCGCAATGAGCTCCTTGCCAACTCCGCTCTCACCGAGGATCAGAACTGATGCCTCGCTGGGGGCTACCCTTTTCACGAGATCGAGTCGGTCCTGCATTATTTTCGATGCATAGACAAGCGGATGCCAACCTTGCTGCTCCATCGTTCGCTGCTGAAGATAATCCAGTTCATTTCTGGCTTTATCATACACGCGGGCATTATCCAGCGCTATTCCAGCCTGTACTGCGAATATCTCGAGCCACGAAAGATCATCTCCGGTAAAGATACCGCCAGCCTTCTTGTTCACCAGCTCGATTACGCCTTCCACCCTGTCACGAATCTTGAGGGGTACTGCAAGGATCGATCTGGTGGCATAAGAGATTTCGTTGCCAACCGATGGTGAGAAACGGCTGTCGGCAGCAGCATCGTTGACCATCAGCGGTCTCGCATTCGAGAATACCCAGCCGGCGATGCCTTCATTGGAAGGTATTTCCATCCCTCTGAGTTCTTTTGCCTTGGGGCCTGTAGCAATCACGAATCTGAGCACAGCTCCCCTGGGGTCAAAAAGCGCGAGGCTCGCCGCTTCAGCATCGGCCAGCCTCGCTGCAGAGTCTACAATTGTTTCAAGCAGGGCTCTGTAGTCGGTTACGCTCGAGTTCAGACGCGCATTGATATCAATCAGAGCGCGGAATTTCTCAGGATCGACCACAGTAACCATTGTCATCATGCTGGGTCCATCGGTCGCAGATGGATCAGTCGTTGCCCTTGTCTTTCGCCTTCAGGAGGTCACCAAGCGTATAGCCTGATTCGTTCTCGTCTTCCTGCATGAAGCGCGAAAGTTCCTCACGCTGCTGCCTCTGGACAAGGTCGCGAATGGAAAGGCCGAGCTTCTGGCGATCCGCATTGAGATCTACCACCACAGCCTTGACCTGCATGCCAGACTGATACTTCTTCAGGGCATCTTCATAGGATTCGGACCTGTCGGACACGAGATCCTGCTTCTTGATGAGACCTTCAATGTCACCAGGGACTTTCACGAAGACGCCGAAATCCGTCACATTGGACACGGTTCCTTCCACAATCGACCCGACCCTGTAGGTCTTTGCGAAAGATTTCCAGGGATCTTCGCTGAGCTGCTTGACGCCGAGCCTGATGTTTCTTTCCTCAGGATTGCTTTCAAGCACGATTACTTCAATTTCATCGCCCTCGTGCAGGACAGAAGAAGGATTCTTGATTTTCTGGGTCCACGAATAGTCATCGATATGCAGGAAACCATCTATTCCTTCTTCGAGCTCGATGAAGGCTCCGGCATTGGTAACCTTGACGATCTTTCGTTTCAGGCGAGTGCCGACAGGATAGGTCTGATCGATGGTATCCCAGGGGTTGGGCATGACCTGCTTGAGACCGAGAGAAACCTTACCTGCCGGAATATCATAGCCAAGGATCATGCAGTCCACCACATCACCGGGTTTGAGCATGTCTTCGGGCTTGCGGACCTTCTTGACCCATGAGAACTCAGAAATGTGGGCAAGACCTTCAATGCCTTCCTCAAGCTCGATAAAGGCACCATAGTCTGTCAGTTTGGTGACCTTCCCCTTGACGATGTCATTGACGTGGTACTTTTCCTCGAAGCTGTTCCATGGATCGGGGGTGAAATGCTTGAGCGAAAGGTTGATACGCTTCTCTTCCGGATCGAGTCTGATGACTTTCAGCTCAATTTCCTGGCCCTTGCGGACAAAATCCTTGGGCCTCGTAACATGGCCCCAGCTCATGTCGTTGATATGGAGAAGGCCATCGAATCCGCCAAGATCGATAAACGCGCCAAAGCTGGTAAAGCTTTTCACGACGCCCTTGACTGTGTCACCGATCTGCACGGTCTGGAAGAACTCATTCCGTCGGTGTTCGATTTCCTCTTCCATCAGCTTGCGCCTGTTGAGGATGATATTGATTTTCCTGTCGGCATAGAGGCGTTCAAGATAGAACCTTCCTCTGACACCAATCAGAGCGTCGCCTTTTTCCACGCGCTGAATATCAGCCTTGCTGGCAGGCAGGAAGCCTGTAAGTCCGTGGCCCAGATCGACTTCAAAGCCGCCCTTGACTTCCTTTACAATGGTGCCTTCTACAGGTACATGATCCTTGAAAGCGACCGCAACGGATTTCCAGAAAATGCGCTCATCCGCTTTTTTCTTGGAAATCACTATGTCTCCCGACGCCGTTTCTTTCTTGACCACGACGACTTTTACGATATCGCCGGCACGGGGAGGATTGTCCCCGAATTCCTCGAGCTTCACTTTACCTTCGGACTTGTATCCGACATCGATGAAGACCGTGTCGCCATTTACCTGGACGACTTTGCCTTCGATAATTTCCCCCTCCTCCAGCGCCTCGAGCGTCTTGAGGTACTGCTCCTGCAATTGTGTCTGGAAACCGTCCTGGGAGGGGCCAGAGACGTCCATTTCCACTTCCCTATTCTCTGCCATGTGCTTTCCTTATACGGAGAATTGTGTTGTATACTTTCTCATAAACTTGCCCTATGGTCAAGTCAGAAGTATCCAAATACTGAGCATCGGGTGCGATTTTGAGTGCACCAATTGCTTTTGAGCTGTCCAGCACATCTCGCATTTCGATATTTCTTCGAATGCGCTCCAGGTTCCTGACAGCTTCTTCACTCTGTTCTGCAGAGTGAGCATGTTCCCGATAACGTCGCATCGCTCGTACTTCCGTTGACGCGTCCAGGTAGAATTTTACTTCAGCGTCAGGAAATACAATGGTGGTGATATCTCGCCCCTCACTCACCACATCCCTCCCTTCAGCAATGGCTCGAATGATGGCATTGACTTCTTCACGAACTGCGGGGATTGCTGAAACCTGGGAAACTATTGCATCGACTTCAGGCGTTCTCAGCTCGGTTGAGAGGCGAATGCCATCTATCGATACAGAGCCGTCCTCATGATACTCAAAATGATGTCGATTGACTTCCTGTACTACAGCATCTGCATCGTGCCAGTCCACGCCATGCTGAATGCAGAGCCATGCAGCAGCTCTGTAGAGATTGCCCGAGTTGATATACAGAAATCCAAGATTTTCTGCGATCATCCGGGCAATGGTCGACTTGCCGCAGCCGGCCGGTCCATCGATGGCCACTTTCATTTGCGTGCACCTCCCCTGTCACGAATGCTGGATGCTGCGCTGTTCCAATTTCTGAGCGATGCCACTTCATCAGAAGTGAGGTCGCGCCATGCGCCTGAAGGAAGATCCGGGTCGGAGAGAGGGCCAATACGTATTCTCTGGAGTTTCATGGCGCGCAGACCAAAGTGAGCCAACACCTTGCGAATCTCTCGGTTCTTGCCTTCGATCAGCACAATGTTCGCGTGGGTGGGATCTATCAGCTTCACCCTGGAAGCTCTGTATCGTACGCCTTCTACCAGAATTCCTCTTGTGAAAGAAACGGCAAAATCATGGGGGATGGGCAGGTCGGTTTCGACAAGGTATTCTTTGTCGAAACCTCCAGATGGATGGACCATCCGGGCTGCGAGTTCTCCATCATTCGTGAAAAGCAGCAGGCCGCAGGACCATTGATCCAGGCGCCCGACGTTATAGACTCGTTCAGACACACCCCCTTTGCGCAGTATATCGATTGCACAGGGGCGCTGTTGGGGGTCCGTCATGGAAGAGAGATAGCCTTCCGGTTTGTTAAGTAAAATATAGCGAAAATGGGAGGGCAAACCTTGCACGACCTGACCATCCACACGAATGTCTTCCGTCCCCAGAACTTTGCAGCCGATTGCAGCCAATTTTCCATTTACCGTGACGCGCCCCTGCCTGATGAGATCCTCGCAGGCTCTTCTCGAAGCAATACCGGCAGATGCAAGGAATGCGTGCAGGCGAAGCGGTCGTACGTGTTCCATGGCGTCCCTCATCCTTCAGGTGTCTCAGGCTTGAAGAATCTTGCCTGTTCTATTTCATCGAGCTGTGGAAGGACTTCAAGCGAATTTAGTCTGAAATATCTGAGAAATTCCTGAGTAGTCCCATACTGCATGGGTC
>JAOABY010000129.1 GCA_026418115.1 Spirochaetaceae bacterium | reverse complement strand
GAATGATGAGTTGCGGGCTGATCTCATTTCTTGGTAAGCTGAATTTCAAAGCGAACCTTGTTGAGGAAGTCATACGTTGCGGGCTGATCTCATTTCTTGGTAAGCTGAATTGCTTCAAGAAAATCGTGCAGGATGTCATCGGTTGCGGGCTGATCTCATTTCTTGGTAAGCTGAATTGTTATAGAGCCACACAAACGCATCGCCAATGTTGCGGGCTGATCTCATTTCTTGGTAAGCTGAATTAAGAAGGGATGGAAGTAGCCAATGAGACTAGTTGCGGGCTGATCTCATTTCTTGGTAAGCTGAATTTCGCCGGATAGTTGATGCCGCGCAGGTCGCGTTGCGGGCTGATCTCATTTCTTGGTAAGCTGAATTGCTCCATCAATGGTGATGGCACTATGACTGGTTGCGGGCTGATCTCATTTCTTGGTAAGCTGAATTACGAAAAACTCGAATAGTGTTTTCTTTGGTGTTGCGGGCTGATCTCATTTCTTGGTAAGCTGAATTGGTAAGCACCGACCGCACTACACCAGCCCAGTTGCGGGCTGATCTCATTTCTTGGTAAGCTGAATTTTGCAAAACAGGGATCACGGTGTCGGTGATGTTGCGGGCTGATCTCATTTCTTGGTAAGCTGAATTTGCCTCGGCCAGTGTTTGCGTGTTGCGGATGTTGCGGGCTGATCTCATTTCTTGGTAAGCTGAATTGAAGGCAAAGGCGGGGCTTCATGAGCGGTGGTTGCGGGCTGAT
>JAOABY010000128.1 GCA_026418115.1 Spirochaetaceae bacterium | reverse complement strand
ATATCAAGCGATAAAACAAAAGCATTATAACAAATTAATAAATCCTGCATAAAAGTAGTAAAATATAATGTTTTAAATGGCATGAATAAAAATTACCCAAATACATTGTATTGTGTAATATTATACAAGCAATCAGGCAGATTATTTTTGGAGAAACTATTGATTGAAAAAACAATGATATGGCAAATCTACACTTGCTTAATTCCTGTAGAACCAAAACCACCCGAACCTCTTGCTGTATCGTTTAATACCTCTACTAATTTCCATTCAACCAATTCGTGTTTGGCAATAACCATTTGTGCAATTCTCTCTCCATCGTTTATAACAAATTCTTTGTCAGATAAATTGATTAGTAAAACTTTGATTTCTCCTCTGTAATCCGCATCAATTGTTCCGGGAGAATTAAGCACGGTAATACCATGTTTGAAGGCAAGTCCGCTTCTTGGTCTAATTTGTGCTTCATATCCTTCGGGCAAAGCAATGAACAAACCTGTTGGTATTAGAACCCTTTGCATTGGCTGAAGCGTAATAGAGGCATCTAAGTTGGCTACCAGGTCCATTCCTGCAGAAAGAGGGGTTTGATATTTTGGCAGCGGGTGTTTACTTTTATTGATAATATCTATGGTTATCATACATTCAGTTTTTAATATACTGCAAAAGCAATAAAGTCAGGGTTTTCAAAGTTGTTTTTGTAATATTGCAGAGGTTGAAAAAAACGGGCATCTAATATATTGCCCCCGGCCTCTTTCAATATAGCGTGAGCGGCAGCAGTATCCCACTCCATAGT
>JAOABY010000127.1 GCA_026418115.1 Spirochaetaceae bacterium | reverse complement strand
AAGTCCATGGCCAGATACGTCATCATCGGCGGCGTTGCAGGCGGTGCCTCTACTGCAGCACGTCTGAGAAGGCTCGATGAGCATGCCGAGATCATCATGTTCGAGCGCGGTTCGCACATCAGCTATGCTAACTGCGGTCTGCCCTATTATGCGGGCGAAACCATCAGGGAGCGCGAGCGGCTCTTTGTGATGACGCCGGAAAAGTTCAAGGCGTGGCTTGCCGTCGATGTCCGTATCCGCACCGAGGTGACGGCCATTGACAGGCAGGCGAAGACCGTGCACGCCCGCGAGCTCGATTCCGGTCGCGAGTATGACGTCGCCTACGATGCCCTTGTGCTCTCTCCCGGAAGCGATCCCATCAAACCGCCCATTCCGGGCATTGAGGATCCACGGATCTTCACCCTGCGCTCAGTGTCGGATATCGACCGCATCAAGGAATTCCTCGATACCAGGCGCCCCGAGCGGACCATTGTCGTGGGTGGCGGATTCATCGGGCTCGAGATGGCGGAAAACCTGCACGCGCGCGGCTCTTTCGTGACCATCGTGGAAGCACTCGATCAGGTCATGAACCCCATCGATCCAGAAATGGCAGCCATTGTACACCAGCACCTCAAACAGAAGAATGTGGAGCTCTACCTGAGCTCCGCTGTCTCGAAATTCGAGCCTGCGGGGTCCCGTGTGGTCGCCGTGCTGGCAGATGGCACCCGGCTCGATGCTGACATGATTGTGCTCTCGATTGGCGTTCGACCCGAAACCGCCTTTGCCAAGGCTGCTGGTATTGAAACCGCCCCGAATGGCGCGATCCTCGTCAATGAGAATATGCAGACCANCGATCCGGCAA
>JAOABY010000126.1 GCA_026418115.1 Spirochaetaceae bacterium | reverse complement strand
GGACTAGGATAGCCGCAGGGAGCGGGCTGCTGCTGGAAATTAGATGATTGTCTATGGTGAGCGTAGAGAACCCGCAAGGTACAAGAGACAATTGCCACTTTCTTCTCTCAGGGCCATCGAGCAGCCACTCTATTGCAGTAAGTGATTTCCGTCATTGAGAACGGCCGGATCCTGCCAGTCGCTCGAAAAGATCCTGCACATGGAAAAAGATGCCGGTTCTCATGCTGCTCATGTGCCGGGGAATCCACAGCTCTCCATGGGGAATTCCCGACCCTGTAAGAATCAGCACGGGACTGGACTTCTGGAGTGCCAGTACGAGACTTGCTTCTTCATCGCTTGTGTAGGTGCCGGGCATTCTGCCTACAATCGAGAGCCCCGGGTAGGTTGATCTGATGTTTGCTTCTGCTCTGGCAAGTGTTCGTGCATCTCCGCCGACAAGAAATGCCGATCCTCCAAATCGTTCGGTAGCAGTGAGCAGCAGTGTGAGCACCTTCAAAGGCTGATAGATTCGCAACTCAGGGGTATCGGAAGGTGAGTAGTCCATGATCTCAGCCTGGGCATCGAGCAGAAGCTGATGCTGGAAAGGCACCGGCAAGGTTCTCGCCATGCCTTCCGAATCCGAGGAAAGTTGTCTGAGCAGCTGAGCCGACGTGGGAAGCACAAGGTCGGCGCTTGCGATCATGGAACCGTATTCATCTCTGCACCGCGCACGGCGGCTGCCAGGCACATCGATACAGCAGATCTGGTGGTTCCGGCCATCATCCCAGATTTTCGGCAGTGCGGCAATGACGAAATCTGACGGGAAATCGTAGCGAATGCCATCATGGATCAGAGAGGGAACTAGCA
>JAOABY010000125.1 GCA_026418115.1 Spirochaetaceae bacterium | reverse complement strand
TGCTAGTTCCCTCTCTGATCCATGATGGCATTCGCTACGATTTCCCGTCAGATTTCGTCATTGCCGCACTGCCGAAACTCTGGGATGACGGCCGGAACCACCAGATCTGCTGTATCGATGTGCCCGGCAGCCGCCGTGCCCTGCGAAGGGATGAATACGGTTCCATGATCGCAAGCGCCGACCTTGTGCTTCCCACATCGGCCCAGCTGCTCAGACAACTCGCCTCGGATTCGGAAGGCATGACGAGAACCTTGCCAGTGCCTTTCCAGCATCAGCTTCTGCTCGATGCCCAGGCTGAGATCATGGACTACAGACCTTCCGATACCCCCGAGCTGCGAACCTATCAGCCGCTGAAAGTGCTCACACTGCTGCTCACTGCTACCGAACGGTTTGGAGGATCGGCATTTCTTGTCGGCGGGGATGCACGAACACTTGCCAGAGCCGAAGCAAACATCAGATCAACCTACCCGGGACTCTCGATTGTAGGGCGGATGCCCGGCACCTATACAGGCGATGAAGAAGCAGGCCTCGTACTGGCTCTCCAGAAGTCCAGTCCCGTGCTGATTCTTACAGGGTCGGGAATCCCCCAAGGAGAGCTGTGGATCCCCCGGCACATGAGCAGCATGAGAACCGGCATCTTCTTTCATTTGCAGGATCTTTTAGAACGGCTGGCAGGATCCGGCCGTTCTCAATAACGGAAATCACTTGCTGCAACAGAGTGGCTGCTCGATGGCCCTGAGAGAAGAGAGCGGCACTTGTCTCTTGTACTTTGCGGGTTCTCTACGCTCACCATAGACAATTATCTAATTTCCAGCAGCAGCCCGCTCCCTGCGGCTATCCTAGTCC
>JAOABY010000124.1 GCA_026418115.1 Spirochaetaceae bacterium | reverse complement strand
TTACCAGACCATGCGCGAATACGAGCGGTTCGAAAAAGGCGCGGCCAACTCCAACACCTCGACCTCGGTGCTGCAACGGCAACTGGAAGACTCCAACGCCCGGATCATCATCACCACCATCCAGAAGCTGTCGCGCTTTGTCGCCAAGAACAAGAAGCGCCCCGTCTATGACGCCCATGTCGTGGTGATCTTCGACGAATGCCACCGCAGCCAGTTCGGTGACATGCACGCCGAAATCACCCGCGTATTCAAACGCTATCACCTGTTCGGCTTCACCGGCACGCCGATCTTTGCCGAAAATTCGGGCACTGGCGGCAACCCGCTGCGCCGCACGACTCAGCAGGCCTTTGGCGACAAGCTGCACACCTATACGATCGTCGATGCTATCAACGATAAGAACGTGCTGCCGTTCCGCATCGATTACATCAACACGATCAAGGCCGGGTCCGCGATCCGCGACAAGCAGGTGCCGGCCATCGACACCGAGCGGGCCTTGCTGGCGCCCGAACGCATTTCGCAGATCGTCGCCTATATCCGCGAGCATTTTGACCAGAAGACCAAGCGGGCCAGTACCTACCGGCACGACGGCAAACGTCTGGCCGGGTTCAATTCCCTCTTCGCTACGGCCAGCATCGAGGCCGCACGGTGCTATTACAAGGAGTTCAAGGCCCAGCAGGAGGAGTTGCCTGAGGCGCAGCGATTGAAGATCGGCCTCATCTACAGCTTCGCCGCCAACGAGGATGATCCAGATGGGCTTTTGGGCGAAGAGGAATTCGAGACCGATCACCTGGATCGGAGTGCACGCGACTTTCTGGAAGCTGCCATTGCCGACTACAATGCAATGTTCGGTAC
>JAOABY010000123.1 GCA_026418115.1 Spirochaetaceae bacterium | reverse complement strand
TTTCTAACAGGAGTCATGGAAAACCTTAACAAAGCTCATGTAAGTTTGGCTCGTCACGCTACCGGCGCGGCGCGCCCCATATGGCGCAGGGAACCCGCATTCGAGCGGAAATGAAACATGCAGAGGCATGGCGCTATCCGGCTGCGATCGGGATGCGTGTTTTCAAGTGAAAGCAAGCATCTCTGCATTCTGCAGAGACTCATGGGAGGATCCAATGAAAAGAAGCGCAAGAATCGCGATCGTTGCGATGTTCGCAGCGATGCTGTTCGGAATTGCAGGTAGTGCCGGAGCCCAGACGCTTCTGGGAGCAGGAGCTTCGTTCCCTGCGCCAGTCTATACCAAGATGTTCGATGCCTATAACAAGGCTACCGGCGTCAAGGTCAATTATCAGGCGATCGGCTCTTCGGGCGGCCTCAAGAACATCCAGGACAAGGTCGTTGATTTTGGCGGTTCTGATTCCTTCGTGAAGGATTCGGACATGGAAAAGTACGGCGCTCCCATCGTCCATGTTCCCACGGTACTTGGAGCAGTCGTGATCGTCTACAATCTACCCGGCAACCCCGCACTCAGGCTCACTGGCGAAGTCATTGCAAATATCTATCTCGGCAAGATCGCAAAGTGGAATGACAAGGCGATAGCCGATCTCAATCCCGGCATCAAGCTGCCGGCCATGGACATCGTCCAGGTATACCGCTCCGACGGTTCAGGCACCACCTTCAACTTTACCGCCTATCTGTCCGCTGTCAGCCCGGAATGGAAGCAGGTTGTGGGTAATGCTAATTCGGTACAGTGGCCTGCTGGCCAGGGCGCTGCGCAGAATGCCGGAGTCGCCGGCATGGTCAAGCAGATTCCCGGAGCCATCGGTTATGTCGAACTTGCCTATGCCCGCCAGAACAACATGCCTGTCGCCACAATCAGAAATGCTGCAG
>JAOABY010000122.1 GCA_026418115.1 Spirochaetaceae bacterium | reverse complement strand
AGTTCCATGAGGCGCTATAGTAAGGATAAATCGCGAGCATATCAAGAAGTGGCATCCGGCTCGAATACAGCCTGCTCAATCCTGTCGACTGCATGCGCATACCATGTTGCCATTCGCGCGAGCACCGCTTCAAGATCCCGCCCTTCAGGCCCATGAGGCGCATATACCACGACAGCAGCATGGCTGGCACCAGGGAAGAGCTTGGTAGCCATGGAATCCCGCACTGGGTTGACGATGGGGCTGCCATCTGCCTCATTCTCCTTGAGCGAACAGACACAGAGCAAGTCCTCAAGATCGATGCTCTGACCAGAGGGATTGAACACATAGCTCTCTCCCATCCTGCCGCGGCGCAGAAGCAGCTTCGTGCCAGCCTTCTCAAGATCGAATATGCTCATGGGATAGAGGCTTTCCAGACTGGCAAGATTGACTGCATCAACCAGTGGATTTACAGAGGGGAATTCCTGATCGAGCGCCGCCTGCAGCAGATATTCAGGCGAAGGCTTGGCACGCCCGGCAGGTTTGTACCTGCCATTCCGGAGCATGTCGCGGATGATCCGGATACGCTGCTGACGGTCGAACGGTGCGGGATTGCGCACAGCTGCACAGATATCCTCTCGCAAAGCGAGTGGCACTACCTGTTCTGCACGATTCCAGTCGATGGCCGTGAGCACAAGCGCGCCTATCCTGACTTTCTGCAGCGCCGGGTCCGATGCAAACTTGAGATCTATCATGCAAGCGATTGTAGAAAGACATCCGCGATGGCGCAAGTGCCTTTTCCTGCCGGATTCAGCGCATGATAGAACGTGACGAATGCAGCGGACATTCTTACCAATGTAGCTGTTTTCTGCGATAATACGGCCCCGCAGGGCTTCTGCCCGAAACCATTGCCTGTTCCATGGACTGATAGAGCAATGACCAGACATGCTGCTCCTTCCCG
>JAOABY010000121.1 GCA_026418115.1 Spirochaetaceae bacterium | reverse complement strand
GATATTGGGTTGATGTCAAATATCTCAAGTGACCCGTCCCAGATCGTTGAAGTGGGCTATCAGGCTTCAGTGAATTTTGCTGCCAATGATGCAAGCGCGGTGAATTACGGTACCGTGTCCTGGGGTTGCTATCAGGGAGTACCTACCATTCCGCCTGCTTACAACACACTGGATTCATCAAAAATATCTATAATTACAGCCCCACTGTTCAGCGGAACCATGACGACCATCACGTATCCCGTAACTGGTCTGAGCTCTTTTTCGACAGATGGCGGCCGACTTAGAGTGACATTCAAGAATCAGGGAACCAGGGCGTATTTCACCAATAGCAATCATTATATTCATATTATTTTTCCAGCTGGCTCGAATTTTAATGATGCATTTCCCATTACAATACAGTCTGATATACGAGGAAATTTAATCGAGACGAGTCAACCTCTAGTTGTAAATGCGGCTAGTTATGGAGAGCTAAAACTGTATTTATTCGATATTGGATATATTGATACAAACGAGACTCTCACAATTGAGGTTTCTGGTGAAGCAACCGGATTCTATATGGATACTGAATTTGCAAACGCTGGACCACTGAAAGAGCCTCCACCATTTCCAACAACCTCAATGTATAGAGGTATTACCTATGCTTATATGTACGATAAATCGCCAAATACCATTTATCTGAATGCTACGTGGTCCCCTAATTTAATTAATACGACTGTGTATCAGCCCGACCTCGACATTACCCTGGAACCGGCCAATCCGGTCATCAACCCTGGGGAAACAACCAAGACCTTTACGGTAAAGATCAAGAACAATGGCAACACGACAGCGAAAAACGTCGCCAAGGTGAATGCTTACATCAACCAGCCATTCGTGATGAACTTCGGTGCAGGGTTTACCAACCCGGTCATAACCTCCAACACCTGCGGCGGAACCGTCACCACAAGTGCTGTCTCTTATACACAT
>JAOABY010000120.1 GCA_026418115.1 Spirochaetaceae bacterium | reverse complement strand
CGCTCGTCGGCAGCGTCAGATGTGTATAAGAGACAGTTGTTGTACAGCAACCCCATGGTTGCCGATGGGTACAGCGTGGTTCGATGGTCAGCAGGTTTGGAAACCTGCACATACGGTGGAACAGCGCTGAATGAATAGAAGGTTTTCGGGCTGCCGCGCGATATTACGGCTTCGGCAAATACATCGAAGTCACCCAGGGGCCCGGCCAGCGTCAGTGCAGCACGCTCTGCCGTGTCCTGACGATAGTATCCACTCAGCCCAATTTCGTATTTTCCGGCGACGAGTTCGATTTTGGCAGCGAGAGCGGTGGTTGCCCAGTCGGGGTTGCGCTCGTCGAACAGCGCGTACGCACTCAGCATGCTCATGCTGGGGCCGAAAGGCATGGTCAGTCTGAACTGGACAGGTCCTTCCCGCTGCGCTTCAGGATCGAAGAGATTGATTGGCTCAAGATTGATGATATCAGCCGGGCTGAAAAAGTAGCCGACACCCCATTTGACCGTTGCCTTGCCGAAGCGGAAGGAGAGGCGGTCCCCCTGCTGAAAATCAGAGAAGAGCTCAAATATCTGTATGGTTGGCACCGATACCGGCAGCGTGGGGTCCGCCAGGCCAACCAACGTGCTGCGGAAAGGCCACTTGGTCTTGAATGAGCCGTAGACGCGGAAACTGTCGTCGGGTCGTGCATCGAAATACAGCAGTCCGCTTAGTGAAGGCTTGAGATTGCTTGAATCCGGCGACCAGAGACTGGCAGCTCCATTCCATGGATTGTTCCAGGTAGCGGTGGCGCCGATAGAGCTGCTGATGCTACCACCGATTCGGACTGCTTCCGATTTCAGAAAGGTCGCCCAGGGAGCAGCCGCAGGTGAGCCAGTGGCTTCCGAGGCTTTCACATCGACGATTTCATCCGAAAACAGATCGTCCAGTGAGCCGCCTTCCTGGGCGGCAGCCGGAGAGGGCAACCAGGTTGTCAGAGCCCAGCA
>JAOABY010000011.1 GCA_026418115.1 Spirochaetaceae bacterium | reverse complement strand
GGCCAGCACCGAGGAAAATGATCAGATATGCGTCATATATGGGATGACGGATAATGCTGTAGGGACCTGATCGCACCAGCCGGGCGCCTGGTTTGGTGATGGGAGTGGTTGTAAATGAGCCATCAAGTACGCGGTGTGCTGAGAAGAGCAGCAACAGTGCGGCAATCTGCATTATCATGCCTGCTGTTCGTGCCCACTGAGGCACCTGCAGAAACCATGAAGGAAAGAGAGAAGGATATACAATCGAAACAGATGCATAGATGAGGCCGATGCCGGCCAGCACTCTGATGAGGATTGCGGGGAACGGTTCTATCCGATAGCTGAGAAGCACCCATCTCCAGCCGCTTCTGGTCTTGAACCACAGGCGCAGAAGGCTCAGCATGCTGAAAAATATGATGAAAAAGATTCGACTTGCTTCGTCATTCGGCATGATACAGTCCGTCTTTCATATTCAGAATAATGGTATGGTTCGTAGGAGGCAAGTTTGGCTGTACGCAGGCATGCCGATCCTGCCGTCAGGTGAATACTGCTCGCTTCACTCTGGCCAGATCGACCCGGCCGTCATCAAGGAAAGGCACCTGCTCCCGTTCCAGAAGATAGCGTTTCATAGCCAGACCGCCCTGGTAGCCAGTGAGTGAGCCATCGGAGCCGATTGCCCTGTGACAGGGGATCAGAAGTGGAAAGGGATTGCGAGCAAGTGCCTGCCCGGCAATTCTACTGCCTTTGGGGTGACCGGCCGCCTGTGCAAGCTGCTGGTACGTACAGATTTCGCCCCGTCGCACCTGCGCCTCGGTGCGCAGTACCGTCTGCTGGAATGGGCTCAATCGCTCAAGATCGAGCATGGAAAGAGGGAAAGGTTCTGTCTGGGTGCCTTCAAACAATGCGATGATGAACGCACGGGCCTGCATGAGCGGCAGAGGAAGGCTATTCCCCTCAACCAGCAGGGAGTCCGGATAGCAAGCCCATGCCAGCTGCTTCGCTTCGCGCTCCCCAGGCAGGAATACCTTGAGAATGGTGGTCCGTGGTTCTTCGACCCAGGCCAGCACCGAATCGCCAAAAGGACAAGGCGCTGTGGTCAGGAGTATCTGCGTCGTCTCGGAGGCTGTGGGGCTTATTCTACAGGATTTCATCAACGCGTATTCCCTGGTGATCTGGCTCGAGTCTCACAAAGCTCCAATGTTCAGCCATGGCTGCGTCGAGGCCTGCACGCAGCTCGCAGGGATCGGGGACAGAGCCTGTGTGGAGACTCAGGAGAGTGGGGCCTGAACCTGAAATCCAGACCGCAGCAGCTCCATGGGCCATAAGATGAGTGGCGATGGTGTCTCCTCCTGCTATCAGAGGCATGCGATAAGGCTGATGAATGCGGTCCTGACAGGCATGTGCCAGCGCATCCGGATTTCCGCTTGCCCATGCAAGGGCAGTAAGCGCACTGTGGGCTATGGCATGCACGGTATCGCTGCGAAGGTATGCGTTCGGAAGGGTTTTTCGAGCCTTTGCCGTTTCCAGAGGAAAGTCTGGTATGGCTGCAAGAAAACGCCAGGAAGAGGCGACAGGGAATCTGAGGTGCATGAAAGCTCCGTCCCCGAGAGGCATGGCGGCGCAGAATCCGCCATAGACAGCCGGGGCGACATTGTCGGGATGCCCCTCCATGGCTGCTGCAGTCTGGAGTATCCATGCCCGATCTGTTTCAGAAAGTGTGGCAGGGCCAGGCTGCATGGTACTGCTCTTTCCCAGTGTGCTTCTGTACAGGATGAGAGCAGCGGCCACGCCGGCTGTCAGAAGTGCTGCACTGGAACCAAGACCGCGTGCAGGAGGTATCTCGGCATGAAAACGTACCGCGATAGGAGGAGCTGCTGGTGCACCTGCCCCGGCATGAAGGGGATTGTCAAGTATCTGCTGAACTTGGGCAGCCGGGGATGCTCCTTGGGTGGTACCTTGAGCGGGGACTGAGCTTGCCTCTTGCTGATTCTCTTGCAGCAGTCGAGCCCATCCTTCCCTGTAGGCACGAAGGAGGAGGTTATCATCCCCTGCCCACTCGGGCGCACAGCCTTGTATGCCGGCTCTGCCGGAATCCTGCGCAAGTTCTACTTCAAAGTGATCATAGAGCGAGAGCGCGATCCCCATACAGTCAAAGCCCGGGCCGAGGTTGGCACTCGTTGCGGGAACTGTGATGCGAAACCTTTTCATGCTGCGCCTCCCTGCGTTTCTCTTCTGAAAAATTCTGCGAGCAGGCTCTCGGCCTCCTGCACTTCGCAGACCCTTGTATGCTGAACCGGCCGGGCTCCCAGCTCAGCGAGTGGTCGCGGCATGGGGATGCCCGTGCAGGAAGCAAGCTGGGCGGCAAGGGCAAGATCACTGCCAGTGTGCTCCGTCCCCTGTGGCGCTGATGCAGCCACCTTTCCTTGGGGGCGCTCTTCTGATGGTACGGGAAGGCTAAGAGCCTCGAAACATGCAACAGGGAATTTGAAGGGGCTAGCGGTCGCAACCAGTACAACCGGCTCCGTCCCCCGGCCACTCCATTGCCCGGCTGCAGTAATCTGTCTGGCGACTTCATACCCTACTGCGGTATGGGGATCGAGCAGCAGCCTGTGCTCCTCCCATGCGCTCCGAATGGCCAATCGGGTAGCATGGTCATCAGCCCATCCGCCTCTGAAATCTGCGAGCTTGGCCTGTTCGGCAGGTGCAAGTGCAAGAACGCCCTCCTTTTCGAAGGTTGCCATTGCAGCAGCGAGACGAACCGGATTTTCGCCCATGGCCATGTACAGGAGGCGTTCCAGATTGCTGGAAATCAGTATATCCATCGAGGGACTGAGCGTTGTGAAGAAAGGCCGGCGCCGGTCATACCTGCCGGTTGCGAAGAAATCCGCGAGCACTCTGTTGGCGTTCGATGCCACGACCAGTGTTTCGATAGGGAGCCCCATTGCCTTGGCATAGCGCGCAGCCAGGATATCACCGAAATTGCCGCTGGGTACGACAACGTGCATGTATTCCCCGGCTTTCAGTGCGCCAAGCTCGCGCAGCTTTCTCCATGCATGCACATAGTACACAATCTGCGGAAGGAGTCTGCCGATATTGATGGAATTCGCCGAACTGAGACGGAAGGTGTGGAAGGGGCTTTCCGGGGAGCGAGCCATGCGGAAGATTCGCTTCACTTCTCGCTGGGCGTCATCAAAGTTGCCAAGCAGGCCAAGCACCAGTCTTCCCTTCGAAGGGACAGAGGTCATCTGCAGGCGCTGGATCTCGCTTGTGCCTTCGGCGGGATAGAGCACGGCAATGCGTATTGCACGCCTGCCTCCCAGGCCTTCAAGTGCAGCAGAGCCTGTATCGCCTGAGGTCGCGGTCAGAATGCAGAGCGGTCCCTCCATGCCGCAGCGCTCCATGCTCGCCTCAAGCAATCCGCCAAGGAGGCTCAGAGCAAAATCCTTGAAGGCGCAGGTCCGTCCATGAAAGAGTTCGAGACAGAAGGCGGGATGGTTGCCGAACGAACCTGCTGGCCTGACCGGTGCCACGTCCGGCACAAAGAATCGCGGCTGCCTGCTGGTATCGTATGCCTCCTCGATCAGGGGACGGAGCTCGTGCTCCTGCCAGTCGGCAAACCACGGTGCAAGTACGATCCATGCGAGTTCAGCATAGGAGAGGCCCTGCTCATGAAGCGCGGCAGAGGGCAGTGATGGTATGCTGGTGGGAACGTAGAGACCGCCATCGGCAGGCATGCCTTCTGCGATGGCATGGGCAATGTCGACAGCAACTCCGCTGTTGCGGGTCGAAATAAAAGTGATGGCCTGCATGGCGTGCAGGATAGTACAGGAAATAAAAACAGGAAAGCCCGCCGGTATGAGGCGGGCCTTCGATCATTCAGAGCGTCTGGCTGGGATCAAAATCAGATCTTGGTATAGTCGAGCGGGATGGAGGGTTCGCGCTTGCCGAGTTCAATGTTGAGCATGAAGAGACCCTGAGGAGTATTGCCCAGAAGATCGATGGTCTGCAGGATGTCCATGGCGTTCTTTTCTTCCTCGACCTGTTCGTCGATATACCACTGGACAAGATTCTGGGTAGCAAAATCCTTCTCTGCCATGGCCAGCTCCATGATCTCACGGATGCTCGCGGTCACCCAGCGCTCATGTTCCAGTACATGCTGGAAGAGTGATTTGGGGTCGTTTTCCTTGAATGCGGGAACCGCAATCGCGTCGAACTTGACCTCAGCAGCCTGGTCCTCGAGATACCGCACAAATTTCATTGCATGGAACATTTCCTCGTGATATTGCACGGTAAGCCATCTGGCGATGCCTGTGTAGCCGAGATTCGTCATCTTTGCCGCCATGGCGAGATAGAGATATGCCGAGAACATTTCGCGATTGATCTGAAGATTGATTCTGTCAGCCATTTTCTGTGATATCATACTTTCCTCCTGGTATGGTTGTATGCAGCATCATGCTGCAGCACTCTTTTTCTGAGGAAAACATACTGAAAAAAATAGCGGGCGGCAAAAGAAGGGGTATTTCAGCTGGTCATCGCCTGAATTTCATCATGCCGGAAGCAGTCGAGGAGATGATCGTTGAAGATGCCGATAGCCTGAAGATGTGCCTGAATGGTCACCGAACCGGTAAAGGCAAAGCCAAGTTTGCGCATTTCTGCAGCGATCCGATCGGAAAGCGGTGTGGTTACGGGCAGGTCCGTGAGCGTGCTTCGTTTGCCATCAATCGGAATGCCATCAACAAAGCCCCAGATCCATGTGTCAAAGCTGCCATGGCGCTCCTCGATTTCCAGAAACCGTCTGGCGTTGATGACAGCCGCTTCAAGCTTTCTGCGATTGCGGACGAGACCGGGATTCTGCAGCAGCATCAGCAGATCAGATTCTCCGAAACGGGCAACCTTTTCAGGATCAAAACCGGCAAAGGCATGCCGATAGGCTTCCCGCTTGCCCAGGATGGTACGCCATGAGAGGCCTGCCTGCTGGGTTTCCAGCAGCAGAAACTCAAAGTGACGTCGTTCGTCATGAAGCGGAACACCCCATTCATCATCATGATATGTCACATAGAGAGGATCGGATCCGCACCAGGGACATCGATGCATGACGTGAGTATAGCATTCTCCATTTGCATTTGCCATCAAGAGGCGCTACACTCAAAAAAGAAGAACAAAGTTGTTCACATTTGAGGAGGTGGAATGATGAAGGGCAGAAAAACGGTAGCTGCACTGATACTGCTGCTGGCTGCAGTGGCAATGGCTGCGGCTGCCACACCGCAGTCGCAACCGAGGGTCACGAGCGATGTGCATGCCGAGGCTGGAGATTTTTCCCTGCTTGCTGGAGTTGATTTGGGATTGTGGGGAATTGGCATAACAGGGGGTGCCGAGCTGATCCTGCAGAAATTCAATATCCCCGGTTTCCCCCTGTCATTGGGGGCCATGGGGCTTGCAAGCGTGAGGTTCAGCACAGATCTTCATCTCGAGGCTGCCGGTATGGCTACTCTGCACTGGGGACTCAAGCCCTATCTGGATCTCCCTGAATTCTTCAGGAATTTCGACTGGTATGCAGGGCTTGGTCTGGGCATCAGCATACTGCCGCACTTCGGAATCGGCCTGGCGAGTGGAGGCGGGGTAAGCTACTATGTGAGCGACAAGTTCGCTATCGAGCTGCGATCTTTCTATGTGACAACAGGACATTACAGCAGTTCGATAGGTGTGCGTCTGGAAATGTGAGCATGACGTAGACATCCGTCTAAGGTGCTGCTGCATGGAATTGCTGGCCTGCTCCTTCGTGTGGAGCAGGCTTTTTTGTGACAGCTGACATACCGAACAATCTTCATCACGAGAGAGGGAAATCAGTCTGATGGGAAGGGGCGCCATGCATGTCTTTCATGCTGGCGACGCAGCCCTTCCCAATATTATTGGCGGTTTCGAGACTGGCCAGCCTATTCCCCTGCAGGGAAAAGCCCGCCGGCTCTCAGCGCCAGATACAGGCCATCATTGGCATCATAGCCTGCGTGCATACCGGCGTATGCGGGAGCGAGTCCGAATGCCGAGAAGACACAGGAAAGGCCGAGGCCTCCAGCCCAGTCAGCCAGAGATGGTGTATCGCCAGAGTGCGGCGCTGCCCAAACGGCATCGAAAAAGGGCCAGACCTCTACATTTTTGACAAGAAGAGCCTCACCGATATCGAATGAAAACCCCTTGGGAACCAGGGCAAGGTCAATATTGACCATCTGCAGCAGCACTGTCGAAGACAGCGAGTTGATGCCTCGAAACCCTTCAAAGCCGCTGACTGCATACGATTCACCATTGACTGACCGCGAACCGTACCAGCGCACGCGAGGAGAGAACAGCCCCATTCGCATGCCTAGGAAATACTGACCTGTGATTCCCATCGAGGGGGTAGTTACTGACGAGCCTTCAGCAAATGCACCGATCTGTGCAGCCCACCAGACGCTGGCAGTCGGAGTCTCATCCTGGGCATGCTGAACCGGTGGTGCGGCACTTGTGGCAGCAAGAGATGGCATGAGGCTGCTATCATCTCTGAATTGAGGCATGAAGGGGGGGGCCAGGGTAGCAAGTGCCTGCAGCTTCCATTTTGCACTGCCGGTATGGAGGGGAGCAGCATAGATACCCGTGAGCTGCAGCCCCAGAGGCCTGCGTGGCAAGGCGAATCCCGCAGAGAGGGATGCCAGGGCTTCCCATTCCTGTGGTTGATGGCCCAGCAATGCAGTGCTGGAATAGCCACCCCAGAGCCTGGCACCGAGCATGAACGATGTACTCTTGAATGGGAAGAATTCCAGCGCAAGGTCAGCGGCCCAGTCTCGATTGCCGCCAGCACGTGGTGGCAGCATGACTGAGTACCCTAGATTACCTTGCACCATGTTTCGATACAGCACTGCCTGAAGGCCGGCTCGGGGACGGAGCTCGAGCTGATCGAGCGAGGAGCTCGCCTGTGGCGGAGAGAGCCTCAGGACGGGCTGCATCTGCAGGGGGGCTGAGGGGAGCGGCTGTGCACCTGCTCTGATTGAAGCAATAAAGCGTCCAAGGCGCTGGTGCATGCCAAGTCTGATATTCTGCAGCTCTTCGATGGAAGGAGCAGACGGTGCGGTCTGAAAGCGCTCGAGTTTTGTTGCATTGAGGCTGCTCAACAGGCTGGCTGCGCTCTCGGCTCCACGGGCAATGATGGCCCTTGGATCTGAGAATTGCATGTACGAGAGGTGTTCCACATCATTTCTGATGATGAGGGCATTGCTTGAGGCCATTGCCTGAAGCCCCGAGCGGGATTTGCCGATGTCTATGGCTCTATTGATCACCGTGAGTGGATTCGAAAAATCCATCTCTCTGTCATAGAGCGCGGTGGAAATGATGACCCTGTCAGTGAAGCGCAGTGCGGGTTCGATCGGTACGATGACGGCAACGCCACCATCAACAATGAGGCTGTCCCCAATCCTTGACGGTTCGAAAATTGCAGGCATTGCAAAGGCTCCACGAATGATGGCGTCGATGCTGCCCTCTGCAAACCAGACTTGCCGCCGGGTAGTCAGGTCTTCTCCTGTAATGATGATGGGGATGGCTGATTCCGACAGCTCCGTTCTACCCAGGAGTGAGGTGAGCACACTTCCAAATTTGGCGGTTGAGATGAAGCCTCCCCGCGTAGGCAGCACAACATCGAGAAAGCTTTCGAATGGCACTGTTTCCAGCAGTTGCGCGATGTCATCCGGGGCAAGGCCGAACGCATACAGGGCGCCCACTATGGCTCCCATTGAATTTGCAACGATGAAATCCGGATGGATGCCACGCTTTTCGAGTTCTTTCAGGACTCCTACATGCGCATAGGCACGAGCCGAGCCTCCGCAGAGCACCAGTCCGAGCGGCTGGCGTGCATCTCCGGTTCGTTCCGAGAGCCTTTGGCGGAAAGAATGCTCTCCGAGGAAGACGGGCTCCAGAATGACGCGCAGAGGATCTCCTTGAGGGAACACAGCATTGAATGAGCCTGTCTGTATCGATGCTGACGTCGCTTCTGCTGCAGGATGGGGCGCTGGCTGAGCTGCGAAGGCAGGAGATCCAATCAGTGCAAGCATCAGGGCACCTGTCATGACGGCGCGGCAGAAATTCAGAATACGTATGTGCATGGCACTCAGACTATATCTTGCATGGCTTGAAGAATGAAGCAGTCCAGCAGGGATATCGACTGCCCATGCTCATTTCTGGTATTCTGGTGGCCATGGATGAAGATGGTGACCAGTGCCTTGATCCTTTCAGTACCTACAGGGATCAGGAGGGCTGCCAATGGAACTAGTGCTCATCCTGGCGCTCATCCTGCTGAACGGTTTCTTCTCTCTCTCCGAAATGGCTCTTGTTTCGTCGCGCAAGGCGAGGCTGAAATCCGAAGCCGACAAGGGTAGAAAATCATATGCGGCAGCACTTCGGACTCTCGAATCTCCGAGCAGATATCTCTCTACCATTCAGGTAGCCATCACGCTCATCGGCATACTCACAGGCGCGGTCAGCGGCGCCACGGTTTCCCAGTGGCTTGCTGCATGGTTCAGCACCATTCCATGGCTTGCACGTTCTGCCGAATCGCTTGCAGTTGGGCTGGTCGTGGTGGTGGTGACCATGTTGTCGGTGGTGCTGGGTGAGCTCGTTCCGAAGACAATTGCATTGCGACATCCGGAAAGCCTGGCTGCACTCGCCAGCGGACCTCTGCGAGTGCTCACCATGCTGTTCTACCCAGTGGTTCGACTGCTCTCTGCCATTACCGATGCCATCATCAGACTGCTGGGCATGTCGAGGAAAACCGAGCCCGAAGTGACAGCCGAGGAAGTGCGCATTCTTGTGGAACAGGGCGAACAGTCGGGCGTGTTCGAGCACGAGGAACGTGAAATGGTGGAGGGTGTGCTCAGCCTTGATGATCGCAGGGTCACCATGTTCATGACTCCGCGGACTGAGATTCAGGCAGTCGATCTCGAAGAACCTCTGGATAAGCAGATAAAGACTGTGCTGAGTGCAGTCGATTACAATTATCTGCCGGTCATGGAAGGTGATATCGACAGGGTTGCCGGTCTGCTGCCGGTACGGGCAGCACTCAAATGCCTTGCGGAGGGCAAACCTCTCGACGTGCGATCGTGCATGGAACAGCCAGTGATGATACCCGAGACGGTGTCAGGTCTCCAGGCACTCGGGCTGCTCAGGAAGGCGCATAGAACAGCGGCTCTCATCGTAGACGAATTCGGAGGGATTTCAGGAATTGTCACAATTGGGGACCTGCTTGATCTCGTAGTCGATCTGCCGGCGGCCGGTCAGGAAGAAACGCCTGAGATTTTCCAGAGAAATGATGGCAGCTACCTGGTTGATGGCTCGATGGCCATTGATGAGTTTGCCAAATCCATCGGACTGGGAGTCGAGCGCTTCGAGCCCGAGGAATATGATACCGTCGCAGGCTTTGTGCTGCATTGCGCAGGTGCCATCCCCAAGGCAGGGGATATTGTGGAATGGCCTCCGCTCAGGATAGAAGTCGTCGATATGGATGGCAAGCGCATCGACAAGGTACTGGTGCGAATCGAAACAGCCCAAGGGGAAACTGGCTGAAGTACCAGAGGCTGTCAAACAGTGAGATAATTCGATGGGGCTATCATGAGGCTCGCTGGCAGCTCTGACGTGCAGCCGGCATCACTCGGCAAACTGATCTTCAGAACCCCGTCTTATCTCTCTGAATTCGCCTGTTTCGGTATTGAGGTCGTAGATCGAAAAATTGGTTTCGATATCGAAGCCTGGATGTCTCACCGCAAAGTTCAGCGATGCAGAGCCCTCTTCTCCTGACACAATGCGATGGAAGACATTGGTAGGCCATACCAGCATGGCCGGCCCGTCATAGATCAGCGTACCGTTATGCCATACCCTGTCCGGAGTTACGACAAAGGTTTCAACCCGGCGATGTTCCAGCGTATAGATATCGACAGTTCTCTTGCCGTGCAGCACCAGCAGGTTGTCTTCCTGATGTGGATGCATGTACCAGGGGCGGATCACATCCCCAACCGAGCCGGGCGAGAGCGCACCATGGGCATGAATCACTCTGTCGATCCCGTCGATACGTGGCAGTGCCTTTATTGGAATGATATCGAATGACACACCTTCCGTCCTTCTGAACGGTTTCAGGCGTATGATGCGCCAGAAGCGCGGAACTTCATCAATGACCAACTGCATCCTGCTTCCTCCCGATTCAAGGCTCATTTCCACTATACCGCAGGCATGGTCCGGCTGCGAGCCCAAAACAAAGAAAAACCCGCGGAGATATCCGCGGGTGCAGGTTGCAACGGTACAACAGGGCGGCGGTCAGGCGCCAGCACCTGCAAGAGAGAGAAACCAGCGATGGACTGGCGCACCAGGCAGAAGTTCTGGATGGAAGGTAGCAGCGGTGACATTACCTTCTCTCACCAGGACAGGGTCTCCATGATAGCGAGCAAGTACCTGTACGCCAGGTCCGGTCTCCAGGATCCTGGGAGCCCGGATGAAAATACCGTCTATGGTGCTGACTTCCGGGATGTCAGTCGTAATGTCCGTATGGAAGCTGTCGACCTGACGGCCATATGCATTCCGCCTGACGGTGACATCAAGCACACCAAGACGGGTCTGGTCGCTGCCCTCGATACGCCTGGCAAGGAGAATGAGGCCCGCACAGGTACCGAACACCGGGAGTCCTTGCTCGATCCTGTTTCTCAGAGCATCGAACATGCCGAAACGATCCAGCAGCATCCCCATGACGGTGCTTTCTCCGCCGGGAATCACGAGAGAGCCTATCTCATCAAGCTGGTCCAGGCGGCGAACCTCAATCACACGGGATGCCCCTGCAGCGAGCAATGCCTTGGCATGCGCCTCATAGTCGCCCTGAAGGGCGAGTACGCCGGCAGGCCGCATGCTCACCAGCCCCTCCCCGCGATTCTCTTTTCTTCCGCGAGCTCATCGAGGCCGATGCCAACCATGGGCTCGCCCAGGTCTTCGGAAATCTCGGCAAGAATCTTGGGATCTCTGTAGTGAACTACAGCGGAAACAATGGCTTTGGCTCTGCGCTCGGGGTTGCCGGACTTGAAGATACCGGAGCCGACGAAGACCGCCTCGGCACCAAGCTGCATCATGAGGGCTGCATCAGCAGGCGTGGCCACACCGCCAGCAGAGAAGTTTGGAACAGGCAGTTTGCCGGTCTTTGCGACTTCCCACACCAGCTCGAAGGGAGCGCCGAGTTCTTTGGCGGCGGTCATGAGCTCCTCGTCGGGGAGGCGTGAGAGCCTGGCAATGCCGTCACGGACCGCGCGCATGTGGCGTACCGCTTCGATGATATCACCAGTGCCGGCTTCTCCCTTGGTTCGGATCATTGCAGCGCCTTCTCCGATGCGACGGAGCGCTTCTCCCAGATCACGGCAGCCACACACGAAGGGGACCTTGAAATCATGCTTGTAGACGTGATAGCGATCGTCCGCTGGTGTGAGCACTTCCGACTCATCAATGAAGTCTACGCCGAGAGCTTCAAGAATCTGTGCCTCTACAAAGTGGCCGATGCGGCACTTTGCCATCACCGGGATGGACACGGCGTCCTGGATTTCCTTGATGATCTTAGGATCAGACATGCGTGCGACACCGCCCTGCTTGCGGATATCTGCGGGAACACGCTCGAGCGCCATGACTGCACAGGCACCTGCCTTCTCTGCAATCCTGGCCTGCTCGGCATTGGTGACATCCATGATGACGCCACCCTTGAGCATCTCAGCAAGGCCTACCTTTATTTTCCACTGCTCGGACTGGCGAGCGGACCACAGCATATGCTCCATCGCTATTCTCCTCGGGATTTCCTGTGTGTAGGGAAGTCTTTGCGCTTCAAGGCAGTAGACTAAACCAAATTGCCTGTTTTGGCAAGGATGGGCTGGAATGGCATATGCGCCGGGGCTCATGACGAATCAATGAAACTGCAGCGGCAGAGCGAGGTTGAAGGCCAACGAAGGATCAGTGTGACATTCGAGCGCCTGGTACCCCAATCTTTTTTGAAAGCATGAACTGTGGTATTGTCCCCGTATGCATATCATGGTGACCGGGGCTTCAGGCCTCCTCGGCAGATCGCTCATGAGCCTTCTGGCGTTTCGAGCAAGGCACACTGTTACGGGCATCGCTTACAGCAGAGCAAGAGAACCGCTTGTCAGGCTTGATCTGACAGACGAAAGCAAGGTCTATGAAGCGCTTGGCAGATATCGACCTGATGTAGTGATTCATCTGGCTGCGGAACGGCGGCCGGAGGCGGTTGATGCGGCACCTGAGCGTTCCTACCTGCTCAATGTGACCGCAACGCAGCATCTGGCAAGAGCCTGCGCCGCCCATGGCGCATTTCTTCTGCTTATTTCCACTGATTATGTCTATGACGGTACGACGCCGCCATATTATCCCCACTCGCCAGTGAACCCTCTCAACACCTATGGAAGAATGAAGCTTGAAGCTGAGCTGGCAGCAGAGACAGCGCTAGCTGCAAGACTCCTGCACGAAGGGAAGAAGTGCTTCGGTGCAGTGCTGAGGATTCCTCTGCTCTATGGGCCAGTTGAGCGACTGGATGAATGTTCGGTGACTGCTCTGGCAAAACACCTGCTTGTGAACACGCCGGTAAGGGTGGAACACTGGGCAAGACGCTATCCCGTGCATGTGGATGATGTCTCGGAAGCAATTCTGGCAGTGGTCGGCGCATGCATGGAGCATCCTGGCGAATATGGAGCATTTCCGAGGTTTCTGCTCTCGGGAGAAGAGCGACTGACCAAATATGAAATGGTGTTTTGCATGGCGAGAGCGACAGGCAGGGATGCATCCCACATTCAACCAGCTCCGGAACCACCTGCAGGAGCGCCACGCCCCAGGGATTGTCTCATGGATACCTCGGCACTCAAAGCATTGGGTTGGCGCCAGTCGCGTCGCTTCGAAGAGAGCATGGGCGAGATTCTGGTTCCATGGCTGGGAAGCATCAGGGCATGAGCATGGTGCAGCGACCGATTCTCACAATACTGTGCATGGCGTTTGTATTGGTTGTGCTGGGAATGTCCTGTGCTACTGCGCCTTTGCCTGCCGGTAGCAGCCTGACAGGTAAGGTGGCGGGGGCTGACTTTGATGTTGGTACCTATCTTGAGACACATGGCTTCAGAGCCTTTGAGGGCTCCGTCCCTGTTGTGCATTACAGTGCTGCATCCTGGAAGGCTTCCCTGCTCAAGGCAATCGACGCTGCGCGGCATTCCATAAGAATCGCCATGTTCGTAGCCAACAGGAACGAGTTTGATTACGAAATCTATGATGCGCTCGCGCGAAAGGCAGCAGAGGGCGTGGATGTCAGATATCTCTTCGATGGAACTTCATATCAGCGCATTTTTGACAATCCGCTGTGGAATGATCAGATTGTGACCCCTCCGGAGGCCTTCAGAGGCACCAGAGTGCTGTGGGCGGAATTCAATCCTCTCCGGTCGGAACGTCTGTTTGTCCTGCCCTACTGGCTGTTCAGGGATCACAGAAAGATCGTGATCATTGATGAAGAACTGATATATACAGGCGGCTACAACCTCAACATCTACTCTTTTCGCGCCGATCGACCGGAACGGCAATGTCGACGCAATGGTGGAAATCAGAAGCCGGCAGGCGGGAGCATGGTTCAGTGAAACCTTCAGGAAGATATGGAACGAGTGGTCTGCCGATCCTATAAGACCGGCTGTCCGACCTGATGCGGATATTGTTTCTTCTGAGGCCCCGGAACATGGAGGGATCAGGTTCTGGGCAGCGGAGCAGATGGTGGCGCGTGGTCAGAGAGTCATCGAACCACTGATCAAGGGCCTGTTTGATGCAGCTGAGCATGAGATATGGATGGTCCAGGCATATTCAATTCCTTCCGAAGCCATGATCGATTGGGTTCGCCGGACGGCAGCAAGGGGTGTCCGCGTTCATCTTGTGCTTTCTGAGGACCACAGCAGTTCCATGCTTGATAAGGGCGCTCGCTATGCTGTGCTTCCGCTGCTGCAGGCGGGGGTAAAGATTTACATCTATAAATCACCGGGCAATGCGCTGCTCCATTATAAGCTGTTCTTCGTTGACGGCCGGCTGGCTGCGCTCGGCAGTACGAATTTCAATTATCGCTCGCTGAAGTTGTCCAACGAAATAGCTGTCGTATTTGATGATCCAGCCACGGCAGGTATTGTCCGCGAGAACCTCGCCGAATTACTCAGGTACTGCAGAGAGGTGAGCATTGAGGAAGCACGCACATGGCGCTCGCTTGACTACAGGCTCAATTACATTCTTTCGCAGATTGGGGGGTAAGGATGCAGACAGGATCATCCAGGCGTCATCACTCCAGCACATGCTCTGGAGAAGACAGGCGGCCTCAGGCGAGATCTGTGCAGCGAAAGCTTGTAATTACTGCTGTGCTTCTTCTGGGCTGGCTGTGGAGTTCCGGAGCTGTGTATGCCACACCCCCCTGGCGTGCAGGATTGCTGGCAGGGGCTCAGGGCTTTGCTGCTCCCCTGATGGGAGAAGGCGAATACGCCAGAGTGGGCTTGCATCTCGATCCTTTTCCAGCTGGAGGGCTCCGTCCCTCATTCAGAGTAGAAGGGCTGATGCAGGTGAACCCCTGGCAACTTTCATCCGCTGCAGCAGGCATCGGAGTGGAACTGCAGTACACCTCGCTTGAGGGGAGGGCTCCTGTAGCAGTATTTCAGAGGCCATGGCGCTGGTCGCCCGCCCTGGGAGCTTCCTTCTGGATGCTGGCAACAGGTGGGCAGACCATGCAGCTGTTCGAGGCGAGGCTGCTCCGGTTCTGGTTTGGAGACAGCATACTGTCATTGCTCTCACCTTCGGTGGTGCTTGATGCCAATGGTGCAGTCCGGGGATGGGGGGTGTCTGTGTTTGAGTGGGTGGCGAGCATATGGTGAGACTGAAATTCATATTCAGGTGTCGATCAGGATACCGAATCATACTTCTGATTTTAGCGCTGGCACTTGTGGCGGTTTCTGGTACGGCAGCGCAGGACCTTTCCCTGAGCTTCCAGCACTGGAGTTTTCTGAAGAGTGGCACGGGAAGCATATCCTCTCCAGGTCAGCATGTCTCAGCCGGGCTCACGGCAGGTATCAGTTCCAGAATCGAGCTGCATGCTGGGCTGGCAGGCATGCTCACACCGCTGCCGGGTGATACCATGCTTGGCGTGCTGTCTGTAGGATATGCGATGATGGGAGAGCGACGCGTCTCCGAGCGCATTCCTCCTGCCAACTGGGTTAACATGCTCGCCGAGATGGGAGTGCTGGCTGGCTGGACCGGCATAACTGCAGCTTCTCCCGGTGATCCTCATGCGCAATGGTGGCTGTTTGGCAGGATAACACCTTTTACGCTGGGCAATTCCTTTTACGGCAGGCGTGATCGGGTACTGGCTTTTGGCCTGGCATGGTCGCCCATACAGGGAGCCATATCGCTGCTGTTCAACATCATGGGAATCGACATCGCGCTCAGACGCTAGGTCAAGCTCAGACAGCACAACCTCATTTCATTCCGGATCGAAGAGCTTGCCTGGATTCATGATGCAGAGAGGATCCCAGGCCTGCTTGATTGCCTTGATGAGTTTCAGCTCAACAGGATCCATGAATTCCGCCATATAACGTTTTCTCTTGAGACCGATGCCATGCTCGCCAGAAATCTTGCCGCCTAGTTGGGTTACGGCGGCATAGAGGATTTCGAGTGCCTCATGCTCGACCGCATGCCATCGTTCCATGTCCATGTCTGGGGGGTTGACGAGAGTGGCATGCAGATTGCCATCACCGGCATGCCCATAGCAGGGTATGGTGATGCCAAATTCGCGCTCGAGTTCCGCAAGTGTGGGTAGAATGTCGGGAATACGCGCGGGAGGCACTACAATATCCTCAAGACTCTGAACCGGAGAATAGACCTTGAACGCCTCGGCGATATTGCGGCGTACGCTCCATACCCGCTCGCGGGTAGTGCGATTATCGGCTACGTACACTTCAAGCGCTCCTTGCTGCAGACAGAGTTCACCCACTGCTTCCGCATCATGTTCCACTTGCGCCTGGTCGCTGCCATCCATCTCGATGAGCAGCATTGCCCCACACGTTTCATAGGGCAGAGATTCATTCAGATACCTGCATGAAGCTTCTACCGAACTCCTGTCCATGAATTCGATGGCAGTGGGCACCAGTCCATTGGTCAGAATCGTAGGGACAGAGCTTATGGCAGCCTGGGGGGTAGCGTAGAGGACAAGGAGATCGCAGGTCGCCTTGGGCAGACCAATCAACCGAAGGGTCGCGGCAGTCACGATACCCAGAGTTCCCTCCGAGCCGACGATGAGATGGACCAGATCATAGCCGGTAACATCCTTTGCAAGTTTGCCACCCAGCCGCACCACTTCACCTGAAGGGGTGACGAGTTCGAGCCCCAGCACATATCTCGAGGTGACGCCGTATTTCACGGCCTTACCGCCGCCGGCATTCTCGGCGATATTCCCACCGATCGTGCAGGTCTCGAGACTCATGGGGTAGCCGGCATAGAAAAGACCATGATCCCGCACCACGTTATTGATATCGTTGGTCACCATGCCGGCCTCAACCGTGATGGTCATGTTTTCATAATCGATGTCTCTTACTCGCTGCATTTTTTCAAGTGAGACGACGATGCCGCCAAATAAGGGAATGGCACCGCCCGAAAGTCCGCTACCGGCACCGCGAGGTGTGAGAGGGATCCTGTAGCGGTTGGCAAGAAGGACCAGATCCGCCACCTGTTGGGTACTCCGGGGAAAGACTACCACCTCTGGCTGGTGCCCGTAGTCTTCGATGGATGTTTCGTCATGTGAATAGGCCTGCAGCTTGTCAGGATCCGTAAAAACCTGATCCTGCCCCAGCAGGGATTGCAGCTCCGCCATGATGGATGGCGTGACCCGCCCATATCGATGAGGCAGTGATGACGTGCCGGGGATTTCTTGCTGAAGCGGCGTGCTCATATATCACCTCTTGTAGCATTTTCGGTGCCTGCTACCAGATGATCGGACTGCCGGACCTGGAGCACAGCTTTCGTCAGGCGCGGCAGTATTTCGAACAGGTCACCAATGATGGCCAGATTGGCGACTTCGTGAATGGGAGCATGAGGATCACTATTGATGGCAATGATGGTCTTTGCGGTACGTATGCCGGCGAGATGCTGTATGGCTCCCGAAATGCCAGCACAAAGATAGAGATCAGGGGAAATGGTCTTGCCGCTCAGACCTACCTGATGAGGATATCCAATCCAGCCCCTGTCCACGGCTTCTCTGCTTGCTCCCACTGCTGCACCCAGGGCGTCGGCAAGCGCACGGACATGGCGGAATCCATCTGCCTTGCGCAAACCTCTGCCCCCGGCTACGACTATACGGGCAGCCTCAAGGTTCTCGAAGTCGTGGGATTCGCAGTCAAGCCCCAGAATTTTTACTCTGGTGTCTGCGGGTTGAGGATCGAGCATTTTTCTGATCAGGCAGCCCTGTCGTGCTGTGTCGGGCTGAAGAGGTCTGGTAGAATGGGGCCTGATGGTTGCCATCTGGGGGCGGTGTCGGGGGGTGCGTATGGTCGCCATGATGTTGCCGCCTATGGCAGGGCGCGTCTGCAGGAGATCGCCGGTCTCCGGATCCAGCGCCAGATCGGTACAGTCAGCGGTAAGCCCGGTGCCAAGCATGATTGCCAAATGAGGCATGAGCGCACGGCCAGAGGTAGTTGCCGGGGCGAGGATAATTTCTGGAAGCTGGTCTCTGGCGAGTGTTACCAGGGCCGAGGACCAGGTTCCGCATTCAAAATCGGCCAGGCAGGGGCTCTCAAGTGCGATGACGCAGTCAGCACCACGGGCAATCAGCATGCGGGCATCGGAATCCGTGATGGCCGCCGAGAGAGCCACTGCAGTGACCAGCATGCCTGCCTGGTCTGCGAGAGGACGGGCACGTGCCAGCAATTCGAATGATGTAGTATCCATCCTGCCGCCTCGGTATTCTGCAAGCGTCCATATTTCTTTCTTTCCCTGAGGTCGCAGTCTGGCATGGTCGTCGACAGATGAGAGAGCATGTTCCGCCTGTATCTGCTGCGTTGCCGACTCATATGGACGATCATCGCATGCATCTCGCTTAGGTGTAAGAAACCCCTGATTATCAAGCACTTCCAGAACCCGGTCTATCGCCTGCCGGATCTGTGCCTCTTCACGTGCTTCGATCCGCTCGGCTTCACGTGCGACCCTGGGATGAAATATCTTCACCACTCTGGTGGGAGAACCTGCAAGTCCGATTGTCTCGGGATCCAGACCAAGGTTTGATGCGGTCAGGCAGGGGATGGTCACTTTTCGTGCCTGCTGCTTTCCCCGCAGTGTTGGCAGGCGTGGAACCGCTATTTCCTTGACTACCGTGAGGACGCAGGGGAGCCTGACTTCAAGGCGCTGATACCCTTCTTCGGTGAGTCTGGTCGCCATGAGGCATGAGGTATCCCTGAGCTGCAATTGGCTCACATGGCTGAGGACGGGTATTCCAAGCCATGCTGCAATGCCAGGTCCTACCTGTCCTGTATCTCCATCAGTTGCCCGCTCTCCGGTGATGATGAGATCAAAGGCGCCACAGTGTCTGATGGCAGTGGAGAGTACCCTGGAAGTAGCCCAGGTGTCGGAACCGGCAAAGGCTTTGTCGCTGAGGAGGAAGGCACGGTCGCAACCCATGGAGAGCGCTTCCCGGAGGGCTCTTTCTGCCGCAGGTGGGCCCATCGAGAGTACGGTAATGCTTCCTCCGTGATCTTCCTTCAGACGGAGGGCAGCCTCAATTGCATAGAGGTCGAGCGGGTTGACTATGCTATCGACGCCTTCTCGTACCATGGTCCCCGTGTCGGGATCCATGCGAACCTTGTCCGTTTCCGGTACGAGTTTGATGGGAACGAGTATCTCCATGCCGTCCTCCCCGAGGCCGTTCTGATGGTGAGTATGACATGCTCCCTCTTCTCCCGGAAGCTGCCGGTACGAGACAGTCAGGACCTGTCCCTATCAGATCGGTCCTGCCGAGTAGCGTGAGTGCTTCACGGACGAGGTCATGGAATTCCGGTTTCTTGAACTGCAGCAGGGCACGCTGCAGCGCGCGCTCATGTGCTCCACGAGGAACGTACACTTTCCTGCCTGACATTGGGTCGATGCCCGCATACCATATCGCTGTGGCAAGGGTGCCTGGCGTAGGATAGAAATCCTGCACCTGATCAGGCACAAATCCGTACCGGCGAAGCCAGAGGGCCAGCTCGAGCGCATCCTCCAGGGTTGAGCCGGGGTGACTCGAGATGAAATATGGTATCAGATACTGCTGCTTGCCGAGTTCCTCATTCAGCCGGCGGTACTCGCTGGCAAATTGCTCAAAAACTGCATGAGGCGGCTTGCCCATCAGCGCGAGCACCCTGTCGGACACATGTTCGGGCGCAACCTTGAGCTGGCCAGAAATATGATGTTCCACAAGCTCGTGAAAGAACGAGGGATCCCTGTCCAGGAGGAGATAGTCGAACCTGATGCCTGAGCGGATAAACACCTTTCGTATGCCGGGGAGGTTGCGCAGCCTTCGCAGCAGAGCAAGATACTCGGAATGGTCAGCCTTGAGCCTCGAACAGGGCTGAGGAGCGAGGCAGCGCCTCGCAGTACAGGCGCCTTGCCGTGCCATCTTGTCACAGGCCGGCTGGCGAAAATTGGCGGTAGGGCCACCAACATCATGAATGTACCCTTTGAAATCGGGCAGATGTGTAAGACGGCGCGCTTCTTCCACGAGAGAATCGATTGATCGGGATGTGACTACTCGTCCCTGGTGGAAGGCAAGCGCACAGAATGAGCATGCACCGAAACATCCCCGTGATGATACCAGGGAGAATTTCACCTCTTTGAGTGCCGGCACGCCACCCCAGGGCTCATAGAGCGAATGGCTCTGGCGTGTAAAAGGAAGCCCGTATACACGATCCATCTCTTCCCGTGAAAGCGGATACTCCGGAGGTTCCTGGACCACCATTCGGTCCCCACAGGGTTCCACCAGCATGCGGGCTGACCATGGATCGGTGTGCAGGTACTGCAGTCTGAATGATGCTGCAAAGGCCTGTCTGCCTTCTTCAGTTGGGGCGGCGACTGTTTCGTAGGGGGGCAGCATCTCGATATCAGTCTTGTTTCCCATTATTTCTTCAAAGCGGGATCGATGTACTGCCCATACGGTGCCGCGAATGCCATGAAGATCCATGTTACCCTGGGCAAGCCTACGCATTACCTCCAGAATCTGTCGCTCGGCCATCCCATACAGCAATACATCTGCTTTTGCGTCCAGCAGCAGTGAGCGGCGTACCGATTCCGACCAGTAGTCAAAATGAGAAAGCCGTCGAAGTGAGGCCTCTATGCCACCTATGATGACGGGGACACCCTTGTAGGCCTCCCTGCACTTGTTTGCATAGACAATGGTCGCCCTTTCGGGGCGCGCGTGAGGTCTGCCTGCCTTGCCTGGCCCTATGCTGCCGTCGGCCCGCATGCAGAGGGAAGGGTTGCCTCCCGGAGCATAGAGATCTTCGGAACGAGGTTTCCTTTGGGCAGTATAGAGAGCAACCATGGAATCGAGTGCGCCGGCGGTGATGAGAAAGGCGAGTCTGGGTTTTCCAAACATGCGAAATACTGCGACGTCATCAGGATCAGGCCTGGCGAGTATTGCTACGCGGAAACCTTCGCTCTCAAGCAGACGTGCAATCAGCGCTGCACCAAATGCAGGGTGATCCACATAGCCATCACCCGTAACGATGACTGCATCGAAATCGCCCGGGGAAAGGCGACGTGCTTCCATATCCCGAGGCGAGGCAACGCACATGTCCATGCAGCATACTATACAGAAAGCGCAACTGCCTGTCTGCCTTCATCTTCCATGCTGCCGTCGAAGTTTGGCTCAGGCTCGACCTATGATTATACTTCATAATGGATTGCAGCAGAGAAAAGGAGGAGTCTGATGACCAGAAACATGGGAAAGACTGACCGGACCATAAGGATTACAGCAGCGGTAGTGGTTATCCTGCTGATTCTTACCGGTGCGCTCAGTGGAGCGGCTGCATGGATACTCGGCATTCTGGCAGTAGTATTTCTGCTCACCAGCGCCGTATCATTCTGTCCGCTCTATACCGTACTTGGCATTTCCACCAATGCATCAGAAAAGAAAGAAGACAGGAAAAGCTGAGCAAGCCGGTATTTTTTGCATACTCGCGAATAATGCACTAGAATCAAGTTAGAGCCTGCCTCAGGAGGCTGCGGTGTTGCAGGGACACCGCAGCCTTGCGTTTTTTCCTCCATTACAGCAAGTATTCCTGATTTTTCCCGCAGGGAGGTGATCCATCATGGTTCCCGCAAGGCGGGCATGCGCCTGCATGTTCTTGTTTCACCATGAATGCGAGGAGGCATCATCATGGCAACCCCAGGACAAGAGCTGGCCTCTCTGGATTTTGAGAATCTGATTGGAGGCCCTCTCATCGCAGTTGTCCATGCGCAGGCACAAGCCGCCATGGCAACCGTCAATTTCATCAAGCAGGTAGGATTCAAACCGCCTGCAACACCTTCAGCGAATCCTTTGGAACAGTCAACCGGTGAGCCGGCTACCGTCACCTTCAGCTATATCAAGAAAGTACCCAAGCAGGATGGTGGCGAGGAAGCCAAGAATGCCCAGCTGACTGTTCCTCTGCTCGCCATGCTCCCCATCCCCTACCTTCGTGTCAGTGAAGCGACAGTCGACTTTCTGGCCAAGATCAATTCCGTACAGTACCGCCAGGTGGACACCAATGTAGCTGTTTCCGGAGAACTCGAGGCGAAAGCCGGCTTCCTCTTCGGGAGCGCACGGCTCAAGGTCAGCACGACTTTCCAGCGCCAGACCAAGGAAGGATCTACCGTCACAAGGGATTACTCAATGGGTGTCAAGGTTCGGGCAGTACAGGAAGAGATACCGGGTGGGCTTGACCGCCTGCTGTCGATTCTCGAGTCACTCATCAAGGAAGAAGTAAGCTGATTGCATGGAATCATCCATCCGGCTCGCTCGCCTTCTGAAACCAGGCCGGTCTTTTCATTGCGTCTGAGGATACAGCTGCCGAGGTTTCAGGGACGGAGCTGGATGGACACGGATGGACACGAGGAGGCTTGCACATGGCGAGCTTGGATGAAGTAGTTGGCGCAATCATGAGTCAGATCGGCAAAGGCCGCAGCCAGGCAGATCTGGCGACGATCGAAGTTGCAAAACTGTACCGTGAGCATCCTCTGCTGGCGGCTTTTCCGGTACCCCGGCTCAGTCTTGATGAGGTGGTGATTGATCTCAAGGTTTCAATGGCAAATGCGCCTGTGACCAAACGCAGTCTTGATCTGCAGACCCGGGCGGAGATTGCTACAGGCATGGAACGACTGATGGCGCAGCTGCCTGAAGAGGAATCCGAACTGCAGAATCTGCAGAAGCGATACAAAGGTCTGGCCAGACTCTGGCAAGGCAGGTCACCTCTCATCAGGGATACTGTTGCCTCGCTGCTGCCGGCAGAAATGTCAATGGGTCAGCGTCAGGTCGCTGAAGGTCTGGCAACGCTTCTCAGCGGTCACCTTTCCTCGGCGCTCCTCTCGCCGGAAGCAGGCGTTGCCAAGACTCGCTCGGCAGAGTTTCTGAAAAAGGAGCTACCTCGCATCCAGGCAAAGCTGGCTGACAGGGCGCTGCAGATCATGGATGACGTCTTGAAGAAGAGGCCTCCGATCACAGAAAGTCTTGAGGTTCTGGTCACAGCGAGTGAGCTGCAGAGCATTCCACCGGAAAAGATCACCACTCTCCATATCACGCTGAGGGAGTCGGACAGATCATGGACCCAGGTTGAGAATGGGCGGGGTGCCGTAGAAGACAGACTTGTTCCTGACTGATGCAGAGTCGCTCATCCCGGCATCACCCTTGTGTCATTCATGTGCTGCAAGGCTGTCGGGCAACACTCTCTACCGTGATGAGTCTGTACTGGAATCAGACTCTGATGCTGTCGTTGCTGGCTGGTTTGCAGTGCTTTCCTGCGATTGCCTGCCTAGTTCCTTTCTGGTTCTCGCAAGCTCTCTATGCTTTCTGAGCAGGCTCGGTGTCATGATGACCATGCCGATCAGTATGCCTGCTGCAAGCGCAAGTATCAGCAGGAGAGAGAGTGACGCCTGTCCCGCCCAGCCAAAGAAGGTGAGCGTCACTACCGTACTGTTCTGCACAGCGAAAATAGCAGCCAGTACCGCAACAACCAGCAGAAAGATTATATAGACAATTCGCATGGCCCTTCTCCCTTCCGGCATGGGTACATCAATGCTGTATTCAGCATAGCCGGAAGGGCCATGGCATGCAACCTTCTACCTCATGTCTGCTCAATCTTCAGTCGGCTCGAAGTCGCACTGCAGGAATTCCCAGTGCTCGGGAGATCTCCAGAGGCTGGAAAGCATCAGCTCCTTAATGAATATGAGCTCCTTGGGAAGCCGATCGTATAGTTTCATGAAGAGCTCCTCATGAGAGAGTATCTCCTGCATCCAGAGCTGCCTGTCTACAGCCATCAGTTCGCTGAATTTCTCTCTCGGATAGTCGAGGCCGTCCCAGCACAGATCTTCATACCGTGGCATCCAGCCAATGGGGCTCTCGACTGCCTTGCCATGGTTGTTGGCGCGATCCACGATCCACTTGAGGACACGGATATTCTCGCTGAATCCTGGCCAGAGGAACTTGCCATCGGCGTCCTTTCTGAACCAGTTCACCGAGAAAATGCGAGGTGGGTTGCGGATATTGCGTCCGAATCTGAGCCAGTAGTTGAAGTAGGAAGCCATGTTGTAGCCACAGAAGGGCAGCATGGCAAAGGGATCACGCCGCACCTTGCCTATATCGCCCGAGGCTGCGGCGGTGGTTTCGGAGCCCAGGGTGGCGGCAAGGTAGACGCCGTACGTCCAATTGAATGATTGGTATACGAGCGGGTACACCGTGCTGCGCCTGCCACCGAAAATGAAAGCCTTGATGGGGACGCCTTCGGGATTATCCCATTCCGGGTCGAGCGACGGGCACTGCAGCAGTGGAGCGGTGAAGCGGGCATTGGGATGGGCTGCCGGCTTGCCGGATGATGGGTCCCAAGGCTCGCCTCGCCAGTCGATGAGGCCTTCCGGTGGCTGGTCTGTCATGCCTTCCCACCATACATCGCCATCGGGTGTGAGTGCACAATTCGTAAAAATGGTATTGGCACGTACGGTTGCCAGCGCATTGGGATTGGATTTGGCTGAGGTACCTGGTGCGACGCCAAAGAAACCCATCTCGGGATTGATCGCCCGTACCTGCCCGTCCTTGCCGGGACGGATCCAGGCAATGTCATCGCCTATGGTGGTGACCTTCCAGCCCTTGAATGCCGGTGGTGGGATCAGCATGGCGAAGTTCGTCTTGCCGCAGGCGCTTGGAAAAGCTGCAGCAACATAGGTTTTCTCGTGATCGGGCGATTCGACGCCGAGAATCAGCATGTGTTCGGCAAGCCATCCCTGATCGCGCGCAATGACCGATGCGATGCGAAGCGCGAAGCACTTCTTTCCCAGCAGCGCATTCCCTCCATATCCGGAACCGAAGGACCAGATCGCTCGTTCCTCGGGAAAGTGCACAATGTATTTGTGATCTTTGTTGCAAGGCCAGGGGACGTCTTTCTGCCCTGGAGAGAGTGGCATGCCCACCGAATGGACGCAGGGCACAAACTCCTTTGTTTCGTTGAGTACATCGAGCACTGCCGAGCCCATCCGTGTCATGATGCGCATGTTGGCTACGACATAGGGCGAGTCGGTGATTTCGATGCCGATGTAGGACATGGGCGAGCCTAGGGGACCCATGGAGAAGGGGATGACATACATGGTGCGGCCCCGCATGCATCCATCGAAGAGGCGATTCAGTATGGCCTTCATCTCCTTGGGATCCATCCAGTTGTTGGTGGGGCCTGCCTCTACCTTGCGGCGACTGCAGATGAAGGTGCGGTCTTCAACACGCGCGACATCACTGGGATCGGAACGGGCCAGAAAGGAATTCGGGCGTTTTTCGGGATTGAGAGGGATGAAGGTTCCTGAAGCCACAAGCGCCTGGCAGATGGTCTCATACTCACTCTGCGAACCATCGCACCAGTACACAAAATCAGGCTTGCAGAGTGCCGCGATACTCTCCACCCATGCCTTGGCATGTTCGTTGGTGAGATTTGAAGGATGTTTCATGGTGCCCCCTGCTGCAATGCTCCGCCGCAACCGCTTTCGCGGCGAGAGAATGGATACATTATACCCCGATTTTTGCATTTCGTGTTGCAGAAAATTCCTTCTGGCGGTGTCACGGTCGAAGGAAAGTTGGGAGAGGCACCTCTATATCAGCCATCGCAGGTATTCTATGCTGTGAGTCATGCAGGGGAATGTGATAGTGGCTGGATCGGAATTCTTCATCCTGGGAGTAGTGGTGGCATTCGGCATTGCTGCCCTGGCTGGTGTGGTGCTGTATCGTATCGGGCTGAGGCGTGGCTATCTGGAAGCTGAGGCCGGCCATGATCAGGCTCTGGAAGAGGCTCGCCGTGATGCAATTGAGCGTTCGCGTGCGGTGCTATCAGGCCAGCTGAGTGAGCAGCTTGCTCCCTATCTGCCTGACTTTCCAGCTCATCCCGCAGAAGCACGATTCATCGGCAAGCCTGTTGACTTCATTGCCTTTGCCGGCCTGGAAAAGGGCGAGGTAGAAGAAATAGTCTTTATTGAGGTCAAGACTGGCCGCTCCACGCTGTCTCCTGTTGAAAAAAGCATCAGAGAAGCTATCGTCAGAGGGAGGGTGCGATGGGTCGAGTACAGGATCTAGGGCTCCATGCGCTGCAGGCGGCGCGCTGCCTGTGTCAGCATGGTGAGTAGTGAGCCTGTCGCAACCACCGCAAAGAAGCCTCCATACAGCATGGCGTAGCCATATTTCGGCAAAGACAGCACGGTGGTGAGATATCCCATGGCTCCCAGCAGTCCCATCATTCCCAGAATCATGATGACCGAGTTCTTGTTCTGCTTCAGCGCCGATACCGGATGTTCCCATTTCAGGCGGGGAGACAGCAGATCGAGCAGCAGCCCTGATGCAGTGCTGGCAAGAATCCCCAGCAATGCAAGGATGAGAGCTGCAGCAAGATCAGTGCCCCGGAGGTGCATGACCACTGCAAGTCCTCCCGTTCCAACGACAATGCCCAGCAGACCGAACAGCAGTCCGTGCAGCAGTTTGCCCAGCACGAGGATGTTCGCCGGTATGGGCAGAGATTTCAGATAGGTGAGAGACTTCGCGTCGCGAGAGATTGAAGTGCAGGTAATGCTGGTCGATGAACCAAGAAAGATGCCGAAGCCTGCCGCCAGAAGATACGCGACTCCCGATGCCCCCGGTCTCTCAAGAATGGTGGCAAGTTCGCCAAAAGATTCGCGCTGCGCAAGATACATGATTGCGAACAGAAGGGGAAAGAGCAGAATGATGAAGGGACCATTCAGAAAGAACTGAGGCTCTCTGTTCATCAGCGCTACCTCCCGCTGCAGCATGGTGAGCAGAAGCGGCTTTGCTCTCAGCCTGGCAAGCGCAACATCGGTACGGAGCCCCTTGCCCCCTCCGCCTTCGGAAAATTCACACAGCAGCCTAACATAGCGCTTTCTGAAAAGCAGGGTAATCACGATGCAGGCACCGGCACCCATCACCAGGTTGGCCAGGGCTGCAGCAATGCTGATGCCAGGGTTGCGGGTCACTGCGCTCGACACCGCCAGCCATGCAGGTGGCCAGAATCTCGCCACACGCTGCACGATCGAAGCTGGATTGCTCATCAGCGTGATGAGGTATGACGGATCCTGAATTTTCGCCATCATTCGCTGGAGATAGAAATTGAAGCCCAGTGCCACGAGCATGCCGATAATGCCGCCAATGTAGAGAATGGCATTGCGGTTGCGCAGCATGCGGGACCCAGAGAGCAGTGGGACAAGCAGCAGGTAGCTCAGCGCGAGCGGCAGAAGTGGGATGGCCGCAGCATGCAGCACCATGGATGGATAGAACCAGAAGGGCGCTCCCATCTTCAGGCCATAGATGACTAGTGCAACTACAACTATGAAGAGTGCGAAAGGAGCGTTGACTGCATAGATACTCGTCATACGCGCGAGCAGCAGATCCCGTGGGGCCAGCGGCATGGTAACAAACACGAGCTCATTGGGAGCAGCAGAAAAGAAGGAGAGCGAGGTGAGCAGGGTGAGGACGAATACGAGTACGCTTGCCGTCGCGATTGCATTGAGCAGCATATACGATTGCATGCCCAGAGGAGCAAGCGCCTCAATCAGTGCATAATCCATCGAACCAAAGAGAAAGACGAAATCTGCAAACAAGAGCAGGGCCAGCAGCGCCCATCCGAAGGTTTTCAGAATTATTCGTGGATTCTTCCATTCATCGCCGGCAGGAACTCGGATTGCGAAGGTTGCCTTCAGCTGCAGGCCTATCAGTGCAACAAGAGGAGATCTCATGATGCGTGATCCTCTTCTTCCACAAGGGCTAGGAAGAGGGATTCGAGATCCTCATTGCCTGCTGCCTGCATGCCGTGCTCTCTCATGGTGCGGAGGTTTTCAAGACTGCCGGTGAACACAAGCCTGCCCCTGTTGATGATGGCGAGCTGGTCGCAGAGCCGCTCGGCGACCTCCATTACGTGCGTTGAGAAGAACACAGTCCCACCGCGTGCTGCGTGCTCGCGCATGAGTTCCTTCAGTGCGAATGCTGCATGAGGATCAAGGCCTACGATGGGTTCATCGAGGATCCAGTTGTGAGGCTGATGCACCAGACTGGCGATGATATTCAGTTTCTGGCGCATGCCGCGGCTCATGCTTCCTATCGTCGAACCAAGCTTGTCTTCCAGCTCGAATTTCCGGGCTAGCGTCGCTATGCGCTCCTTCCGCTGGTCATCGGACACCCGGTACACATCTGCCACGAAATTCAGGAATTCCCAGGCCTTGAGTCTGCTGAAGAGGTCGGGGGTATCCGGTACGAGGCCGAAGCGGCGCTTTGCTTCCTCCGGATGCTCATCCAGGCGAATGCCATCAATCATGATGGTACCTTCATCCGGCTGGAGCGCGCCTGTCATGATTCTGATGGTAGTGGTCTTTCCTGCGCCATTTGGCCCCAGAAAACCGAATATGCAGCCATCGGGCACCTGAAGCGAAAGTCCATCAACAGCGCGGACTCTGGACTGAGCATAGGTCTTGGATACGGATTCGAGCACTATCATGGCAGGCCTTCCGGAATATATGGATGACTTCTAATAAATCGCAAATCCGACTATACTGCAAGTGCCGTCGGGCATTTGTCGATATCCGGAATCGAGTCTGCAAGGAATATCACATGACGACACTCGCCATACCAGCGCTTATTGACGGAGAACTGCTCTCGGGAACCGACGATATTCCCGTGAATGCAGTGTATACCTCGGATCTTCTTTCCGATGTCATGGCTCATGGAAGATCGGCCGAGGTGCTTGTCACCATCCAGGCTCACAATAACACTGTAGCCGTGGCCAGCATCGCAGGGATCCGCCTCATCGTACTCTGCAACGGGAGGCAGCCTGACGAAGCAATGCTGGCATCCGCACGAGAGGAAGGTATTGGCATTGTGCGGACGCAGCTCAGCCAGTTCGAAGTTTCCGGCAGGCTGTGGAAGGCTCTTCACGAGCAGCAATGATTGTTACGTTTGATCTGCATAATCATTCCTGCCTCAGCCCGTGTTCCAGTCTGGAAATGGATCCCGAATCCATGGCCGGGCTTGCAGCAGCACGGCGCATTGCTGTGCTCGGCATTTCCGATCACAATAGCGCCCTGAACGGCCCGGCATTTGCCCTTGCATGCGCTCGAAGAGGAATCGTGCCTTTCTTCGGCATCGAGCTGAATCCCATAGAGGAAGCACACCTTCTTGTACTGTTTCCGGATCCGCTGGCTGCCCTCGCATTTTCAGACAGGGTGCAGGGATTGCTTCCTCCTGTTTCTCTGGATGCCGAAAAAATGGGAGATCAGGTGGTGGTCGATGCAGAGGGAGGCATCGCAGCCATACCGGAGACCTGGCTTGGCAGCGCTCTGGAACGCTCCTTTGATGCCTTGGCGCAGGATGGGGCGAGATCTGGTGCACTGGTAATACCTGCGCATGTCGACAGGCCTGTCATGTCGGTTTTCAGCCAGCTTGGTTTTCTTCCTGCAGGCCCTTACGATGCAGTTGAAGCAGTAGGTTCTTCTCCTGAAACAAGCCTTACGGGAGGTTGCTGTGTCATCTCTGGCTCGGATGCCCATGTGCCGGTACATGTTGGACGCAGGGTTTCCACAATCGAGGTACCGGAGGACAGGTTCGAACGAGTGCAGAAGGCACTTGCAGCAATGGCCAGCCTGTATGATGCAAAAAATAATGGCGAGGAAGTACCCGTTGCTGCCGCGACCGGACTCGCTGCATCGGACGCAACAGAGACAGAAGCACTTATAGATTCTGAATCGCCAGCAGGCTCGGGCGTTTCCAGTGAGATTCCCGGCCTGGCAGCACTCATCGATTTTCTGGCGACATCCTATCCCTTCGAGGAAGCGCGCATGTTTTTCGAAGCATTTCGCACTGCACTCCGTCAGCACAGAGCATGGAGTGCGCATGCGCGCCACGGCAGCGTCACTCCACCCATGTGATTGTAAATTTCAATGGTTTTTCCAGAGTCAGTAGATCGAAGAGAGGAATTCTCGTTTTGAACACAGGTCCTGATGCTGTGCCGCCCGATGCCGAGAGAATGGTTCGGGGAGCAGTAATCTGGATCTCGGCAGCACAGGCATCGAATGCCGGCATATTCTTTTTGCCTATGATGACCTGTTCGAGATTGCGGCGATAGTCGGCGGCGTTGAGGCCATCCTTCTCGAGCGCAGGAGGATTCAGGCTCTCCAGAATTCGTGTATCGAGGCCCGGCAACAGGGCGAACATGGAAGAGGCATTCGATCTGGTGAGGTTCACCGAAAGCTCCCGAAGAGAGGGGCGGCCGCCCGTGCCCGGCTGAAGCTTGTAAGATATCATGCCTTCCGGGACAAGGGCCGTGTTGGTGACGAGCTTTTCGAGGGAAGGTATCCATATGATGGAGGTACACTGCTCGGGAGTCGGCACCGCCAGGTCAGCGAGAATGATTTCTTTCCGATCGGCGAATTGGGCCCGGATCGATGCTTCGTCAAACAGCGGCAGAGGCTCCGGTAGGTCCGCGAACTGCCGGATTCTCGGCGCAAGCTCCCTGGGCACCTCAATTCTGATCGCCGCGCGCAGCGACCCATCAGTTCGTATGGAAGCTTCCATCCTGCCGGAGCATGAGCCAAGTACCACTCCTGCAAGCAGTATCAGCAGGACGATAGTCATGGGTGTGCGGTTTGATACGGCAGATGTTTCTGCAATACCTTGATGATGTCTGTGCATGATCTCCATTCTCCAATGCTTAAGGTTTTCTGGCGTACAGAGGCATGGGCCTGGTGGTTTTCCGCAGCAGCACTTCGCTGATGCGCTCCAGCGAGACCTGGCTTTCCAGAGAGAGGCGGCGGTAGGTCGCATGGCTTACCAGCAGATCCTGGTGCAGTTCACGGCAGAGAGAATCGAGTCGGGCGGCAACGGCAATGGTGTCGCCATAGAAATCAAGCTTCTGGTTGCCGGGAGGACCAATGCGCGCAGCTGTCACAAAGCCGGAGTGAATACCAACTGAAACATGGATATCAGCAGGCTGGAATTGCGCTGCCATGTCCTCTCTCAGCTCGTTGAATTCCCTGAGAAAGGCAAATGCAGCATTGAGTGCCCTGTCAGGGCTCTTGTCCGGATCCACAAGCCCGAAAATGGCGAGTACCGTGTCTGCAGCCGTAGTGATGAGACGCCCCCCATAACTGCCAGCACAGTAAGTCCACAGCGCGTAGTAGCTGTTGAGAAAGGAGCTGGCGGTCACCCTTCCCAGGCGTTCGGAAAGGTCCGTGAAGCCTACGATATCTGAGGAGACCACAGTGACAAAGAGCGATGCGGGTGCTGTTGTCTCCGGGGGCACGGCAGGCGCGGGTGTTGTCATGGGCGGGGAAGGAGTCGCTGATGCAGCTGCAGGCATGGCGCTTGCAGTGCTCGAGAATGAAGATGCTGAAGATGTGCCATCCGCAGGGTTTTCGTGCGCTGGCGCAGCAGGTGCGGACGTAGCAGAGACTGCTGCAGCAGGAGAAGCAGCGGCTCCTGTCCCGGCCTGGAATGATGGCATCTCCAGAAGCCTCTGCACGCGCTGCTGGAGATTGATGGCCCTGACCCTCGCGACAAACATCATGAAATCAAAACTCACCACACCAAAAAGCGCAAAGAGGTGCTGAGGAGCCTTTACAAATCTCGTGAATACTGAGGGGAAAGCCTGGATTTTCAGAGCGTTCTTTACACCTTCAAGGGAGATCCTTCCTGCCTCGAACTCCTGCATGACGGAAATTCGCAGATCCAGATAGGCATAGAACAGCACGAAAATGAGTGCCGAACCTATGGAGAGGGCTGTTTCGGTAAGCTTGCGGAACAGCGGCCGTCTGAAGATCAGCGAAAGAGCCTGGAATAGGCCAATATAGAAGGATGCTCCCCAAAGCAGCAGGGTGGCGGTTTCGGTAAACTCGATATCTGCCATTGCAGCACGAAGGATCGAGTATCCTACCGGTGTGATGAACGAATAGAGCAGGCGCAGCAGAGGCAGATGCCCATGCATGGCAAGCAGACTGGTCTGCATCAGCATCAGGAGAAGGACAATCAGCGAGGTGAGTATCGCGTTTGCCAGGGAACCCGACGTAAGCGAGATGATCATCACGAAGAACAATACGAACTGGCTCGAATAGTAGTAGAGCTCGTCGGTGAACCGTTTGCGTGACAGCTGCATTGCTTCTCATTCTAGCTTCCTGATGGGGTTGCTGAAAAGCCCGCCATTGCACCAGGAGCATTCCCGGGTTACACTGGCAATCTGTAGCAAAGCATTCGAATAATGGAATGGGTACAGACATGAATACAAAGACTATTGGATTTATTGGGCTTGGCGTGATGGGAAGTGCCATGGCAGGCCATCTGAAGGCTTCTGGCGAGCGGCTGATCGTGTATACGAGAACCAGGGCAAAGGCGCAGATGCTGCTCGATGCAGGTGCGGAGTGGTCGGACAGCCTGGCGCAACTGGCGCAGCAATGTGATGTCATTTTCACGATGGTAGGCTACCCGAGTGATGTGGAAGAAGTCTATTTCGGGCCGGATGGCCTCCTCGCACATGCACGGCAAGGCACCATCCTGGTCGATATGACAACCTCGAGGCCCGACCTTGCGATACGAATTCATGAGGCAGGCAGACAGAAAGGTATCCGAACCCTTGATGCTCCAGTTTCCGGTGGCGATATTGGAGCCCGGAATGGTACTCTTTCCATCATGGTTGGCGGAGATGAAGCAACATTCGAGGAAGTGAAGCCCCTTTTTGCAATGATGGGAAAAACCATCGTGCTGCAGGGCGGACCTGGTGCGGGACAGCATGCAAAGATGGCGAACCAGATTGCCGTAGCGGCCAATCTCATAGGTGCGGTGGAATCGGTCACCTATGCGCGCAGGGCTGGACTCAATCCGACAACGGTGCTGCAATCCATTACCACAGGAGCAGCAGGAAGCTGGCAGCTGGCCAATATGGTGCCGCGCATGCTGGAAGGCAATTTTGCTCCCGGCTTTTTCATCAAGCACTTTCTGAAAGACCTGCGAATCGCGCTGGATGCAGCACGGGAAATGAAACTCGATCTGCCTCTGCTTGAGCTGGCTGAGCGACTCTTCGAACAGCTCACCGCAGAGGGTATGGAAAATCTTGGTACGCATGCTCTCTATATGCTCTATGATAGAGGACTCGTTCAGTCCCTCACGTCCAGAGGGTGAACATCCAGACAACCTCAAAGGAATCAATCAGAGAAGGCAGCATGGCATCATCATCATCGCGGAATATGCTTCGAGAAGGGCTGGATCTGGTAGCTCGTACTTCCTCCCTGCTCCTGCATGCGTCAGAAACGCTCACGGTGATTTCCGAGGCACTGGAACGCACGGCGGGACTCGTCGGTGCAGGTCAGATAGCCCTCTATGAAAATACGGCTGCACCTTCAGGCGAAGTAGTATGCCTCATGCAGGGTGGATGGTCGGCGCCGGGCATGCCTGTGCTGCCTGACATGATACCGCTGCGATCCATTGCAACAGATGATCCCTTTTTCGGCAGCATTCGTGATGTATTGACAGCCGGTAATCCCTTTCAGGCATCGACCAGCGCACTTCCAGCAAAACTGAGAGAGCTCGCAGCGTATCATCATGTCAAGTCTCTCGCTCTGGTGCCTGTGCTGGTGCAGGGGACTCTATGGGGAGAGCTTGTGGCAACCTGCACTGTCGAGCCTGCATGTTGGGATAATGATATTGAGGCAGTTCTGCAGGGGATGGCGCATGTGCTCGCCATAGGCGCCGAGCGCTGGAGAGATGCATCGTCTCTTGGAGAGATGCGAGCCGACCGTCAGCTTCTTTTCGACAATAGTCTGGCAGGGACCATCCTCATAAAAAATGATCGAATCATCGGAATAAACGGTACCGCGCTCCGCATGCTCGGCGGCACTGCAGAAGGATACATTGGCAAGCCATTCATTGAGACCGTCATGCATCCTTCCTGTGTACTCAAGGCAAGAGGCAGAAGGGCCATGATGAAAGGGCAACAGGGTGTACTGCCCCCCACCGAGCTTGTGCTGCGAACGGAGAAAGGCAGAGCCATAGACGTATTCATTTCTGCAACCTATGCACACCGTAACGATGATATCATCATCAGCAGCACCTTCGTTGATATCAGTGTGCTGAAGCTGAGAGAGCGTCTATTGGATGCGCTTTCCAGAGTAGCCTCAAGCCTTGCCTCACAGCAATCCATGCGGGCAATCATGCCCCAGCTCAAGGAAGCGCTCGAAACTGCCTTTCCTCATGCAAAGCTGACAGGGTTTCTGCACTGTTCCCCAGAGGGAGAGGCTGGCCTGAACCCGGATAAGGAAGATGCCCGCCATCATTCGCATGCTGGAGCGAGGGCTTTTCTGGTGTGCTCACAACCTGTTCCCCAATGGCTTGAAGCAGCCTTGCTGAAGTCTGCCAGAGCGGCCCGTGGCAAGGGGCCAGTCATTCAGAATCTGCGTGCTCCCGATGAAGACATCTCGTATCAGGTCGCCTTGCAGTCTGTAGTAATGGAGCAGTCACCAAGAGGATATCTTGTTCTCATAGAGGAGGCTGTCCGGGGCATATCGGAAACCGAGCTTGGTGGACTTTCGATTCTGGCCGAATCGATCAGCAATGCGCTTCTGAAAATAGCTCTTTCTGAAGAAAGCGCCATGCGATTCGCCAACCTGTCGGTGCTGTATGAGTCCAGTATGGCTTTCAGCAGACTCATGTCCGCGCAGGAGCTGGCTGATGCTTCACTCCGTATCCTTCATGAAAAAAAGGGCTGGAGCTGTTCGGTTGTGCGACTGCGGGATGAGAGAAGCAGACGGCTCATGACTCTTTCCTATCACGGCCCATCAGAGAATGGGAGGGATCTGCATAGAAAACTGCAATGGATGGACATGGTGATAGGGCAGACGGGCGTGGGTATGACTGGATGGGTCATTGAGCACGGTAGCCCTGTGCTATGCATGGATCTTACTCATGACCCACGTTATGTGGAGACAGATCCGGGCATGCAGTACGGCATCTATGCGCCAATTCAGTCTGAGGGATATACTATTGGTGCAATTGGTGTCGAATCGGACACAGCTCCGTTTACCCAGGCAGATCTGCAGCTGCTTATCTCGATTGGCGAACTCCTCGGCATTGCGATAACCAAGATCAATTCTCATGAACTGCTCAGCCAGAGAGTCAGATGGCTCGAGAGGCTGTATGGCCTGGCTGCTGCCACAATTGTGGAGACCGAACCGGAAATTCTGTATGACCAGCTCCTGCAGGGAGCCATTGATGCCCTGCAGGCCGAGACCGGATCGCTCTTCCTGTACGATGCTGCACAACAGGTGCTGGTGCTGGAAGCAGCCCGTGGATGGCTTGCCCAGGACTCAAAATACATTCTTCCTCCCCAGGGGCTCACTGGCAGGGTCTATACTGATGGGAAGGCTTGCATTTCCTGGGATCTTCGACACGACCCCGCGCTCATGGAGCGCTCGCGCTCTTTTATCCCCGAAGGGAAGCGGGCAATCACTGTACCGGTCAAGGCAGCAGGCATGGTGATCGGCGTGTTTCATCTGGGTTTCAGTGCAAGGGTGCCGCTTGATGAGGAAATTGTCTCCGTTACGGAGCTTTTCGCCAGCTTTGCCGGGATGGCGATCCGCAGAGCTCAGTTGATTGCTGCACTCCAGGCTTCAAATCAAGCTCTCAAGGCGGCCTACGATGCAACTCTGGAAGGCTGGTCGCGGGCAATAGGACTTCGCGACAACGAAACGGCCTATCATGGAGACAGGGTTACCAGCATTGCGGTTGCATTGGGAGAAACTATGGGACTTGAGCCTGATATGCTCGAATCGCTGCGCCGTGGTGCCTTGCTGCACGATATAGGCAAGATCGGCATACCCGATGCGATTCTGCTCAAGGAGGGCCCGCTTACTCCAGAAGAGCGCGCCATCATGCATTCTCATCCTGTACTCGCAAAAAACCTGCTTGAACCAGTGGAATTTCTGAAAGATGCCCTGGTCGTACCGTACTGCCATCATGAGCGATGGGATGGTTCGGGGTATCCCCAGGGTCTGCGTGGCGAACAGATTCCTCTGCTGGCCAGAATTTTCTCTGTTGCCGATGTGTATGATGCAATGACGAGCAATCGGCCATACCGTCCGGCACTCAGCGAAGAGGAAGCACTGACGTACATCAAGAGTGCCAGTGGAACGCATTTTGACCCTGCAGTCGTTGCTGCTTTTCTGGCGCTCAGGGAAGGGGAGCATCTCTGAATGCCGACGGCAGGTGCATGTTTCAGTGGGCGGTATAGACCTCGCTAGAGCTGCAGGCCGCTTCTCAGCTTTTCTTCAAATCTTGCCAGATCCTTCCCTGTCAGTCCACTGGAGCCTACTGTTTCCTGCCCATCCTCAGAAGCAGCAGTAAGGCCGAGGCGTCTGCGAAGTTCTTCCATTTCCGGTCCCGAGAATCGGACGCCCTGCAGCATGTACCGCTCGAAACTAGCGGTTGCAGCGGGAGCAACCTTTCGGGTGATCTCCAGTATGACACGAGCGTATTCACGGATTTCCCGCTGGGCGTGAGGATCGAGTCTGAGCGCAAGGAAGCGGAAGAGATTGTGAAGATCCATCTGCCAGTACCATTCGGTGTAGAGCGAAAGAGGCAGCACAATGCGCGAGACTTCGCGCGCCAGACCTGCATCCAGCAGTGCGCGGTAGGCCTTGAAAGACTGGGCAGATGCTTCCTCGATGATGGCACGGAGCTTTTCCGCGGTAGCTGCATCAAAAGGCTCGTTTTCTCTCCCCTGCTTGTTATCGGCACTCTGGGGAGCCAGTGCGTCTGGCGATGGCATGAAATATTCTTCTGGAAGAATCGAATAGCGGCCGGAAATTTCATTGACTCGCGCAGTCCGGTGGCGGATCCACTGGCGTGCTACAAAGATGGGTAGCTTGATATGGAATGTCAGGACGACCTGCTCAAAAGGCGAGGTGTGTTCATGCCGCATCAGATAATCAATAAGCGCAGCATCCTCCCGGAAGCTTCGGGTACCGGCTCCATACGAGACACGTGCCGCCTGTACAATCCGGGCATCGCTGCCCAGATAATCGACGAGTCGGACAAAACCTTTGTCCAGCACAGGGAATTCCCTGTCGAGGATTGCTTCTGCTTCCGGGACCATGCAATGTGCCATGGCTGCATGCTACCATGATGACGGCTTTTGTTCCACATGGGGCAGGGAAGGGCAAAGTTTTTCCTTGACAGCTTCCGGAAATGGCCTTGACAATAGGGGCCACATGGAGGGACGAAGCATGGCGGACCTGATCCTGCCTCCAGGTACGGTAACCTGGGCAGAAATCGATCTTGCAGCAATTTCAGCCAATATACAGGCAATCAGACGGCATGTCGGCAGTCAGGTACAGGTAATTGCTGTCGTAAAGGCAAACGCATATGGCCATGGGGCGGTGCAGGCTGCACCGGCTGCGCTCGAGGCGGGTGCTTCCCGGCTTGCGGTGCACAGGCTTGTGGAGGCCATCGAGTTGAGGGAAGCCGGGATTGAGGCACCGGTGCTTGTCATGGGCTATGTGCCGGCAGATGGCGCTTCTGATCTTGTGCGGTACAGGCTGTCTGTGTCACTCACCACTCTGGAATGTGCCAAGGCATATTCAGGAGCCGCAGCAGCGGCGGGCGCCATTCTACCCGTACATGTCAAGGTAGATACCGGCATGGGCAGGTATGGTCTGCTGCCTGAGGAGGTACTGCCCTTCTGCAGGGCGGTGCGCGGACTGCCGGGGCTCGAACTTGAGGGCATTTTTACGCATTTCTGTACTGCAGATGCAGCTGACCCTTCCTACATGGAACTGCAGTTCGATCGCTTCATAGCGGTTATCGAGGCGTGCAAGGCTGAAGGTATCAACTTCCGTCTGCGGCACTGTTGCAACAGTGCGGCTGTCATGCGATTTCCGCGTGCGTATCTGGATGCAGTGCGGCCAGGCATTGCGATGTATGGGCTGCAGCCCTCATCCGATTGGGAGAGCCCCTTCCCCTTGCAACCTGTCATGACACTGAAGAGCAGGGTAGTACGGGTTCGTGAGATTCCTGCTGGCTGGGGGATTGGCTATGGAAGAACCTTTGTGCCGGAAAAGCCCACGCGCGTAGCGCTCATACCTGTCGGTTACGGTGATGGATATCACAGAAGCCTGTCAAATAGGGGTGTTGTGTTGCTGCATGGGAAGCGGGCGCCAGTACTTGGCCGTGTGAGCATGGATCAGATCATTATCGATGTGACCGGCATTCCTGAAACTGAAGAAGGAGATATTGCTATTCTCTTCGGTACCGATGGCAAGGTGGCGCTGAGAGCTGAGGAAATAGCAGCCATGGCAGGCACAATCAACTATGAGGTGACTACAGCGATCCTGCCCAGAGTGGCACGCGTGTACCATTGATGCAGTTGATACAGGGAAAATGAACCTGGAATCAGTCAGGTGCTTCCTGCAATGAAAAACAAGGCCCGCAGCATGAATGCTGCAGGCCTTTGCTTTCAGTAACGGCTTGCCGGCAGCCTATTTGCCGGCAGCCATGGGAATTTCTTTGTCACTCACTTCCTTGAAATACTGATCGGGAGCTTCCATCTCGAGGTTGCCATCCCAGAGATACTTCTTGGTTTCTGCAACGAGCACACCAGAGAGCAGCAGCATAGCCACAAGGTTGGGAATGGCCATGAGTGCATTCATTGCATCAGCAAGATCCCACACGAGCGGCAGGGAAACGACTGAGCCCACAAATGCTGCAATGACCCACAGTACGCGATAGGGAAGAATGATTTTCTTGCCGAAGAGGTACTCGATAGCTTTTTCGCCATAGTATGACCAGCCAATGATAGTGGAGAACACGAAGGTCAGAAGGCCAACAGTCAGCACCAGCGGGCCGATTACTGGAATCTGTGCAAACGCAGCCTTACTCAGTGCTGCACCCTTGAGCCCCTCGAGTCCTGCCGGATCGCGAAGAATGGAGCTGACGAGCACGATGCCAGTGAGCGCGCAGATAACGACCGTGTCCCAGAAGGTGCCGGTGGCCGAGACAAGCGCCTGCCGGACAGGATTCTTGGTCTGAGCTGCTGCCGAGACAAGCGGTGCAGAGCCAAGACCGGATTCATTGGAGAAGAGTCCGCGTGCAATGCCAAAGCGGGCTGCCATCATGACGGTGGCACCTGCAAAGCCGCCACCAACAGCCTGCGGTGTAAACGCCTTGCTCACTATGAGACCGATTGCGGGGCCGACAAACCTGGCATTCATGATCAGAATGATAATGCAGCCCAGCACATAGAAGATCGCCATGAAGGGAACCAGAGCCTCAGTGACTCTGGCAATCGACTTGATGCCGCCGAGGATGACGACTGCAGTAAGAATGGCAATCAGAAGGCCGGTGACCCATCCGGGAATCCTGAAGGTCTCGTTGACCATGGATGCAATCGAGTTAGCCTGCACCATGTTGCCGATACCGAATGCGGCGATGGAGGTGAATATTGCGAACAGAATACCGAGCCAGCGCATCTTGAGGCCATTTTCAAGTGCATACATTGGGCCTCCGAGCATGGTGCCGTCGGAAGTCTTGACCCTGTATTTTACCGCGAGCAGAGATTCTGCATATTTGGTGGCAATGCCAAAGACACCAGTGAGCCATGCCCAGAGCACGGCGCCAGGACCGCCGAGAGCTACTGCGGTTGCGACACCGACGATGTTGCCGGTACCAATGGTGGCTGCAAGAGCGGTGGTCAGCGCGCCGAACTGCGAAACATCGCCAGTTCCCGACTTATCCTTGCTCACCGAGAGCTTGATGCCCAGGAACGTGTATTTTTGAATAAACCTGAGCCTGAAGGTCAGGTAGAGGTGGGTTCCGAACAGCAGTACCAGCATGGGTGGTCCCCACAGGTAGCCGTTCAGGAAATTGATGAAATCGTGAAAACCTTGCATGGCGCCTCCTCCTCCCAATGGCTTGAACAATAGAGCTATTTTCTTGCCATGGAGAGCGTTTCCATCGACTGCCCGAGCGGCCGACGGCCGGAATTCCGGGCAGCTGTGCAAGTGTAAATCAGGTTTTTCAGGTACGCAAGTAAAAATTTTTCCTGGGGTGTGCTCGTCCGGGGGTTCAGCCCCTACCTGCACGGAGCAGGCAGCTTCCCTTTTCGTACATCTGCAGGTACAGGTCGTCAGGGATAAACAGCCCTCCCGTCGCCCATGCGATATGGATGGCTCCAGCAGGCGCATCGACGAGAAAGGCACCAGGAAGTGAGGCTGCCGCAGAAGGTTCCAGTTTCACTCCCTCCGTATCTTGAAGGAGTGCAAGCAGACCGAACAGCGTTGGATCATCTACGGTGTACTCACCATCAATCAGCACATCGGCAAGACGGGCAACAAGCCGGGAGGGAGACGCTACGGCCAGACCATCGGCCTCGGTCCTATTGTCGATGCCGAAATCATAGACTCTGGCTGCCTCGAATCGCCGGCTTGCCAGACCTGCCAGCATGCATGGCGCATGAGTCGGCTCTGCAAACCAGCTATGGGCGTTGTCGCCAAATACATGAGCGAGCCCAAATGCAATGCCGCCTGGCGCACCCCCGACACCACAGGGTAGATAGACATGAAGAGGTCTCTCGGGTCCCGGAACCAGGCCAAATTCCTCAATCTGACGTTTGAGTCTCAATGCTGCCACTGCGTAGCCCAGAAACAGGTGTCTGGAATTTTCATCATCAATAAAATATGCCAGCGGATCATTCGCACATCGTATTCTGCCCTCAGCCACGGCGCTTGAGTAATCATCGGCGTGTTCGATGACTGTCGCGCCCTTGCTGCGCAGAAGCTCCTTTTTCCATTCCTTCGCATCATGCGACATGTGAATCTCAACCTTGAAGCCGAGAGCCCTCCCCATGATGCCAATCGAAAGGCCCAGGTTGCCGGTAGATCCGACTGCGAGTGTGTGGCGGCCGAAGAAAGTTCGGACATGATCCTCTGCGAGTATGGAGTAATCATCATCTGGGGACAGCATGCCAGCTGCAAGGGCAAGATCCTCGGCGTGCTTGAGCACTTCGTAGATACCGCCGCGCGCCTTGATGGATCCGGCTATGGGAAGCGCATTGTCGCATTTCAGAAACAGTGTTCCCTGTCCTGCGTGCGGGCTGACCCCGGGCAACTGTCTGTATGCGTGCTGGAAATGGGGAATTGGCAGCAGGGGCGATTCGATGATGCCTGTTTCTGTTTCAGGGAAAAGCTTTCGTATGAGCGGGGCAAATCGCTGCAGCCGGCGTTCGGCATCAAGAATATCGTGCAGTGAAAGATCGATTGTGGCGAGGGCCTGGGTAGCAGGCAGCCTGTTTGGGTTGTTCCAGAGCATCGGCACCATGTCGCGCAGATCATCGAGCACAGAGTTGGGTGTGCCAGTTCTAAAATAGGTGTTCATATTCATGGCAGTTCCCTGGATTGCTGGTATGGAATTCCATGCTCGATGAGGAAAACCTGCTTGTCAAGAGCGCCTGTCTGCCTTTCTGGACAAAATGCCGGATGCATACTACCTTCGTGTGCATGATGTCAGTGGCTTTGCGAAAGAAGATGCAGGCAGGAGGCGGCCTCCCCTGGCTGTTTTCTGCAGCAACCATGTTCGCCTTTACCTCGCTGCTGGTAAAAGCTGCTTCGGCCTATGTGCCCGGTCTGCTGGTTTCGGCAGTACGGTTCGCGATTGGCGTGCTGCTTTGTACGGCAGCAATTCTTGTACGAAAATCAAAACTGGATCCCTCGATGAGGGGCATTGTGGCGCTTCGCGGAATTGCCGGCTCTCTCTCCATGGCTGCGACCTATGTGGCAATCGGCATGACCGGACCTGGCCGGGCCACGTTGCTTTCCAATACCTATCCTGTATTCGTGAGTCTCTTTGGCGCCTTGCTGTTCAAGGAGAAGATTACCTGGCGCACACTGGCAAGCCTGGCGGTCTGCACGCTGGGAGCAGTGCTGGTGGTGCGGGATGGCTCCGGTGCTTCTCCAGCTGGTGATCTCTTTGCACTTGCAGGCTCGCTGCTTGCAGGTATTGCGGTCAATTTCGTGCGCAAGGCCTCCCGTGCCGGCGTGGATCCTTTCATACTGTATCTTTCGCCGAGTCTGTTCGGATTGGCGCTGTTTTTCTGGGCACCGCTTCCCCAGCGGGGTATACCTGCTGCAGGTCTGCTGCTGGTGATTGCTGTAGGGGTTGGAGCCTTTCTTGCACAGGCTTTCATGGCATACGGCTACCGTACTGTGCCGGCATCGAAAGGAAGTATCGTGTTCTATTGGGAGACAGCTCTGACCGTGCTGCTGGGTGTGCTCTTCGCTGGCGAGGTGCTCATGCCTCGATTCCTGGCAGGCCTTGGCTGCATCGCTGCGGGGCTGTGGATCAACATGATGCCATCTGCGCCTGCCCGGCCGGGAGAACCGGCACCAGCGGGGCGACAGTAAGCCTGTATCATAACATTGGCCGCGGCGCTCTCGAGATGTACTCGATCGGGGCATAAAAAGAAAAATGGCCATGCAGAGCGAGCATGGCCAGCCTCCTTACAGAACGCGCCGCAGGTGGCGAGTGCGGACATTCCCGTACACGGCACGTCGACAATATTCCATTCTACGACCTGATTACAAAATTGACAAGCTTGTCTCGCACGACAATCGTCTTGACGATCTCCCTGCCCTCGAGCCATTCGGCGACTTTCTCGGCGTTTCTGGCACGGGCTGCCAGTTCATCCTCGGCAGTGCCGGCCGGGGCGGTGAATTTGCCACGGAGCTTGCCATTGATCTGGACGACTATTTCTTTTTCTTCATCGCGGGTGAGCGACTCATCCCATGTCGGCCAGGCAGTCTTGGAAACGGATTCGGTGTAGCCCAGCTTTTCCCAGAGCTCTTCACCGAGATGGGGAGCATAGGGAGAGATGAGCAGGACAAAAGGCTCCCAGGCTGTGCGAGGCAGACGCTCCAGTTTCGCGAGCTCATTGGAGTAGATCATCATCTGCGAAATGGCAGTATTGAAGTTCAGCGTCTCGGTGTCGTGCGTCACCTTTTTAATCGTTTTATGGAGCAGTTTTTCCAGCTCCTGGCTCATGGGTTCATCGACCACGGGACGTTCGGAGAGAGCCCAGAGGCGCTCCAGGAATCGTGAAACACCCACCAGACCGGCCGTTGACCAAGGCTTGGATACCTCAAGCGGGCCCATGAACATCTCATAGACACGCATGGCGTCAGCACCATAGGATGCGACAATATCGTCCGGGTTGATGACATTGCCTCGGCTCTTGGACATTTTCTGGTTATCTTCGCCCAGAATCATGCCCTGGTTGACCAGGCGCATGAATGGTTCGTCGGTATTCACCAGGCCGAGGTCGTATAGGACCTTGTGCCAGAAGCGGCTGTAGAGGAGGTGGAGTACTGCATGCTCGGCGCCTCCCACATAGAGGTCCACCGGCATCCAGTAGTCGATCTTCGAGCGGTCAGCGAAGGCGCTGCTGTTGTCCGGATCGAGGTAGCGCAGGTAGTACCAGCACGAACCTGCCCACTGGGGCATGGTATTGGTCTCGCGTCGTGCGTGCCCACCGCATTTCGGGCAGGTGGTGTTGACCCAGGATTCGATGGCAGCCAGTGGTGACTCGCCGGTGCCGGTAGGCGCATAGGATTTTACCTCTGGCAGGGTGAGCGGCAGGCTTTCTTCGGGCAGAGGTACGATGCCGCAGTGCCTGCAGTGGACAACGGGTATCGGTTCGCCCCAGTAGCGCTGGCGGCTGAAGAGCCAGTCGCGCAGCTTGTAGTTGATGGCTTTTTTACCGATACCTCGCTCTTCAAGCCATGCAGTGATGCGCTGCTTGAATTCGGAGGTAGGCAGGCCGTTGAATTCGCCTGAGTTGACTGCAACACCTTCATCTTCAAAGCACTCTGCAGGTTCACGGTCAAAGGGGCCGGTCTCCCCTGGCTTTGCCACGACCTGGATGATGGGCAGCCCGAATTTTTTCGCGAACTCCCAGTCGCGCGAATCGTGGGCAGGTACCGCCATGATGGCGCCGGTACCGTAGGAAATCAGTACATAGTCGGAAATCCAGATGGGGATGCGCGAGCCATTGACGGGATTGATGGCATAGGCCCCCGTAAAGACGCCTGTCTTGTCCTTGTTGAGGTCGGTGCGCTCCAGATCGCTCTTGGCTGCTGCAGCCTCAATGTAGGCTTCCACCGCTGCGCGCTGGCTGGCTGTCGTGATGCGCTGGACGAGTGGATGCTCTGGAGCCAGCACCATATAGGTTGCGCCAAAGAGCGTGTCGGGACGGGTAGTGTAGATTTCGAGCTTCGCGTCATGCCCCTCCACCTCGAAATGCACCGACGCGCCTTCTGATCTGCCGATCCAGTTGCGCTGCATGAGCTTGATCGGCTCTGGCCAGTCGAGCCTGTCCAAACCTTCGAGGAGGCGGTCGGCATAGGCAGTAATCTTGAGCACCCACTGGCGGATACGCTTGCGGGTTACTTTCGTGTGGCACCGATCGCAGAGTCCATCCTTGACTTCCTCATTTGCCAGACCGGTTTTGCATGAGGGACACCAGTTGATGGGCATCTCGGCTTCATAGGCAAGTCCCATCTTGAAGAGCTGGAGGAAAATCCACTGCGTCCACTTGTAGTAGTCAGGATCACAGGTTGAAACTTCACGCTCCCAGTCATAGGAAAAGCCGAGCGACTTGATCTGCTGGCGGAAACGGTTGATGTTGGCTTCGGTGGTGACCGCCGGATGGGTTCCTGTCTGGATGGCATAGTTTTCCGCTGGAAGGCCAAAGGAGTCGAACCCCATCGGATGCAGTACATTGTAGCCTTTCATGCGCAGGTAGCGGCAGTAGATGTCGGTGGCAGTGTAACCTTCAGGATGGCCGACATGCAGGCCCGCCCCCGATGGATAGGGGAACATGTCGAGCACATAGCGGCGCTTTTCCCTGGGAACCGATGGGTCCTCGGTGGCCCGGAAGGTCTTGTGTTCCTCCCAGTAGCGCTGCCATTTCCGCTCAATTTCAGCGAATGGATATTTGGCCATGATATTCTCCCGATGCAAAGAAGGAAGTCAGGTATTGCATGGATACTACCCGAGTGGCATGCGGATGACAAGTGCTGAAAAGGCAAGCACAAGCTCAGGGAAGTGAAATCATGACTGTTCCCTTCTCCACCCTGCCACAAGAGCAAACGCAGCCAGCATGAGACCGGCAAGCAGCGGCCAGCGGGGCATTCTGGAAAAATACAGAATTTGTGGAGGAATCTCGCCCCATGGATTGCCATCAACAGGTATGCCATGGGCGAGTGCGAGCGATTTGATATCGAGCAGGTGAAGTGCTGGTATGCCTCGTCCCAGAAAGTAGCCCAGAAGCCCGCCCGTTGCCTTCTCGGAGTATGCCGAGGGCATGACCAGTCCAGGCCTTATTCGAAGGGACACTGCATCATTGCCGAAATTGGGATCAGCGCCTCCTATATTGACGAAGAGTCGTATCGGAGCGCCCTGGCTGTAGATCGCAAGCCGCTGGGCTCTGTTGGCGGCAGCATCGGGCTCGTCGATGCACCTCACTCCCAGTCGTGATGCGAGGGAGAGGGCATACTCATACAGATCAGTGCGAGGTTCCAGTGAGAAATATGCTGACACACCGCGGTCACCTTCTCCACCGGGGGAGAGCGCTGCCGCCCTGAAAGGGAGCAGGCCCTTTCGGTACAGGAGTTCAAGCATCTCGGCATTGGTGTAGCCGGGAATGTTTGCTCCATACGAAGAAGCCCCTATTGAAGGAATTACCACCGGCTCGATGCCGGTCTCTGCACAGGCCGAAAGTACCGCCAGAAGAAGGGCCGGGAAGGATCCTGACGCGCCGATGGCAATGCGATCCCCAGGATGCAGCCCCAGTTCATGAAACCATCGCACTGTCAGCGCAGCAAAGGCACGGTGCGTTGAGGTTCGTTTGGCAACGATGTCGCCCGAAGTCGTAGTGAGTGGCGATGAGGGCAGGCCAATCATGCCTGTAGAAAAGGGATCGCTTTCCTGATCGGGCGGAAAACCTTGTTCCCGGCGGGCTTGCGCGATAGCCTGTTCCGCCCTCTGAAGACGAAGTGCAGCAGCCTGCATCACGGAGGCTGCAGGATGCTCTTCGGAACGCACCAGGGCTCGTGCCAGCAGTATGCCTCCAAGGAGTGACACTAAGGCAAGCATGACTCTGAGTGTGGTTGCTCTCGTATTCATCGCAGCAACACCAGTATGCTGTAGGTGCAGAGCGTGACTGCGAGGCTGGCAAGCAGTGTCTTGCCGGCTCCCTGTCGCAGGGCATCATGCGCCATGAGACCCGGTACTACGAATCCGATTGCTCGAAGGTCGGTGCCTGCAGGAGGCAACCATGCTGCAACAGCGTCAATAAGCAATCCCGCAAGTATGCCTGCAAGAATGCAGGCCATGAAGCGCCGCCGCCCAAATAGGATTGTCACTTGATCCAGAGCATAGACCATGAGGACGGCAAGACTGGCAGCCGCATACGTAGCCAGCAGCCTCATGGGCTGATCAACATGGAGCGCCAGGTAGCCGGGAACCACCAGCCCGCCCGGCAGCCAGCCGGTGAGTTCGGTGAATGCAAATCCTGCAAGTATGGAAACAATCATCGAAGTAGAAAGCATGATTCATTCCTTGTTGCATCCTGAGCGGGAGATTCCGGCTTCCGCATCACTGCTCTCAGCCTGTCGCAGCAGCGCCTCGGTGAGCTGCATGCCGTCTCCCTTTATATTGCCGGTCATCAGCACGCCGATGAAAGGCTTCTTCTCCCTACTCGGACCCCAGCGCTCCTGCCTGTCTGCAGAAACCAGCTCCTGCAGAGCCCGGCCAAGCTCATCCGGGTGGGGGGATATTGTGCGTATGGGTATCTGCTCAGTACGCAGCAAGGCTCTGTCCCTTTCTGTGTGGGCACGTCTGGCCATTGTTAGGAGCCGGTGCCTGACCAATCCTGACGAAACCCCCATGACCAGGATCATTCGTGCCTCCAGAGCCATGGCTGTGGCAACTGCCTCATCAAGCCGCCATGGCCTATCCTGTCTGTGGTTGTACACCAGAGCCCATGACGCAGGTACGTCGAGGCCTCTGGCCATGCGTCCTGCCAGCACTTCTTCCTTGAGCAGCAGACTCGACGCAAGATCGTTGGCTGCAAAGGCATTGATGATCAGAAGACGGGCTATTGGAAGCAGTATTTCGAGTACGGGCACTACTCCAGGGTCAGGATTCGCAGCCAGCATACCATTGAGGGCACACTGATATTCCACGCCGGTGCGGGAACAGACCTCCATCGCCAGTGCGAGATTCTGGGGTGGCATCGGGTACGGAAAGAGCCTGGCACCCTCTCTGATCCGGTCCGAGACGCCAACTCGTATGACTGATGTATGGCATCGGTCTGCTGCTGCAAGTACCGCAGCAAGCGCAGGCTCGGGACCAAAAGCTTCCTCTGGTACAAGCAGCACCCCATGCTCCGGTATGGTCTCCGAGAGGGTCTGTGCTACGGAAAGTATATCAGGGCCCATGGTATCGGGATGATCCAGTCGGACATTGGTGAGCACCGCCATGGTGGGGCGTGTCATACGTGCTACTGCGCGCGAGGTGTCTGGTCGTATTGCCATGCATTCGGCAACGATGGCTTCTGCTCCGGCACGTGCTGCCTCGCGCATGAACCAGCCATGTTCCATGACCGATGCTCTTCCCTTTCGGGGGATTGCCTGCTCTTCACCATGCAGATCGATGAGCCGTGCCGCCGATCCAGTCACCTTGGCCATGACGGATATGCCGCCGGCCCTGAGCGCTGCTGCAATCAGGCGTGTGACTGTCGATTTGCCTCTTGTCCCATTGACGAGAATCCTCAGTGGTATGTGCCGAACTGCCTGCATTATGGCATGTTTCTCGAGTATCCCCGCCAGGGTGAGGCCTCCCAGGGCGCATCCTGCAGCCCAGCCAGCACTGATCATGGCATGTATACTATAGTTATCCATAGATGGGGTAAAGAAGCACGAGAGGAGCCAGGCCTGATCGAAGAGAGAAGGTAAGGCACTTGCTATATCGATATATAAATATTATAATACTTCTATACACCATCCAGCCGGAGGAGCAAGTCCATGGCCAGATACGTCATCATCGGCGGCGTTGCAGGCGGTGCCTCTACCGCAGCACGTCTGAGAAGGCTCGA
>JAOABY010000119.1 GCA_026418115.1 Spirochaetaceae bacterium | reverse complement strand
GTGCACGCGCTCGAACTGCTGCCACAGTGCCTGCATGAAGTCAATCCTCTCAACCAGCGCCAGTTCTCCCTCCTGCCTCGCAGCATCCGGGATCTCTGGAAAGCCCTCACCATGGAGCGCGCGCTCCGCAAGGCCGATTATATTGCGAATCCTGCCTTTTTCTCCGCCTATCTCAGATATTTCATGCCCTGGAATCTTGTGCGTCTGACTGCACTCCTCACCGATCTTTCGCTCGACATCCCCGAACACGGCACTGTGCTTGATATCGGATCCGGCCCTCTTACCTTTCCGCTGGCTCTCTATATCGCCAGGCCGGAGCTGCGGACGAAGCCTCTCCGCATCCTCTGCGTAGACAGAGCGCCGAGAATCATGGAAACCGGCAAATTGCTACTCGAAACACTCGCTGCCAGACATGCGGGATCCCTGCCTCCATGGAACATCGAACTGCACCAGGGTCGTTTTGGCGAACCGCTCAAGATAAGAGCCGATCTCGTGAGTGCAGTCAATGTACTCAATGAATTCGTGTGGAAACATGCCGATCATGCTCCGCTTGCCGAGCACGCGGATTCCGTACTCCATGCGCTTGTCGATTTGACGGCATATGGCGGGCACATCCTTGTAGTGGAACCTGGCGAGCCGCGCGCAGGGGGGCTCATCAGCGCCTTGCGCGCAAACGCGTTGCTGGCCGACATGCAGGTCGAAGCACCCTGCCCCCATTCAGGAGCCTGCCCCATGCCAGGCATTTTCAGGACAGGCCAGCGCATCATGATGGAGTCGGCAGGCATCGATGCCGAACGACCATCAGGCATGGAGAAAGCAAGGCATCCTGCCCGACAGGAGCTACCTCATGGATCTGAGACGAAGCCGCTCGCTTCCGTACGCATGCCCACCCTGAGGCCAAAATATCCCTGGTGCCATTTTGCAGTGCCTGCCGAACTCGCTCCCTCATGGCTCAGAAAGCTTTCCGAATCGGCTGGACTT
>JAOABY010000118.1 GCA_026418115.1 Spirochaetaceae bacterium | reverse complement strand
TAGATGCAATGTATCGCATGGCTGCGCTGTGTTCTTCCAGATTCTGGCGTACCGTGTTGTCTCCTCTGCCATCAATCCTGGAAAACCACCAGAATGAAAGCGCATGCCAGCAGATATCGAGCGATTCCTCATGCATTCTGGCCAAGGCGGGCACATTCCTGGTGCCGGCATAGGTTCTCACCAGCATGGGTCTGCCAGCTTCCCACACCTGTCGGTATTCGGCCGGGCTGTTGATGGGCACACCACCACCGTTCGGCAACTCACCCCAGTCTTCTCCAAACCTGCTCTGCGTCAATTGCGAGGAACCGATTGACAGCACATCCAGAAGGCCGCTTTTTGCAAGCCTTTTCGTCCAGTCAAGGAAGAGCGAGACCGCTTCGTGGCGATCGGGCAGCCAGGGTCCCACATGCGCACGAATCAGAGGAGGCAGACCTCTGGAGATACCATGCTGTATGCGGTGCTCCACGNGTTCACCCCAGCAGCCAAAACCGACTGAGCCGCTCCGGTCAACTGGCTGCACCTGCCTGTAGTCTCCTTTCCGGACAAGTTCCGTACCGAATTCCATGCGAGCCTTGTCATAGGAGAGTTCTGCAGAGATTTCCGCCGGTACCAGATGTGCAGGGAGGCCTACAAGTTCCAGGATTTCCTGAGGCGATTCGTCTCCCCTGAAAACTGCATCGACCCATGGCACGCGTTCGCGAACCTTCTCACAGGCTGGCGGCAGGCCTCCAAACCACAGACAGCGTACAGGGCCTCCTTGCCCAGCCAGAAGGTTTGCCCGTTTCAGCGCATCTGCGAGCGCAGCAAACAGAGTGGTACCAGTATCAGGGTCGAGCCGGTAGGAAAAGCCCAGCGCGGTGATATGCCGCTCACGGATCCAGCGAATTAGTGCCTCTGGCGGGGGACCGTTCGGCCGCAGATTTTCTGCCTCTGCGGCCACGCTCTCGGTCGCCAGATGTACGGTAAGCCCACAGTCCTGAAG
>JAOABY010000117.1 GCA_026418115.1 Spirochaetaceae bacterium | reverse complement strand
CCTTCCACCGTAGCGGAGATATCGAGAAATACAAGCTCATCGGCACCTTCTGTCTCATAGCGGCAGGCAAGCTCGACCGCATCGCCTGCATCCGCCAGACCTGCAAAATGGATCCCTTTCACCACGCGGCCATCCTTGAAATCAAGGCAGGGCACAATGCGCACGGCGAGTCCGACATTCCTGGCGCTGTTGGTTTCTGGGGAAGCTGGGTTCCAGCAGCTGCGCGCAACAGGCTGTACTCTATCCCAGGCTGCTTCTTTCTCAGGGTGCACTGCTTTTTGCATACCTACGCCTGCCCGATTCAGAAACCGTTGCACGATAGTCGCACCTTCGCTGCCAGAGAGTTCGGGATGGAATTGCATGAGCAGGAGGAGGGGCTGTTGTGCTTCTGAGCATTCCAGTGCTGCGAGAAATGGCTTGTCATAGCGGGCTGTCGCCACAAACCAGGAAAGGTCCTCTGCTCCAGAGCCTGTGACAACGGCTGCCTCGGGGCGTTGCATCTCCCCCTGTGTGAGGTCGAGAGGAAGGGCGAAGCTGTTGGCGAAATACATCCAGCCTGGAACAAGCGATGCATCGGCTCGAACAGCCTCTCTCTGCCGTAATGCTGCCTCATCTGCCTCTTGCCTTTGAGGCTGGTCAAGTACGGGTACAGACTCAACCTCGATTCTGTTCCATCCAAGCTGCGGCAACGGCAGACTCTCTGAGAGCCTGCGCACCGTCCCTCGGAGAATTCCAAGGCCCTCTGTGCCGGGGCTTTCTTCGCTCGCCTCGAAGAACAACTGCATACCCAGACAGATGCCCATCGAGGGTTTCCCTGCAGCAAAGCGTTTCCGAAGCGCTACATCAAGTCCGCGGGTTCGAAGCGCCTGCATCGCTGGTCCAAAAGCTCCCACACCCGGCACAAGCGCGACGCGAGCATGTTCAACCATGTCGGGGGAGTCAGCAACAGCCCATCGGACTCCAAAACGGTCAAGCATGGCCCCTGCCGAAGCAAGGTTTGCCACGCCTGTATAGACCACTGCTACATCAAGCTCTGTACTACGC
>JAOABY010000116.1 GCA_026418115.1 Spirochaetaceae bacterium | reverse complement strand
CTGGGAGCTCAGGAACAGCAGCGACAAGTTCATCAAGAAATCATTGAGGCTGCTGGCCCCCGGTGCGGTGATTACGGTGCTTGGTGTTGCGCTCAATCTCTATCCGCCGCTGGGGCGCTATCCCTTCGATCTGCTCGCAGCCACCATCAATGCAGCCTTCATCTTCTTCGCCGTGTACAAATACAGGCTGATTCACTATTCGGTGGTGGTGCTCAACATTTTCCTCGCCATATTCCTCACGGTGACGGCAGCCATCATATTCGAGTTCTTCTTTACCCTTGTCTTCAATCTTGATCGACTCATACCCTTCCCGCGTCTGGTCCTGATTGCCTTTACGCTGGGCATCATTTCATCCATCGTGCTTTCGCCGCTGCGTTCCACTACCCAGGCATTGCTGGAGCGCCTCTATGGAGGGAAAAGCTTCCAGTACTATCAGGGGCTCCGCAAATTTTCGGCCGATCTCACCTCCATAGTGAACCTTGAGGATCTCGCCAAGCTCACCATCGACAAGGTTATCTCCACTTTCAATCTCGAGTGGGCTTTCCTTCTCATCAATGACTACAGTTCACGCAGTTTCAAGATCATTGCCGCCAAGGGTCTGCCGTTTGCCGAGCTCACCGAGAGTGATGAAGAGCAATATGTCACTCTGTCCCGCTCCGATGATCTTGTGCGCAGCTATCTGAACCGCATCGGCCGACAGGTACCGGCAGCGACGAGCGGACCACAATCCTTCGTCGAGGTCCGACTCGAAAAGGGGAAGCTGGCAGACACAGTCAAGGCCAGCCTTGTTCTGCCTCTCCGCTTCAAGGAAAGGCTCAATGGCTTCATCGTGCTGGGGCCTCGACTGGACAAGGATTACTACAACCAGTTCGACATTGAAATACTGCAGTTCCTGACGGACCAGGCATCGGTGGCGCTTGAGAATGCCATCAGTTTCGAACGTCTCAAGCAACAGCAGAAGCGCCTGCAGGAAGCCAATAACGAGCTTGCGCTCAGCCGGAACAAGCTCGAGGCATTCTTCGATGGCATTTCCACTCCCATATCGATTCAGGATAT
>JAOABY010000115.1 GCA_026418115.1 Spirochaetaceae bacterium | reverse complement strand
TTTTTCACAGACATTCCCTCCTTTGACACTTCCAGCACGCTTCAGCATGTGGTGCAGCACACTATTCCCTCCATGAACGGCGATTCATTACATTTATCATATATGTCGCTTCCAGACGCAGGAAGGTTCCATATCCATTATATTCGAAATATATGAATAATGGGCTGTTGCAAGGAGGAATGCATGCAGCATGATACGAAAATGTTTGAAAAAGCCCTTCTGGCAGGCGGCTGCTTCTGGTGCCTGGAGGCGCCGTTTTCCAGAATAGACGGAGTAAAGGCGGTAAGGTCCGGCTACTGCGGCGGTACGGTGCCGCATCCCAGCTACGAAACCGTCTGTACAGGACTTACAGGGCACGCCGAAACTGTAGAGATCACGTTTGATCCGGCACGCATCAGCTATCGCCAGATACTCGACCTGTTCTGGAAATTTCACGATCCCACGACCCTGAACCGGCAGGGGGCCGATGTCGGTGAGCAATATCGATCGGTGATTTTCTATCTCGACGAGCGCCAGCGGGAGATAGCCGAAGCTTCGCTGTGGGACGCACAGGCATACTACGCGGATCCCATAGTGACCGCACTTGAGCCTGCAGGAGTGTTCTGGCCTGCCGAGGAGTACCATCAATCCTACTATGCCAGGAACCCTGATGCGCCCTACTGTCGCTTTGTGATTGCTCCCAAACTCGCAAAGGCTGCACGCGGCTGATGCCTCCGGGGTCCTCCCCCAAAAATACAGGGCCCTTCTCTGCCCGCTAGACGCGTTTCTCTCTGTTATAGGGTTTGCCGAGTTCAGCGGGGCCACGTACCGTGCTGCCTCCGGCGAAGGCGAGTACCAGAATCACCAGCACATAGGGCAGCATGACCGCAAATTCATACGGAAAGGCGATGCCCTGCACTTGAATGGCGAGCTGAAGGGACTGCGCAATCGAGAACAGCAGACTTCCGCCGAGGATCAGGAACGGATTCCATCTCCCGAAATATACCAGCGCGACCGCGATAAACCCACGGCCGGCCACGATATCATCTGCGAACATCTTCGCCTGACCCAGCGAGAGATAGGCTCC
>JAOABY010000114.1 GCA_026418115.1 Spirochaetaceae bacterium | reverse complement strand
ATATTGCATAATGGTTCTTCAGAAAAAGAAAAAGTCATATCTGGCAGTTCGCATAATGTATATTCTGTCTACCAGGAGGCACAAAAATCATTGAGGGTAATTCTCATGCGCGGCTTTTCAGAGCGCCTCCTCCAGCGGAATGAGAGATCCTGATGCAGCATCCATTGAGAGACAGGCAATCCTCGTAGCCTTGAAGGATGTTTCAGAAATTTGGCTTGTGGAAAAATGTTCTCTGAGTTTTTTCAGCACGTTGAAGACCTTTCTGTCTGGAGCCGGCGCATGTTCTACAATGCTCAATGTCCTGAGAGACTTATCAGAAATTTGCCATGAGATCAGATCCTCTTCATGCTGTTGCAATAATTTCAGGGCTTCCAGCCAGCTTTGGTCTTCGAAGAACATAAAAGACCATTCGGCTGCATGAAAATGGGAAGCTAATGATCGCTTTTTCTCATCTTTCATAAGGGGTATCAACCTGAGATTCTCAATTCTCAGCCCCTGCGGCAGTCTGCTATTGATGGATTCGACAATTGATGCGATTTCACTTTGAGGCAGAGAGTTCTTTACAAGAATGGATGCTTTGAGAACCTCTCCATAACCTTCTATGCCAAGCGATAAAGGAGGTGTAAGCTCAATTTTGGGTTGCGGATTGAATCCTTCTGTATATGCCATTTCAAGGCCAGCCATCTGAAAAGCCCTGGAGAATGCAAAAGATACTGCATGCAAAGGATAATAGACAGCTTTGCCCCTTTTCGACCATTTTGCAACAAGAATCGTCTCGATGAAGGATTCTTTCGAAGCACATGGTACTGTCGGCATGCCTCCATCCATGGCATTAACTGTATTATGTATACTATCAGATACTACTGCTATTTCTTTGTTGCACACTCCACATGGTTCTGTACAAATTTCATTACATACTGGAGTAATCTTTTCGAGCCTTGCATTTGTCTGCTGCTTTTCCAGCCATCTTTTACTTATGCCAAGCGAAATATCATCCCATGGCAAGGATAACGTCTGGCTCTTTTCTGCAAGATACTGTTCCCATGCGCTCTCCCCTGCTCCTGTCTCTT
>JAOABY010000113.1 GCA_026418115.1 Spirochaetaceae bacterium | reverse complement strand
ACATTCTTGGCTACATAATTTCCAACATTCTGCAGGATGAACTTGAATTCGAGCACATCATCAGGCTCTGCCGCAATTGAGGCTGGACTGCCCCATGCGGTGCCTTGAGTAATATTTCTTACCTGCTGAGCAATCTGTATGGAAGGAGTCGCCGGCATGGTTGCCAGTACATCCTGGCTCGAGCTGAGGAGGTTCTGACGGTAATAGGCACGGGCTGGTTCATCGAACAGCACACGGGCCAGAGACCTCTTGCTGCCATTACTGTAAGTCAGGGCATCAGTTGAATTTGCGATTACCGCATCATACGCGACGCTGATAGTCTGCCCCGGGCCAAGGTATCGATCGCCATAGGCATCAGCGGGGATTGCATTTGTAAAATCATAGCGCAGCACAAGCCCGGCAGCCACAGTACCTGTCTGACTGACAGCAGGCAGAGCATCAAGAGGCCCTCCACTGAATGAGAACACGACATTGCCTGCATAGCTCAGACCTGGTGGCAGCTGTACTTCGATAATGGGATTGAAGGCGATGGTGGTTCCGGTATTCTTTGCCGTAACAGTAAATCTTGATGGATCGCCGCAGTAGTCGATCACGTGATCAACGGTATGAGCCGAGATCAGAACCTGAGGCTTTACCAGGTCGACATAGGCTGGTTTCGAAAGCTGCTGACATATGATTTCAACTCTTGGATCCAGCTCATCCGGCCACGCCAGTCCCCATGAGTACTGAAGATTGGTGGTAATGGTATCTCCAGAACCTGCTGGAAGATAGCCTATTCTATCCTTTATTCTGAAATACCGTTTCTCACCTGGCGGAATGAGATGGTATCGCCATACCGCATCTGCTGCTGGCAGCGTCTCTACAACATCAGGAGCCGGCCCCTGTGGGATGCTGTAGGAATACGCATTCAGAGAGTTATTGGGATTATTGAAATAGAAGAAAGCATCATAGACATTTCCCGACCCCTTATTCCAGATCACGATATCAAAGGTAGGGAACATGTCGTAGGCTTTGACGCGAGCCGGCTGTACACTGACTTCCAGTTCGCCCTTCCGCACCAGTGCAGGGCTTCCGGTAGTCAC
>JAOABY010000112.1 GCA_026418115.1 Spirochaetaceae bacterium | reverse complement strand
GTTCCGAGATGGGCAGCACGGCAAGCAGCAGCGTAGTGAGCCAGACTCCAGTCATCGGGAATCACTATACTTCATGCATCTTGCCAGTGTCCAGTAAAGGCAGTGAGGAAAGCATGTCGAATATGGCCGCACGCAAGGCTTCCGGCGTTGGATCCACCCATCGTATTCCTGGCAATGCGCGGAAGAACGTCATCTGGCGCTTTGCGTACTGGCGCGTATGGAGGGCAATTGCTGCCTTGATGTCTTCTTCGGGTCTTCCATCCAATTCGAAGAATTCCTGGTAGCCTATCGCCTGCATCCCGGGATCATCAGGGCCATAGCCGCGTGTACGCAGGCTCCGCACTTCTTCAGCAAGACCCCGGGCAAACATCGCCTCTACCCGTGCGTTGATCCTTTCGTGCAGTTCTTCACGCGGCCTGGTGATGCCCAGAACGAGAAAGCGTCTGCCTTCCCGAATCGTTGCTGAGGGTGCAAACATGCTGGGGGGCGTGCCGGTCTGCCTCAGAATTTCCACTGCGCGGCTCAGACGGTAGAGGTCTCTGGGTTTGATCGAAGCTGCCAGATGAGGATCAGCCTCGGCGAGTTCCTTTCGCAGCGCATCCGGGCCCAAAGCTTCAAGATCGGCCTGCACCTGCTGCCTGATGGCGGGATCGCATTTGGGTGCACCCGGCAGGCCACAGAGAAAATTCTTTACATAGAAACCGGTGCCGCCGGCAACAATGGGCAGACGGCCTCGCGCCCGACTGCTCGCGCATGCCTGATCGGCAAGGTTGACAAAATCACCTGCCGTATACTGTTCCCGGGGGTCGCGGATATCGATGAGGTAATGCGGAAGGCGGTGCAGAAGATCGGGATCAGGTTTGGCCGTACCTATGTCCATGCCTCGATAGGCCTGCATGGAATCGGCGCTGATGATGTCGACGCCCAGTACGTCGCACTGGAGTCGCTTCTGCAGGATAGGCAGGGTGCTGTTCGCGCCCCTGCCGAAAAGCTCATCCAGTAGATCCGTCTTGCCGGACGCAGTAGGCCCGGCAAGCACGATGGCGTCAATCGGTAATGAACTTGTAGTCAACTCTCTTTTCGAACAATTCCTGACAGGCCAGAGACACTACCT
>JAOABY010000111.1 GCA_026418115.1 Spirochaetaceae bacterium | reverse complement strand
GCTCGGCGCCGGACAGTTTCAACCTTCGTGCTCGATGGATCGACGGGCAGGGCCAGAATGCCCGCAACCTGAGGACACCCAACACGATACCAGCTGCAAGGACATTGCAGCAGGCATCGATACGCTATTTCCGTGCTGATGGAGTAACGCCGCTGCTCGATACCGATGGCGACGGCATACCTGATACAGGGCTGCTGCCACCCGGCGCGGTTGAAACCGTTCGAGTGGAAGTGCTGATTCCATTCGGAACTCCCGCTGACGATCTGGCACATGATCTCGAAATTACGGCTTCCTCGAGCATTGACCCGCTCATATCTGATACTACGATAAACCGCATCCTCTTTTCGCAGACCATGTGGATGCCTCTGCTCAAGACAGCCTCTCCAGAGGCTGAAGTGCAGCCTGGATCGAAAATTGCCTATGTGATCAATTTTGGCAATAATGGTCCGCTGGATGCAGCCAATGCTACGCTCTTCGACATACTTCCCGCGCAGCTCGAGTCGCCGGTGCAGATTACCGATGGTGAAGCAAGGGGCACTCTCAATGGCCAGCCAGCTACCATTCCCGTGAGCGCTGCATTTTCTCCTCTTGACCCGGCAGGTACCTGCGGTACCATAACATGGATTTTTCCATTGATACCCAAAGGCTTCCAAGGATATGTCAGTTTCAGCGCAACGGTGAAAGCTGACACTCCAGATGGCACAGTCATTGAGAACAAGGCTTCACTGACTGCAGCTGGAATGACGACCGCACACTCAAATACCACCTCGACCATGGTGATGCGCCCCCATCGCCTGCTGATCGAAAAGACCGTAGACAGAGCAGCCTCGGCCAAGGGTGCAGTGATCAGCTATACGTTAGTTGTACGAAATGCCAGCGATACAACAGTAATCAGCACTCCGGTCAAGATGACGGACAGACTTCCGGGTGGCTTCCATTATGTGCCAGGCAGCAGCGTATTGAATGGCCTGCCTTTCTCTGATCCTTCCATACAGGCGGATGGCCTTCTGGTATGGAATGATCTTGGCAGCCTTTCTCCACTTGGATCACATGTCCTGGTCTACAAAGTACAGATAGGCCCTTCTGCCAGACCTGGCGACAATGTGAACAGAGC
>JAOABY010000110.1 GCA_026418115.1 Spirochaetaceae bacterium | reverse complement strand
ATCCACAGGTGATTGACAGTATCGCACAGCGGTACGGGGTGCAATGCATGGTGGTTGCAATAGATGCAAGAGCGAATCCTGCGCTTCCTTCGGGTTATGAAGTCTGCATTGCAGCAGGCAGCGTACCGACCGGCATCGATGCCGTAGCATGGGCGCGGGAAGCTGCTGCCAGGGGAGCAGGCGAAATTCTGCTGACCTCAATCGATCGGGACGGCACGAACGCAGGCTATGATCTTGCACTGACAGGAGCTATCGCGAAAGCCATCACGATTCCGGTCATGGCATCGGGGGGTGCAGCACTTCCCGAGCATTTTCTGGAAGGCTGGCAAGTGGGTGCACGTGCCCTGCTCGCTGCCGGCACATTCCATAGAGGTGATCTTCCGATCGCCGTACTCAAACGCTTTCTTTCGGATCATAATGTGGAGGTTCGTCTATGATCATTCCCAGTATCGATATTCTCGGAGGCAAGGCAGTCCAGCTCAGAGGAGGCAAGCAGCCGCCGCTCGATGCTGGTGATCCGAGAGCACTTGCCGAACGCTATGCACGCGCGGGGGAGATTGCCATTGTTGATCTGGATGCTGCGCTTGGCCGCGGATCAAACAAGGATCTCGTGCTCGAACTTGTGAGAAAGTATCCCGCACGCGTCGGAGGTGGCATCCGCAGTATTGAGCTGGCACTGGAATACCTGAATGCAGGTGCCAGGAAAATCATGATCGGTACCGCAGCCACACCGGAAGTTCTCGCAAGGCTCCCTCGCGAACGCCTCATCGTCGCACTTGATAGCAAAGATGAGGTACTCATGGTTGAAGGCTGGACCCGGCCGGCAGAAGGCACGATCGCAGCCATAATGAAGGAGCTTGCACCGTATGTATCGGGATTTCTGGTGACCTTCATTGAAACGGAAGGCGATCTCTGTGGCATCGATCTGGAGCGGGCACGATCGCTCGTCGTGGCTGCAGGCACCTGCAGGGTAACCTTTGCAGGCGGCGCTACCGGTGGAGCTCGAGGACTGCAGGATATCGTGGCACTCGATGCAATGGGTGCCGACCTGCAGATCGGAACGGCACTGGTAACGGGCAGTCTTGACCTGGCAGAGGCTTTTGCCGCCCCTCTGCGATCGGACAGGCCTGACGCTGTCTCTTATACACATCT
>JAOABY010000010.1 GCA_026418115.1 Spirochaetaceae bacterium | reverse complement strand
GATCTCATTTCTTGGTAAGCTGAATTCTCAGCCTCGTTGAGTGGCCGAGGGGTGGCGTTGCGGGCTGATCTCATTTCTTGGTAAGCTGAATTTCGACGATCAGCTCGCTGTGCTGGATCTTGGTTGCGGGCTGATCTCATTTCTTGGTAAGCTGAATTTCAAGTTGTCGATTTCGCTCCGCAAGCTCAGTTGCGGGCTGATCTCATTTCTTGGTAAGCTGAATTATACACGCTGATTCCAAGACTGCATGGTGAGTTGCGGGCTGATCTCATTTCTTGGTAAGCTGAATTCGCATCGAGGATCTTCCACAGCGCGGCCTTGTTGCGGGCTGATCTCATTTCTTGGTAAGCTGAATTAGCTTGAAGTTAAACTGACAATAGGCGGCAGTTGCGGGCTGATCTCATTTCTTGGTAAGCTGAATTCGTCAAGGCGAAAAAAAGCGTCCTCTGCGGGTTGCGGGCTGATCTCATTTCTTGGTAAGCTGAATTCCGACATGGTGGTAGTCGATAACGGCTCGGGTTGCGGGCTGATCTCATTTCTTGGTAAGCTGAATTTGCTGTCACGGCTTGTCCTGAAACTGTTTCGTTGCGGGCTGATCTCATTTCTTGGTAAGCTGAATTTGCTGTTTCTGTGGCTGATGCGGATGATCGGTTGCGGGCTGATCTCATTTCTTGGTAAGCTGAATTACCGGATGAGAAACGTGTTTATATGCTCGCGTTGCGGGCTGATCTCATTTCTTGGTAAGCTGAATTTGAAAATTATTCTTGACAAGTCTGTAAGGTGTTGCGGGCTGATCTCATTTCTTGGTAAGCTGAATTAGTGCAGAGACAATCTGTTATTCTGAAACGATTTAACAGGGTCTCTGCACTGAGAAAATGGTCTTTGACTAGAAAAGTTGGAGTTGCGTGTAGGATTTTTTCGGCGATTCTCGAACATTTCCATAAAAACTCTTAATATCTTCATACTGCCTGTCTGTAATATGAATTATCTCAACCTTTCCTTTCCTGGGCAAGATACTTTCTATGTATCTTTCGATGGTCTCCAGTTCTTCAACACCTGAAAGAAGCTTGAAATACACAGAAAGCTGTACCATCTGAAAGCCCTTGTCCAGCAGGTCCTTTCGGAATTTTGAGGCTTCTTTTCTATCCGCTTTTGTAATTACTGGCAGATCGAAAATGACAATAGCCCACATAAGCCTATATCCGCTTAGGAATTCTTCATGAGTCTTGGCTTTCTGTCCATGATTCCGGGAAGGCATAGCAATACCTTCTTCTGCTCATATGATAAAACCAGTGTTCCTACAGTGTGCCGTATTGCATTGGTCAACGGCATGGTTTGGCCTTCCATAGCTACATCCTGAATCAACAGGCTGCATAAGATCCTTTTTGCATCCGGATCAAGGTTTGATTTACCTGTTTGAATAAGACTATAGACACAACGGTCTACTAGAGGGCGAAAAGGCTCCAGAATATCATCAGCTAAAGCAAAATAGTTTCTAAGATTTGCATGATGCACGCCAAACATCGTCAGAAGACCGTACCCGACAATCGCTCTGCAGATGCAACTCCTCAGAATAGCATATCCATAATTCAGAAATGCATTAACAGGATCCTCTTCATTGGAACGTAAAAAGGTGTTGCCAAAGAGAGCAGGCCAATACAACCTTGCAGCGTATGCCTCCTTGTTATCCGAGTCGCCCGAAAGAACCTTGAATGCCAGATGTTCAATTTTAGTAGCGGTCTCTTCCTTTCCGATTGAAAAGAGTAGGGCTGCCTGATTTCTCAGTTTTTCCTGAACCAGTTTCTGCCATAATCTTTTCTTTAAAGGCAGGCTGGCATGCAACTGACTTTGTATTCTTCGAATACTTTCAAAATTATCGCTCAGCGGGACTAAAACAGCCAAAGGATTGTAATTGCGGCCACATACAATAAAGAATTTATTCTTCTCGGCCAGCATTGCCAGAAGAGGACCGGTTATCAGAAAACCTGTGTTGGAACAGATAAGAGCATCAAATTGATCATAATCTATTTGTGCAAGGACTGAGCGATCCTTTCCTGTCGATTCTACGACCAGAAAACCACGCTCAGTCCTGAGGCAGCGATCTGATTCAGCAATCTCGACAACGCCACCAATCACATTTCTATTTTCGGCATATTAGCCTACCATCTATACTTATATGCACATGTTTTATCTGCATGTCTTTGTTTTTCTTTACAAGAACATCAAGAGATATGAAGTTCTGCAATGAATTGATTGGCTTCCAGAAGGGGTCCCGATATCTGCTGTTGGTCTGTTCGATCCAGGTTTTGATATCACCACTGGCATGCAAGGGGCGCAGGTCGATTCTGTCATTTGTTGTACTAAAACCTGCGATCCTTGCTAATACTGTTCTATCAGGGAATTCCAGTGCCAATATATCGTTCTTGAATAATCTCATCATGAATTTTGCTGCCGGGTGAGGTCGTTCTGTATGAAATTCGCCCTTCTGCGTGTGAACATCAGCTCTGCATACATATACTCCCTTGAATGAATATTCCTTGCCCCCTTTTTGTGGAATTCTCCAGATATCAACAAACAGGATATCACCTTGGGGATATGCCTTGTGACCTCTCCTGCCATTTCTGCCAGGGAGAAGCAGTTTGTAACCTTCTGAATTCTTGGCTCTGATTCGTACAGCCTTGATTCCTGTCAGAGAACTGAATTCCTGCATTGCCGTCGCAAGTTTCTTGTTGTCATTATTAGAATTTTTAGAGTTCAGGTTACGTTCATTAAGGAATGCATTGATTCTCGAACGAGTCTGCGGGCTTACTATGAGATCTGCATCGATGATATTCCATGTAAGCGATTCTACTGGCTTGCGGACAAAGAATTCCTTTGGCTTGTTATCTGGATCCTCAGGTGAATAATCAAACCCATATGCAGTCTCATCAAACAGGCCGCCGCCGAGCCCATGCTCAGGCTTGATTGAAATCAGCATGTTCTGCAATTTCTGTTCCAGCTGCAATCTGTTGATGGGCAACTGGGGAGGAAGAATCCGATCAGAATAGCCACGTGCATTTGCGGTTGCAAATCGCTGCAGGATGCTTCTAGTCGTAAGCCCGATTACCAGCGCATCAATAGCGTGATGTCTGTGGTCAGCTCTGTTTTTTTCGTCATACTGTGAGCTTAAAATATCATTCAGACCCCATTTCGAGCGAAGCAGAGAGGTCAGCCTGCCAGGAACAACTCGAACCGCAGGTGATGGTAACCCATTGCTTGAAGGATAGAGACAGGCCAGGAATTCTCTGGTTGCTTTGGCAATAAATGCAGTATCCGTCAGCTGGCTTTCAAGAAATTTGCTATCTACAGCTAATTCCTGTTCCAGGTCTTTTTTCAGGAAGTTGTTTTTCTTTGCAAAATTATATTTGAAAACATCCATAACACGGGCTTCAATTTCGCTCCATGCATAACCTGGCGGGCTATGGCCAAATGCCTCATAAGGCGTTCTATTTCCCTTTGCTGCATTACATTTCTTGTGTGCTATCGTCAGATTATTGCGATTGTTGCGCAGTGTCCTGGAAAAGGGCAGGATATGCTCGATCTCCGCTTCTCCATTGAAAAGCTGATGTGCGCTTATGACATTGCCACAATACATGCAATGTCTGGCTGCAGAATTAGTGCCGAGCTCTTTCCACAAACGGAACTTGAGCACATCTGTACTGCTTATTTCAATTCCATCAGGGATCTGTAGAATATTTCTTATTACGGCCTTGATATCCTCATTTTCTTTTCTGTTTTTGTTCTGTTCCTGAATGATCTGTCTTATTTTCTCTCTGCCCAGTTTGAGTTCAGTTGCCACCTCAACCACTATTTCGTCAGGTTTATTATGATGTTTTTCAATGAGCTTATTGCACAGTTTTCTCAATTGGTTCAACGCAATATGCACTGTGGGGTTGGAAATTTTCCCATATTGCGCTTCTTCTGCCGCACCTCCAGTAAGATTGTGCTGGTTCGATCTGGCAGGCGGAATGGTAGCATATTTCAATACCTGGCCATAATAGGGGAGTTTTTCGTATACGTCGCTCTTCATGGTGCCGTAATGATGGAATCCCATTTTTTCTACTGCTTTATCATATTTTATCCACTCAGCACTCATTATGGCCGAACATTCCCGCATGAACCTCGCTGAAAGCGATCCGACTCCGACCATAAGGTCTATTTTTTCAATGGCTTGTTTTGTTTCTGTGTCTGTTATACCGAAGCGCTTGAAGACCTCTAGAATATAGTCTTCATTTTCCTCAACTATGAAGGTCTCAACGAGGGTATCCCGGTCCGCTAGATCAATGTTCAGCCATTGCTTAATATATTTTGCAAATTGAATATCGGTGGTACTTCCTTCCAGCTTATCCTTGGTGCCTTTTTCCAGATTAAAGACAGCTTCATCTGGCAACCCGAGCAGACTGCGCACCTTGTTGAACGAAATAGAGCCTTTCTGCTGAAGATAGGAAAAGATAACCTTCTTCTGTTCAGCAGTAAGTTCAACAGGATGATCGATCGAGTACTCGAGATTATTGATATCCTGAAGTGCTTTGAAGATTTGAGCTGAGGGCTGGGCAAGGTAGGCGCGATATTCATTTTCAAAAAAAGTGCAGTAACCACGTTGAGGCCTTTTTAATGGGCGCTGGAAGAAAATAATCCTATACGCCTTGCCCCAGTCAAAATCCGGATGCGCATTCGCCTGGACCGACTGAATAGCATGAAATTCATATTCATACATTGCTCTATTGGGATAGTAGGAAGTTCCAGGTCTGAACCTCACTCTCTCATTGACAACGGCAGGTTGAGAATCATTGCTCTTTCTGAATGACGCTTCTATTGCCTGCTTTTTCTGCCACAGGTACTGCCCAAGGGTACGGTTTCCTAATTCCTGTTCGAAAGCACTTATCTTTTGCTTGTATTCTGAAGCATCCTTGCCAGTATCAGTTTTTCTGTTCGATTTGAAACCCCTTCGGGCAGCCAATTGCATCATGACTCTTCCCAGTTCCAGTTTATCAAGTGGCCGAATCAGCGCCTCAGCCCTGAGCCTGTAGGGATCAAGCATTACCCATTTGTTATGCGCATCTGCGTCTGCTGGTGCATACCCAGAGCGAATCAGAAAATTATACATGGCCTTTTTGCGACGTTTTTTTCGTTCAAGCTGTCTTCGCATCATTCGCTTCTGGCGACGAGTCTGATTGAGTGGCTCACCTGGCTGACCTGATTTAGACGGTTCTCTGCCATCGCTGAAAATTCTGACTCCCATGTCAAGAATTTCTACTTTGGAGTCATCTTCGTTTGGCTCCAGAACAGCCCAGCCAATGGAATTCGTTCCAATGTCGAATGCAAAACGCACCATACAGGCCTCCATTTTATAAAATGATTCTTGACGAACTCTCCATCACATTTTATCATGATATCAGCTTACCAAGAAATGGGATCAGCACCCGCCAACACGGCTCTTGGAGCCACCAGATGAAAGAAGGCCGCCCTACGGGACGGCCTCTTCTTTTTTAGTTGGTATCAATTTCAAATTTTAAGCATACTCGATCTCGTACGATGGGCCACAGCTTTCAGAAACCTAAGAGTCAGTCTCTACAGATCCAGTGTCTCCGCCCCAGCCTTGAGATGCTTTGCGCTAAAGGTGAAGTTCGGGCCATACGCCCAGATAATCTTCAGTTTGCCTGTGGCTGGGATCTTCTTGTCATACCTGTCGCCGGTGTCGAGCAGACGGACGAACTCGAATATGATCCGGTCCCCGTTCCTGGTTCCCGCGAACTGCAAGACGTCATTTTTACCGCCCAGATTTGCATCTGGCGGGTGCGGCCCAAAGGTTCCCGTAGAAAATGCATCAATAGCTTCCACTGGGCCTGATGGTGGGACCATGCCGAAAATCATATCGGCATCTGCCATGACTCTCGATGGCTCAAAACCAATCGAAATCCATCCATTCGCCTTGACATCGAGGGCCATGAAGATTCTGTCCTGATCGATGGTCCAGAAAACTTTGAAATTGCCGTTGTCGAAACTCGCCTCCCTGGCATATTCGCCTGTGCCAATCCTCCCATCCACATCGACCGCAAATGCGGTTGAAGCCACCAAGAACAGCACGACCATTACTGTACTTCTGACTTTCATACTGAAAATATAGTACGCCTGCGCCGGATCGGCAACTTAGAGAGGCGGCAGGCTCCAGAGGATGCTTTCAGCACTGTTCAAGCAGGCTCATGTAGAAACGCATGCATCGTTCGAGATTGGACAGAGAGACACGCTCATTGATGTTGTGGACCCCATTGAGGTCAGCAGGTGTCTGTATCAGTGGTGTGAAACGATAGATATCATCGGCGATCTTGTGGTAGTGCTTGGTATCGGTGCCTGCAGTGAACAGGAAAGGTACCGCGGATGCTTCGGGGTGCGAAATGGCCAGAGCCCGGACGAGCATGCGCCAGCCTTCGGAAGAAGTAGACGATTCCGCCGATGGCTCTATGACATATTCGGGAGCTGAAACATGCACCGACACACCATGCCGAGCGGTCAGGGAATTGAGCCTTTCCAGCACTTCCCGTGATGTCTCGCCCGGCATGATGCGGACATTGATGACGGCACGTGCGATGTCAGGTAGCACATTCTCCTTCTGGCTTGCCGATGCCATCGTGGGAGCACAGGTGGTTCTGATCAGAGCATTGGTTGAAGGCATCCGTGTGAATGCCTGCAGAATGAGAGGCGCCAGCAGATTCCGGAAGCGGAAAATCAACCGGTAGGGAGAGCGGGAAAGCCTGGCAAGAGCATCAAGAAATTCCCTTGTCGTTCTGGTAAGCTTTGCGGGGAAGGGATGCTCTTCTATCTCCACGATGGCGCGTGCGAGTACGCCAAGCGCAGTATGGTGAGGAGGCATGGAAGCATGACCACCTTTGCCACGTGCCTCGAGAATTACATCCATATACCCCTTTTCCGCTACACCAATCAGTGCCAGGGGCTGCTGGACAAACCCTATGATGCCATCGGCAACCGGGCTTCCTTCATCGAGCAGCATGGCAGCGCGAATGCCTTGTGCTTCCAACCATGCAGCGATGCGTGCAGCTCCTCGTACTCCGCCAATCTCCTCATCTCCGCCATAGGCCAGATAGATCGTGCGACTGAAAACCTTTCCAGATGCAAGCAGATGTTCAAGCGCTTCCATCTGGCAGGTCATCTGCACTTTGATATCCTGGGTACCACGCCCATAGAGATAGCCATCCCGGACTGCTCCGCCAAAGGGTTCTTCGTCCCAGAGATGGGTATCCTGAGCAGGCACAACATCAAAGTGCGCACAGAGCACAACAGGCTTCTGCGTTGGATCGCTGCCTTCGAGTCTGTACAGGACTGCCCGGTCTCCAAGGACCATGCGCTCAGCATGAGAATGAAGAACAGGGAAGAGCTCTGGCAGAGTGGCAAGCAAACCCGCAAACTGGCTGTCGTCTTCAAGTGACGCGTCAAAGAATGAGACAGTCTTGAACTGTACCAGCGCAGCCAGTTTTTCAGCCAGTGTCATGAGCGTGCTACCTTCCAGAATGCGTTATTGGTGTACATAGTACGTCTTCATACTGAGGAAAGCAAGGGCTGGCACATGTCAGGCAGAATGAGGGGCATATTGTGCCCTTCGGTTCAAGCGGCCAGTATGTTCTTTTTCATTGAAAGTTCATTGAATTCTCAAAATTGTTTCGCAGTCGGGCTGGATACTGCAGCCACCTTTTATCAAGGAGGGCTGTAAATGCAGCACAGAGCTATCTTGAGGAGAGTATTGGCAGCATTGATGCTGCTGGCTTTGGCTGGCAGCGCATTCGCTGCAGGCACTGCGAAGTACGTGTTCTTTTTTGTCGGAGACGGTCTGGCCATGCCTCAGATCATGGCAACGGAAGCTTTCGCGAATGCGCTGAGCTCCAGGGATGTATCTGTCAAGCGTCTTGCATTTTCACAGCTTCCGGTTACCGGCCTCTGTACAACCTATGATGCCGGATCGCTGATCACTGATTCTGCTTCGGCAGGAACTGCCTTCGCATCAGGCAACAAGACCTTGAATGGCGTGATCAACATGGATCCCGGCAAGACAAAGACATACAAAACCATAGCGGAATATGCGAAAGAGCAGGGACGGAAAATCGGTGTCATATCCTCTGTCTCGATCGATCATGCGACTCCCGCATCTATGTACGCGAAGTCGCCATCACGAGGCAACTATTACGAAATCGCAGTACAGCTCACCACGAGCAATTTCGATTATTTCGGCGGTGGCGGATTCGTACAGCCCACTGGCAAGAACAAAGATAAAACCAGCGTGTACGAGCTCGCGGCGGCAAGAGGGTACACGATTGCAAATACAAAGGCAGCAATCGACAATCTCAAATCTGGAGCAGGCAAGGTTATCGCCATCAGCCCGGTGCTGCAGGACTCTTCTGCCATGAAATACGACATAGACAGAGAACCCGGCGAACTGGGTCTCGCCGATTTCGTCAGAAAAGGCGTGGAACTTCTGCAGAACAGTCCCGAAGGCTTCTTCATCTTCGTGGAGGGCGGCAAGATCGACTGGGCATGCCATGCCAATGATGCAGCGAGCGCCATTCGCGATACGCTCGCCTTCGATGAGGCTGTTCGTGTCGCGCTCTCGTTTGCTGAAAAGCATCCTCAGGAAACCCTTGTACTGGTGACGGGGGATCATGAAACAGGTGGCATGGCAATTGGTTTTGCCGGTACCCATTATGAGACTTTCTTTGACAAGATTGCACCGCAGACCATGTCCTATGTGGCGTTCAATGAAAAAGTGATCAATCCCTACAAGGCTTCTACTCCTAAGGACAAGGCGAAACTTGAAGATCTGGCTCCTGCCATCAGGCAGGCATTCGGCATTGATGTGAATAGCCTCAGTCAGCTACAGCGTGAACAGATCGAGCGGGCATTCAAACGCACAATGGGAAATGAGGTGGAGCGCTCGATCAAGGAAGAAGAGTACCTTCTGTATGGCGGCTATGAGCCACTCACCGTCAAGCTGACACAGATTCTGAATCAGATGGCAGGTATCGGCTGGACTAGCTACTCACACACAGGTGTCCCCGTCCCCGTGTTTGCCAAAGGTGTCGGCCAGGAAATGTTCGCAGGATACTACGACAACACCGATCTGTTCAGAAAGTTGGTGGCAATCATGAATCTCAGAATCCAGTAATAAAAAATATATCATCAAATGGGGGAGCGCAGCGGACAGGCTGCGCTCCATTCCTGATTCCATGGGGGCGGGAAGTGAAAAGGAAACTGCAAGGCGATCTGTCTCTGAATATACAAAGGGATGTGATGTTTGTAGTGGCCGTATGCCTGATCAGTCTGGGGTTGTTCTTGCTGCCGACCGGCTTCGATTCCATATATCCCAAAGGCATGAGCATGTGGGCACGTGCAAGGATCATTTCGGTAGACAACACCACTGTGAAAACAATCGGACCTTCAAAACATGGTTCACAGCAGATTGAACTTTTGCTGCTGAATACTCCTTTCAGAGGAAGGCATTTCTTCACATGGAACAATCTGCTGGGGAAAAAGGAACTGGATAAATGGTTCACTCCGGGTGACACTGCCTTTGTGGTGCTCGATCTGTCTCCTGATCGCTCAGATGTACAGTATGCAAATGTGATGGATCATTATCGAATAGATGGCATTGTCATCATCTTCGTGCTCTTTGCAGGCTCACTCCTGTGGTTCGCCGGCTGGACAGGGCTCAAGGCAATGGTATCGTTTCTGTTTTCTGCGGCACTGATTGTCAAAGTGCTCCTGCCGCTCATGCTGCATGGCTGGAATCCCCTGCTCATTACATTGTTCGTCGTAACATTGCTGACATTTGTCATCATTTTTCTTGTAGGTGGGTTCACGAGGCATGGCATGGTTTCCTTTCTTGGCTCGATGGGAGGTGTCATCGTCACCACGCTGCTGTCGATCATTTTTACCTCGGCGTTCAGAATTCACGGAGCAGTAAGACCATTTGCCGAATCCCTGCTCTATATGGGATTTGACACACTCTCTCTCCCCCAGCTTTTCATGTCAGGGATCTTTCTCGCATCGAGCGGAGCAGTCATGGATCTCTCCATGGATATCGCATCCGCCATGACGGAAATTGTCCATAAACATCCAGCCATATCCAGGAAGGATCTCATTCAGTCAGGATTCAGGGTTGGTCGACATGTTGTAGGCACCATGACCACCACGCTGCTGCTGGCCTATACAGGTGGATATACCGCACTGCTCATGACATTCATAGCTCAGGGGATTCCTCTGGCTAATATTCTGAATTCTATCTATGTTGCTTCAGAAATCGTGCATACCATGGTGGGCAGCTTTGGATTGGTCATGGTTGCTCCCATTACCGCCCTGGCCGGTGGATTGCTGCTGCAACATGGTGAGAGAGCAGAGCGCACAGCAGTGAACGATATTGCTGATTCCAGAGAATTGATGACAGTTCGAGTCATCAGTCAGTGATTGGGACGCTACTTCCTCATGGCAAATCTGATTTGTTGGCAGGCAGGAACTGCAGGTCTTCAGGATTGTCGTAATCCTGAAGAATGGCTGCATCAGAGACCTCAATGGCTGCTACGGGTACTACGCCAGAAGCAAGAAGACCCTGCAGCCCATCCGGCCCTCGCCATGAAAGAATGGAAGCGAACTGAGTGCGTGGCAGATAGGGGGGATGCCCGCTCATGCCGGACTTGCATGGTACGAGTACATTCCCCGGAAGGCGCACAGCGTGCTGCCATAGACATCGTATGGTATCGGGTGCAACAAAGGGGATGTCCACCGGCAATAGAAATACCCCCGGAACCTCAGGGCTGATTGATGCCAAGGCTTCTATTCCTGTGCAGATGGAAGTGTACATGCCTTCAGCGTAGTGCGTGTTGCGCCGGTACAGCAGTCCCAGCCTCCGTGCTTCTGCTTCTACCAGCGGAGCCTGATGGCCTGTGACGACCAGTATCGTCGAAATACCGGCATCAAGGAAGGTCTGGGCTGCATGGGCAAGAAAGGTTTTTCCATTGGCCACGAGGAGTGGTTTCAGAAGCCCCATTCTCGAGGAAAAGCCGGCTGCCAGGATGATGGCAGCCGGCTTGCAGCCGCTCAATGCCTGGTTCATTGCTGCAGCAGTGCTCCGCTGCGATGGGCGATGATTTCCGCCATGATGCTGACTGCGATTTCTTCAGGATTTCGTGCGCCTATCGCAAGGCCGACAGGGCAGTGCACCCTTGCAAAGTCAGCATCTGAAAAGCCTTCGGCGCGCAGAGCTGCATAGATGCCGTTTCTCTTGCTGACGGATCCTATGAGACCGATGTAGCCGGCTTCGCTGCGCAGCAGCTGTGCAAGCATAGCCTTGTCGATATCCGGCTTTCGCGTCAGGATCAGTGCGCAATCCCGTGCACCGAGTCGAACAGGCTGGCCAGATGGACCGGCTGAGAGCGCATCATCAAACGAGGTGATCAGTCTGAGGCTTGATGCGTGCGGGAAGCGCTCGCGCGTGAGCTGGTCGGATCGATCGTCGGTAACCACCACACGGAAGCCGCAGAAGGCAGCGAGTTCGCAGAGGGCTTTGCCCACATGTCCTGCTCCGAACACATGCAGCAACGGCACTGGTTCAAACCCCAGCCAGAAACCTCGACAGGTACGTGCATTGAGCATGGCAGCCATGCCATATCCCGGCGGAGTATCATGGAGCGCTTTTATTGCATCCTGCACGATGCCATCGGGTGCATTTCCATGGATAGCAAAGGTGTCGGCTCGAGAGACGATGGCAAATGGCGTGCTGCCGGTGTGCGAGCCTTCCTCGCTCAGGGGATGCCAGAGTGACCAGCCGGCTGCCTCACCCCTCTCAACATGCTGCAGGCACTCCGTCAGTGCGTCGGCAGGAGGGCTGCCTCCCTCGACATACTCAATGTGAATGGAGAGCCTTCCACCACACACCATCTGTGTGCCGTGGGCTTCGGGAGTGAGATCGAATTCCAGGTCGGTCGAGGCACTGGTTGCAAGCGAGGTTTTGCAGGCTTCAATGGTTTTGGCTTCTGCATATCCTCCGCCGACCGTCCCCATCATGCCGCCCGCTGCATCGAGCACCATGAAGGCATCGGTGGAGCGGGCAGTCGATCCTGCGGCACGGGTTACGGCAGCCAGAGCAAGTGAGGAACCATTCGCCAACCGTGCCGCAATCCAGCGCAGGATATCAGTCATGCCGCACCTTCTGCAGCCTTGATTGCCGCAAGCACCTTGTCCGGCGTGAAGGGCAGATGTGTCAGGCGGACGCCTGTTGCATTGCGGATGGCGTTGGCGATTGCAGCTGGCGGTGTATCGATGCCTATTTCTCCTGCCGACTTGGCGCCGCAGGGGCCGGACGGTTCATAGCTGTCCACAAGCTCAACTACGATACTGCCTACATCCTCGCGGGAGGGAATCGCATAGGTCATGAGGTTGTGGCTCAGCAGGTGTCCCTTGTCCGAGTAGCGGACATCTTCATACAGTGCCATGCCTATACCCTGGAGCAGACCACCCTCGATCTGTATCTTTGCAAGGTTGGGATTGATGGGGGTGCCCACATCGGCTACTCCAACGTATTTCACTACATCAACCTTTCCGGTCTCCTTGTCGAGCTCGATTTCGACGAATCCAGCGAGGTAGGGGGGAGGAGATTTTTCTCCCGAGAAGGATTCCGTAACCTCTATGGTCTGCATGCGCACGCCGTTGTGGTACAGGGTATCATAGCTGAAATCATGCAGAGTGAGATGCCGGCTGCCGTCGACAGTCCGGAACGCCTTGTCTTCGTAGATCACGTCCTCCGGACTTACATTCCAGAGCATGGCGACAGTGTCGATCAGCTTTCTGCGCATGGAGGCCGCGGCCTTGAGGACTGCCGAGCCCGAGACATAGGTGGTGCTGGAAGCATAGGCTCCTACATCAAAGGGAGTATGATCGGTGTCGGAAGAGTGAATGATGATATCCTCCATATCGACACCGAGCTCTTCTGCTGCAATCTGTGCCAGAATGGTGTCCGAGCCAGTGCCGATATCCGTGGCACCGACATGAAGCTTGAAGAAGCCGCCATCCTGGAGTTCGATGCGAGCCGAGCCCATGTCGATCATGGGAATGCCGGATCCCTGCATGGCGATTGCCATGCCGAGGGCATGCACCCTGCCCGGAGCAACTTCCCAGACGAGCCTCTCATCATTCCACCCGATGAGCTCCTTGCCGCGTCTGATGCATTCCTCAAGCTTGCAGGACTCGATGTTCATTGCCACGCCTTCGGTGCCCTCTCCCATGATACGAAAGACTTCGCTGGTTTCGCCTTCATGGATCATGTTCTTGCGTCGCAGTTCGACAGGCGACACACCAAGCTTGTGGGCCAGTTCGTCGATGGCAGATTCCAGACCGGTCAAGCCCTGAATGGCGCCATAGCCTCTGAATGCACCGGCCGAAACCTTGTTGGTGTAGACGACATCGCCGCCAAAACGCACTGCCTTGACCTTGTTGTAAAGGGGCAGCGTCTTGGAGCCTGCAACCATGAAAGTGGTCAGCGCATGCTCGCCATAGGCACCTGTATTGGACAGCACCTGCATATCGATGGCGCGGAGCGTACCGTCAGGGTCGGCACCCAGGCGAATGTTGACCCGCATCTGGTGGCGGGTAAAGGTGCTTTCGAAGACTTCTCGGCGGGTAAGGGCAATGCGGGCAGGTCTGCCGGTTTTCAATGTGACGAGCGCGACGTAGGGTTCGACATGAATGTGCTGCTTGGCGCCAAAGCCGCCGCCAACACGAGGTTTGACGATCCGAATGCTGCGCAGCGGCATCTGCAGGGCGAGACCGAGCAGCCTTCGGGTATGCCATGGGTTCTGCGTGGACGTCACAATGGTCAGGCGTCCCTGCACATCGAGATAGGAAAAGGCAGCGTGAGGCTCCATCGCAACATGGTTCTGAGCCTGTGTATAGACTACCGTGTCAACACGGACGGGGCTTGCAGCCAGCTCCTGCTCGACGTCTCCCACTTCCATATGGTAGGCCGCTGCGATGTTGCGCTTCGGCTCGAAGCCGATGGGGAACATCTCGTGGATGCCTTCCTCGGGGTGGATGATGATGGGATTGTCCTTTGCATGCTCGAAATCAAGTATCGGCTCGAGTACTTCATACTCGATTTTCAGCAGTGATGCAGCCTTCTCTGCGGTGGCTTCGTCCTCTGCAGCCACCACGGCAGCCTCATCGCCCACGTAGCGGACATATTCGTCAAGAATGAAGCGATCGTGAGGGCTTGGCTCGGGGTTGCCCTGGCCAGCTCTGGTGATGGGAATGCGCGGGCAGTCCTTCCAGGTGAGCACGCATGCGACACCCGGGAGTTTGAGCGCTTCTGTCGCATCGATCGACTTGATACGTGCAAAGGCATGGGGGCTCCGCACCAGTTTTACGTGGAGAGCATTGGAGGGAACAAGATCATCGGTATATGCCGGCCTTCCCAGCATCAGGCCTTCTCCATCAACCTTCTTGTGCGGATGGGCGACAACACTGAACGTGGGTGCATTTCTCATGGGTGCTTCATGCATGGTCAGCCTCCAGATAGTTTCTGATGGCGCGGTGCTGGCTCTCGTAGCCTGTACAGCGGCAGAGGTTGCCGGCAAGATAGTGCCGGATTTCCTCTTCGGTGGGGTTCTTGAGTTCGCGTTTCATTGCAATGACCGTAAGGGCAAAGCCTGGCGCGCAGAAACCGCACTGATCCGCACCTTCGCGGTTGAGGAAGTCTGCAAAACGGCGCGCTTCCTCGGCAACTCCCTGAATCGTAGTGATCTCATGGCCTTCTGCACGAACGGCAAGGAAGGAGCACGAGCGTATGGGCTTGCCATCGAGCAGTACGGTGCAGACACCGCAGTTCCCAGTGTCACAGCCCTTTTTCACCTCGACATGGCCGGCATTGCGAAGGGTGTCAACCAGCATGTCGCCCGGTTCAATCTGGAGCGATTCTTTTTTACCATTAATGGTGATGGTGACTATCATCCTCGGACCTCCAGGAGTGCGCGCCGGATCAGCACGGGCAGGACTGCCTTGCGATAATCGTGGCTGGCGCGTATATCTGAACCTACCGAAGTTTCCTCGGCAGCCTGCATGGACGCTGCTTCGATCGTCTGATCAGAAGGGCACGGATCGGAACCCAGCATCTGCATGGCAGCGTGACAGAGCCTGGTTGCTGCGGGTCTGGAGCCGACAGCAACACGCCAGGCCGAGCCAGTCCATGCGACGGCAACATTCAGGATGGGGAAATCGTTGCGGGTAATCCGTATCTGCTGGTAGGCTCCCCGGACACCTTTTGGCAGCAGGATCTTTTCTACCAGGAAGGGGGATTCGGCGCCTTCGGCAATGAAGGTGGCGAGATCCGTGATCGTTCCTGGATAGAGCACTACTTTGGCGCCCAGAGCGCTGAGCGTGGTATTCAGATCGGAAAAGCCATAGCGCCCTGCAACCGTGCCGCCTACCGAAATGGTTGCTCGCAGCTGCACTCCTACAATGTGACTGAGTGCCTCGGGGAAGAGCTTCCCATACTGTTTTGCAAGCAGGTTCGATGTTTCAAGGCTGCGATACGTGGTCATGGCGCCGATTTCGATCATGTCGCCCGTATCACGGATGTAGTCGAGATCGAGCGAAGCAAGATCCACTCCCAGCGCCACAGGTTTTGCATTCATTCTCAGCCAGACGCAACCACCCAGGGGTGTTGCGTGGCGTGTTCTCATGAGCTGGTACGCCTCCTCGAGGCTCGAGGGACGCACATATTCCTTTATTTCCATGATCACGCTCCTGTATGGGATGGAATCTGCACAGAGCGTCGCCAATGATAGCACGATTCAAGGAGATACGCAAAGTGCAATCAGCACCCTTCGTCAAAGCTGCCTGAGTGCGCTATACTCGGAGCATGCCCGAGTTTGTCCATCTTCATAACCATACCGACTATTCACTCCTTGATGGTGCCGCCCCCATCAAACCTCTTGTCCAGCAGGCCAAGGCCATGGGTATGCCGGGTCTGGCCATAACGGATCATGGGAACATGTTCGGCGTGATGTCGTTTGAGAAGGAATGCCGTGATGCCGGCATCAACCCCATTATCGGATGTGAATTCTATGTTGCGGGCGCTTCCCGCTTTGAGAAGACCGGCACCGAGAGCGGCAACAAGTACTGGCATTTTCTGTTGCTGGCAGAAAACCAGGAAGGCTATCGGAACCTCATGCGACTGACCAGCCGGTCGTTCACCGAGGGCTTCTACTACAAGCCTCGTATTGATGATGATTTGCTCGCTCAGCATGCGCGTGGGCTGATTGCCTCGACTGCCTGCCTGGCAGGAGAGATACCCTCGCTCATTCTGGCGGGCAAGATCGAGCAGGCAAGGAAAAAGATTCTTTTCTACAATGAGCTGTTCGGGAAGGATCATTTCTATCTCGAGCTCCAGGACCATGGCCTTGATGAGCAGCGTATCGTGAACAGAGAGCTCGTGCACCTCTCGCGGGAACTTGGCATCCCGCTCATTGCTACCAACGATCTCCATTATATCCGGCGGGAGGATGCCGTCGCTCAGGATATACTGCTCTGTATCGGCACCAACCGCCGCCGGAATGACCCCGGCCGCATGCGTTTTCCCAATGACGAATTCTACCTTAAAAGTCCCGAAGAGATGGCGGCCTTGTTTGCGGAAGTGCCGGAGGCTCTGTCAAATACACTCAAAATCAATGAGATGGCGCAGTTCCAGATCGAGTTCCCTGGCCCTCTCCTGCCGGATTACCAGATCCCGGAAGGTTTCTCCTCACCGGAAGAGTACCTCCGACATATCGCCCGAACCGGACTGGAGAAGCGCTTTGGCAATCCTTCGGCAGAAGCACGGGAGCGTCTCGAGTATGAGCTCGACATTATCGTAAAGATGGGCTTTACGGGCTATTTTCTCATTGTCTGGGACTTTATCAACTGGGCGAAGGAACATGGCATACCGGTCGGGCCGGGGCGAGGCTCGGGAGCTGGCTCCCTGGTCGCCTACTCAATACGGATCACCGACATCGATCCGCTGAAATACGACCTTCTGTTTGAGCGCTTTCTGAATCCGGAGCGCATCAGCATGCCGGATTTTGACGTCGATTTTGACTTCGAACGCAGAGGCGAGGTAATCGACTATGTAGCCGGCAAGTATGGGCAGGATCGAGTTGGTCAGATTATTACCTTTGGTACCTTGAAAGCCAAGGCTGTCATCAAGGATGTGGCAAGGGCTCTGGACATTCCCTTTGAGGAGGCAAACCAGATTGCCAAGCTTGTGCCGGAAGACCCCAAGATCACCTTGTCCAAGGCCCTCGAGTCGGAACCCAAACTCGCCCAGCTCGCACAGAATCCCAAGTATCATGAGCTGTTCAGCATTGCTGCCAAACTGGAGAACCTGCACCGCCACAGTTCGCTGCACGCCGCAGGCATCGTAATAGGCAAGAGCGAACTCACTGACTATGTACCGCTGTACAAGGATCCCAAAACCGGTCTGGTGGCCACCCAGTATACGATGGAATATCTCGAGAAGTGCGGCCTCGTAAAAATGGACTTTTTGGGGCTCAAGACGCTGACGCTGATCCGCCACACGCTCGATCTGATCCGCAAGCGGGGTATCGAACTTGATGAAGGTTCCATACCTGAAGATGATCAGAAAACCTTTGCCCTGCTTGGCGAAGGAAGAAGCACCTCGATTTTCCAGTTTGAATCGCAGGGCATGCAATCCATTCTCAAGCGCGCCAAACCTGCCAGAATCGAGGATCTGATTGCCTTGAATGCGCTCTACAGACCCGGCCCGATGGATTTCATCGACCAGTTCATAGATTCCAAGAATGGACGCATGCCGATTACCTACCCGCATCCTTCTCTGGAGAAATATCTCAAGGGAACCTATGGCGTCATCGTCTATCAGGAACAGGTCATGCAGGTGGCTCGAGAGGTTGCCGGCTACTCGCTCGGGCGTGCCGACCTTCTCAGGCGAGCCATGGGAAAAAAGAAACCCGAGATTCTGGAAAAGGAACGGGGTCCCTTCATTGAAGGCGCAGTGGCCCGCGGCTACAGCAAAGAGGATGCCGAGCGTATTTTCGATATTCTGACGCCTTTTGCAGGCTACGGATTCAACAAATCCCATGCGGCAGCCTATTCGGTGGTCGCCTATCGCACTGCCTATCTGAAAGCCAATTATCCAGCCGAATTCATGGCGGCGAACCTTACCAATGAAATCGCGAATACCGACAAGCTCACCGAGTACATAGGCGAAGCGCGAGCCATGGGGCTGGCTGTCCTGCCACCGGACATCAATCGTTCCGCGGCCAAGTTCACGGTGGATCAGGGGCAGATTATCTATGGGCTTTTGGGCATCAAGGGAGTAGGCGAAGGTGTTGCCTATGCCATCCAGAAAGAGCGGGAAGCCAGAGGCCCCTATGCCGGCTTTATCCAGTTCCTCGAGAGACTGGGAGATGCAGGCATGAACCGCAAGACTCTGGAGAGTCTCATTCTGGCTGGCTGTTTCGATTCGCTCGGGCATAAGCGCAGAGAGCTCATGCAGAATCTCGAGCGTGCCATGGAGCATGTCGCAGGGAAGCGAGCATATGAGGCGTCGCGTTTGGGGTCGCTGTTCGAGCTCGAGGATATGGCGCCCTATCCAGAATTCATGTTTGAGCCTGCTGAGGAGTTTTCGAATCAGGAGCTTCTCCAGTCGGAAAAGGAACTGCTCGGCTTTTTCTTCTCGGCTCATCCCATGGACGAATACCGTCTGATCTGGGAGCGCTCTTCCACGCTTGATCTGGCCCATCTGGAGCGGGCGGTATCTGAACGGGAGTATGTTGTGGTGGCGATGCTGAAGGAATTCCGCACCCATATTACGAAAAACGGGCGGAAAATGGCCTTTGGCGTGCTGGAAGACTACAATGGCAGCATCGAGATGGTTGTCTTTTCCGATACACTGGAACGATTCGAGCAGGCCTTCCGCAAGGACAGCATAATCTGCGTTCGCGGTCAGTTCGATCGCTCTCGAGACAAGCCGAGCCTGAAAATATCGGAAGTGCTGAATCCGGAGGAGCTGCGACACCGCTCATGGCGCGAGCTCCACGTCAAGCTCTCGCCCTCGGCGCGCGGGCATGACGACAGTCATCTGATAGCTTTGCGAGATGCAGTGTTCTCGATGCACGGCCAGTGCAAGGTGCTCTTCCATGTACCGCTCTCGACAGGCGGAGAGGCGGTCGTGGAAGCTGGCCACCATACGCGCTGCTCAGCCACTGATGAGGATGTCAGGATGCTCGAGTCGCTGCCTGCAGTTGAGGAGGTCTGGCGCTCATGAGAGTGAGGATTCTCGGCAATGGCGGGTTCAAAAACCAGGGTCTGCCTGGCAACGCAATGCTGGTGAATGGACGGCTGCTGCTGGAAACGCCGCCTGACATCATTCGTTCCCTGGGTGAGCAGGGTGTCAGTCTGGCAGACATCGAGGCAGTGTGGATCAGCCATGTGCATGGAGACCACTGCTTTGGCTTCCCCTTTTTCTTCTTCAACTGGCTGCTGGCGCAGAGGAGTCGGCCGGAGCGGAAACTCACAGTCATGGGACCGCAGGGGTTGAGGGAGCGCCTGCGCCTGCTGCTTGAGCTCGCAATTTCGCCCACAAGCCAGTATATCCAGGCATTCGAGCACAATGTGGTGCTTCGTGAGGTTGCTGAAGGTGAGTGTGTGCCCCTGCTGGACGGTATGTGGGCTGGTTTCGTAAGCACCGACCATCCTGTCCCTACGCTTGCAATCATGCTTTCGGAACAGATGGCAGAGACTCTTGATGAGCTGTCCAGGCATGCGCGATTTGTCTACAGTTCCGACACACGATACTCCGAGCGGCTGGAATATCTCTTGCGATCGGCTGCTGATCTGGTGCTGTGTGATGTGAATGGCAGCGGCAATGATGACATGCATCTGAGCGCGGAGGGCCTGGTGGAGCTTGCACACCGGGCAGGGGTGCAAGGGTCAGGGGCTCATCGTATTCTTGCGGGGACACATCTCAGCGAAGCATCAGCCCGCATCAGGGCAGGTCTTGTGCTGGTGCGGAGTGGTGATGAATTTCTGATACAGTAACGGCGAAGCTGGTCGGATGCCCGCAGTGGCGAACGTGTCACTGAGAAGAAGGCAGCGTTTCCAGCCACTGCAGCAGTTCGCTCCATCGAGTGAAGGTGAAGTCGGCAAGTATACGGTGCCGTCCCAGATATGCCGTGTGCATGCCGACTGCACGTGCTCCCTCAATGTCATAATGAGGATTATTGCCTACATAGAGCACCTGTTCAGGACCGCATCCGAGGCTTGCACACAGTTGCCGGAACACCAGTGGATCAGGCTTGAGCCTGCCCCATGTTTCCGAACAGAGCGCCAGATCAAACTGCTGATCCAGCCCCAGAAGCTCGAGTTTGGGGTGCACAGGCAGGTCCGAGAGTGCAGCAAGCAGGATTTTCCTGCGTCTTACCGATGCCAGGGCTTCGAATACACCTGCAAAGGGCACAATATGACCAAAACGAGAGGGAACTTCATGATAAAAAATGGATTGCACCAGCGAGGCAGCTCTCTCCCGGGTGATCCTCAGATGTCGTGCAACCAGCTGGTGCTGGAGATCATGGAGTTCGGCCTGTGAGTGCGGTGCATAGCCTGGCTCCTGCTGCAGCAACCTGATCTCTCTCCGCACGCGCGCAAAAGCCGACAGCAGCAGCGGATGCTGCACCAGCAGATCGAGGCAGTGGAGGTTGATCGCAGCAGAGGGGTAGAGTGTGCCATCTATGTCACATGCCACAGCTCGTATCTCTGGCAGGCTCTGAGGGACGCGTGTCATGCTACCTGTATAAAACAGCTTCGGTCGATTGTCCATATCGACCGAAGCTGCATGAATGAACGGAATGATCATTCGTCCCGGGATCTGCATGATGAGCTGCCGGCAGTGCTGCAGCATGCAGGAGAACTGCCGGCAACCTCTGAGCAGGGTTCAGAATGGTCGAGGCCGATAACTGGTATGCAGAAGCTCGTGAGACAGATGCCCCAGAGGCTTTCCGAGGAATTCGCGATACAAGGCCTCTACGGCAGGATTCTCGTGCGATTTTCTGATTGCCAGTCTTTGATCCTCCCTGTACAGCGCCTGGTTGCGGGCCTGCTTGCGCTCCAGATCGGCAAGTACAGGCTGGCCGCCTCCGCCAATACAGCCACCTGGGCATGACATGATCTCGATGAAGTGATAGGGGCTTCTGCCTGCCCGTATCTCATCGAGAAGCACTCGTGCATTGGAAAGCCCATGGGCTACGGCGACTCGTACCTTGATTCCGCCTACGGGGACCTCAGCCGTCTTGATACTCTCCAGACCACGCACCTGAGTGAATTCGAGCGAGGCAAGAGGTTTCTGTTCAACGATTTCATAGACGGTGCGCAGTGCAGCCTCCATTACGCCACCGGTGGTGCCGAAAATGGTTGCCGCACCGGTAGACCGGCCAAGTGGGTCGTCGAAGTCCTCTTCCTGCAGCGATGCGATGTCGATTCCTGCCATCCTGATCATGCGCGCGAGTTCCCGGGTAGTCAGTGCCCAGTCGACATCGTAGAAAGGCCTTGGCGGTACTCTGTCAGCGTCATGCTCTTTCCACCAGTCCCAGGCTGCATCCATTTCGGGGCGCCTTGCTTCGTATTTCTTCGCGGTACAGGGCATGATGGACACCACGCGCATGGTGTCGGGAGCAATGCCGGCCTTCTGGGCATAATAGGTTTTCGCGACGGATCCGAACATCTGCTGCGGACTCTTGCAGGTGGAAAGGTGTCCTAGGAGATCAGGATAGAATGCCTCAATGAAATTGATCCATCCTGGCGAGCAGGAGGTAATCATGGGAAGGGTTCCGCCCTTCTGCAGGCGTTCAAGCAGTTCTGAACCTTCTTCCATGATGGTGAGATCCGCAGTGAATTGCGTATCGAAGACCCTTGTGAATCCCAGGCGGCGCAGAGCCGCTACCATTTGACCTGTCACCAGGCTTCCTGGCGGCAGTCCCAGCGCCTCACCCAGCGAGGCTCTGATCGCTGGTGCCGTCTGTACCACCACAGTGAGGGCAGGATCGCCGAGCGCGCCAAATACCTCGCGGGATTCATCCTTTTCTGCGATGGCTGCGGTGGGGCATACCACCGAGCACTGGCCGCACTGTACGCAGGAACTCTGCGCAAGCCCACGATCCATGAAGGTGCCCACTCTGGTTCTCGCACCACGGCTGGTGAAGGCAATCGCGTGAACTGTCTGTGTTTCAGCGCATACCGCCACACAGCGCCCGCACAGTATGCATTTGGAGTCATCGCGCACTATGCCTTCGCTGCTGTTGTCAGGTGGTGAGAATTTTTTGTACTTGGGATATCGGTCTGCCTTGACGCCGAGCGTGTCCGCAAGCTGCCTGAGTTCACAGGTGCCGGAGCGTATGCAGGACAGGCAGTCGGTGGGGTGGTTTGCCAGCAGCAGTTCAACTGCTGTGCGCCGTGCCCTGATGACGCGCGGGCTGAAGGTCTTGATCACCATGCCTGGAGTGGGTTTCTGCACGCAAGACCGGACCAGCGATTTGGCCCCTTCAACCTCGACGACGCATACGCCACAGGAAGCGTTCTGCGAGACATTCTTGAGGTAGCAGAGGGTGGGGATTTTGATACCTGCCGTGGCACATGCCTCGACAATCGTCAGGGAAGGATCGACAGCGACATTGCGGCCATCGATCGTGATGGTGATTTCATTGCCTGCCATGTCGACCTCCTCAATCTTCTTCCGCCGGAACGCCCATGGGATTGCGGCGTTTTTCGCGTACATCGCAGCGCAGGCATCGCTCTGCTTCAAGACGGGCCTGCTCACCCGAATAGCCGAGATTGATCTCCATGAAATTGCTCTTGCGGGCATTGACGGGCAGCATCGGGGCACGGGTCATCCTGGCCTTGGTGATCTTGAGTGGAATCTCCATGCGATAATCGAAGGCCCTGAAAAGGCGCTCAAAGCGCTTCTGACCTGTGAGTGCCTGATCAATGATTTCTGCAACCGTCTTTGCCTGACCCATCGCCTCGGCCGCTGTGGCGGGTCCAAGCACGGCATCACCGATGGCATACACTTTGGGGTTGGAAGTAACCAGCGAGAATGGATCTGTTTTGATACGTCCATTCTTCATGACTTCAACACCAGCCGATTCGATGCCCGGTATGGCTACCTTCTCCCCAATGGCAACGATAATGGTCGTGCAGGGGATTTCCTCGATCTTGTCAGTTGGCACGGGGGTCGGCCTGCCTGACGAATCAACGGGCCCTGCCTTCATGCGCTGGATCCTGAGCGCCGAGACATGCTCCTTTTCGCCGGATTTCCTGGTGACGATTGCAAGCGGTGCAGCCATGCAGACAAGGTTGACACCTTCTTCCAGCGCCCCTTTGAGCTCTTCTTCGTTGGCTGGCATGTCAATCTTGGATCGCCGATAGACCACCGTGACCGTACAGCCAAGTCTCAGCGCGGAGCGTGCCGCATCGATGGCTGAATTGCCGCCGCCGATGACGATCACCTCGCCGCCCAGATGAGGCTTGTGGCCACGATTGAGCATATCGAGGAACTCACATGCCTTGTACACACCCTGGGCATGTTCGCCTTCCAGCCCGAGCTCCATTTCGGAAGAGGCACCGGCTGCCACGATGACCGCATCGTTCGTGGCTACGAGTCTCTCCCACTGCTCGGGTTCGGCTATGCGGGTCCTGTATACGAATCGTACGCCAAGCTTCTCGATGAAAGCGACTTCTTTCCTGAGCACATCCTTGGGAAGGCGATAGGCGGGAATGCCCCAGCGGAGGACTCCGCCAGCCTCATCGCTCGCCTCATAGATAGTGACTTCATGGCCAAGCCTGACAAGATAGCTTGCTGCGGTGAGTCCGGCCGGTCCGGCTCCGATAATTGCGATATGTTTGCCCGTTGCAGGAAGCTTCTCCTTGATGAGTCTGGCATAGATCTGTTTCTCGCGTCCCATCTTGTACATGGTATCGGCGAGATAGCGGTGGATTTCTCCCTGTGAGACCGGCTCGTCGAGCATGTCTCTTCTGCAGCGCATGCGGCAGTGGAAATGGCAGATGCGACCAATGGTGCCCGGCAGGGGATTCTCGCGCAAGGTCAGCTCGAAGGCGTCCTCAATGCGGTTTTCCTTGAGCAACTGCAGGTATCCCGGAATGTTCATATGGAGTGGGCAGGAGGATTCGCAGAGCGCAAGGTAGAGGTTTTCACAGACGCCGGCAGGACATCGCTTGCCCTTGATGTGCTGGATATACTCGTCGCGGAAATAGCGCAATGTTGTAAGTACCGGGTTGGCGGAAGTCTGACCGAGTCCGCAGAGCGAGGAATCCTTGACGGTGATGGCCAGCTCTTCCAGCGTCACCAGGTCTGCCTCTGTAGCCTCCCCATCCGAGACTTTCTGCAGGATCTTGAGCATCTGCGAAGTGCCTTCGCGGCATGGAGTGCATTTACCGCAGGATTCGCTGACGACGAAGCCGGTGAAATAGCGGGCTACGTCGACCATGCAGTTGTCCTGGTCCATGACGACCATACCGCCCGAACCCATGATCGCGCCAAGCTCTGCCAGATGTTCATAATCTATCGGGGTCTTGAAGAGCGAGGCTGGTACGCAGCCGCCTGAGGGACCGCCGCACTGTACTCCCTTGATCTTTTTCTTGGGGCCCATGCCTTCGCAGATGCCATAGATGACCTGCTCCAGGGTGCTGCCGAGTGGGAGCTCTACAAGGCCGGTGTTGCGAACCTTGCCGACAAAGGAGAAGACCTTGGTGCCTGTGCTGGCAGGTGTGCCGATGCCGGCAAACCACTGGCCGCCACGTGCGATGATCACAGGAATGTTGCACCAGGTTTCCACATTATTGATGCTGGTTGGCCTACCGTACAGACCCTTCTGTGCGGGGAATGGCGGTCTTGGGCGAGGGCGGCCGGCATTGCCTTCGATCGAGGCAATGAGCGCTGTTTCCTCGCCGCAGACAAAGGCACCTGCGCCTGTGACGATCTCGATATCGAAGGAGAACTTGCTGCCGAGAATGTTCTTGCCGAGAAGACCATGCCTGCGTGCAGCGTCGATAGCTTTCCGGAGGCGCTCCACGGCGAGAGGGTATTCGGCACGCACATACACCACGCCATGAGTCGCACCCATGGCATAGGCGCCTATAATCATGCCCTCCAGTAACATGTGCGGATCTGATTCGATTTCGTTGCGGTTCATGTAGGCGCCTGGATCGCCTTCGTCAGCATTACAGATGATGTAGCCATCTCCCGGGTTGTCCAGAAGCGACTGGCGCATGATGCTCCATTTCTTCCAGGTGGGGAACCCGGCACCGCCTCTGCCTCTGAGTCCGGAACGTTTGACTTCTTCGATCACGGATTCGGGAGGCATGGAGGTGATGACTTTGACTAGGCTGTGATAGCCCCCCACGCTGATATACTCCGAAATATCTTCAGGATCGATAAGGCCGGCATCGCGAAGCACGATTTTCTGCTGACCACGGAAGAAATTGATTTCATTCCATGCTGGTATCTGGATAAAGCCTTCGCCGAATTTTATGGAACTGGTGTGAAATTCCCATTGATTGATTCTTGCCTCTGCCAGCTTGGCGAGTGCTTCGAATCCCTGATCGCTCTCTGTGCCACGGAGTATCCTGAGTGCTTTCTGTTCGGTGACGTCGCAGAACATGAGTACCGGGTAGCCGGGTCTCCATGCCATGAGGATGGGTTCCGCTGCGCAGAAACCGAAACATCCGACTCTTCTGATCCTGATGGAAGGTGGAGCAGACTTCTGGAGCCTTTCCATTATTGTGTCGGCTCCCGAACCAATGCCGCAGGTTCCCATGCCTACCGAAATCCATGGCATGTCCCCTGTGAGGTGGGAGAGCCCTTCACGGCGCAGGAAACCGAGATCGCTGCTGTCATTCATACGCCGCCTCCCTTGCGAAGCTTTTCAAGAATTGCAACCAGTTTGCCTACAGTCATGCGCGACATCACCTTGCCATCAATCATGATGACCGGAGCCAGTGCACATTGTCCGAAGCAGGCAACTGTCCGTACGGTGGCGAAGCTGTCTGGGCTTGTGACAGCATTCTCTTCCTCTTCTCTGAACTCTCTGATGCCGAGGCGCGCGAGCGCTTCGTTGAGAAGTGCCAGAGAACCGCGGGTATGACAGGCTGTGCCTCTGCATACCACAATGACATGGGAACCCTGTGGCTTGAGACTGAAGAAGGAGTAAAAGGTAGCTACGGAATACACGCGTGAGAGAGGAACCTGCAGCTGGGTAGAGATGTAGCGGAGCGTGGATTCCGAAAGGTACTTGCGCGGATCCTGCTGCTGAGCCTGTTCGAGGATAGTGAGCAGGTCGCCCGGTTTACCCCGGTTTGCCTCTACTATTGCTTCGAGGCCTTCAGTCGTGCCATTGCCGGTGATTCTTGGCATAGTGCCTCCTTGCCAGAATGCATGCCAACAATGCAGTGCCTGACGAATGATGCGTTGGACACCTTAACTATAGCACAACCGGAAACGTTGTCAAGAAAAAAGTATCTATAAAAAAATGATATTTTAATTGCTATATTATAATTTTCCGCTATATTGTTTTAATATGATATATTTTTATACAAATAAATTTAATTCAATGAATAATATTGAAATAAATCCATAAAAACCGGGAGACTTCGCTGCATCTGGATCAAAAAAAATTATTGCGTTCCTCTGTAAAATAATGAATACTGAAAATATGGCGGGGAACCCCTGGAATGAACAGAACCATCCTTGTTCGAGGCCAAAATGGCCCGCACGGTTTACAGCGCCCCATGTCGATGCGGTAGCCAGACGGCTGAAGCGCGTATTTGATCAGAACGCAAACTCGGGATATTTCACATGTGAAGAGATCAAGGACTATTCATATTACGAGCGCATGCTGGTGGAGAGCCTGGAAGGCATAGACAGAAAGATCATCGGTGGCAGGCTCTCGGTGGTGGATCTGAAAAGCTATCCGCGCATCGTACGGATGGATCGTGGCGTCGTCCGAGCCTGCATCTATATCGGATCTTTTGATCCATTTCAGCTCACCCACTGCATGGTTGCAATGAGGTTTCTTGCCTCCGAGCAGAGCAATGCGGATTTCGTCATTGTAGTGCCAGAAGGTTCGGCAGACCCTCGAAAGCCGCTCAAGACCGATTATGCATTCAGACTTTCCATCGCCAGGCTCCAGATAGATGATGTGTTTGATCCCTTCATGAAAGTGCTTGATCTGGGATCCCAGGCGGATACGATCGAAATCGTGCGACGCTTCATCGGACTCAATGCAGGCCTCAGGCTTGAACTCACACACCTCATAGGTTCTGATGTACTGCCCGTTGCAGCCCGCTATCTTGAGCAAGATCTGAAAATCTGGAGACAGGAAGCAAAGAGCTCAGGCGTCGATTGGAAGCACAGGCTGTTTGTGGTACAGCGCAGTCCTGATGACGATCCCTCAGCCTATATGCCTGTGTTTGAACAACAGGGCATAGATGTGGCGGTTGATGCGAGCATTCTGGGTACACCATCCAGTACGGATTTCAGAGACCGCAGAATGTTCACCATCATTCTTCCTACTCCCGCCATACGGGAAAAAATGGAAATCCTCTTCCGATACCGCATGCACCGAAACTGGACCTCGGAAGAAAGCTGAAGTTCTCATGACCATGAGAGAGGATGGCTACCGGGCGACAGTATGCTCCTTATCTTTGTGTGGTCCTGAACTCTGCCACCAGTTCCAAACACCTATACCGTAGTATATAATCGCGCATCATGGTGGATCGTTCGTTCCGACTCATTTTTCTGGGGCCGCCGGGAGCAGGAAAGGGCACTATCTCTGCAATGGCTGCCGAGCGTCTGGGTATTCCTCACATATCGACAGGGGACATGTTCCGCGCGGCAGTGAAGAGTTCCACACCTCTTGGTCTCGAAATAAAGGAAATTCTGGCAAGAGGCGGGCTGGTGCCCGATGCGCTCACCATCGCACTGGTAAAGGAAAGACTTGCGCAGCCTGATACAGTCAGAGGATTCATTCTGGATGGCTTTCCGCGCACGGTACCTCAGGCTGAGGCGCTTGAGGAACTGGGTGGCATCGATGCAGCGGTGGATTTCGAAGTTTCTGATGAGCTAGTCGTGTTCAGGCTTACCGGAAGACGCATCTGCGGCAGCTGTGGTGCGATCTATCATGTGGCGAACAAGCCTCCCCAGCAGGAGGATATCTGTGATCGGTGCGGAGGCAGGCTCACCATCAGGAATGACGACAGGCCGGAGACCGTCCATGCCCGTCTTGCTGCCTACCATGCCGAGACCGAGCCACTGAAGAGCTGGTATGGTGCAAGGGGCCTGTTGCTGACCATCGATGGTGCGCCTGATGCCGAGACAGTGTATCGGTCGTTCACCGTTCGACTCGAGCATTTTCTGGCAGAGCGATGAAACGATGCTCGGCAAGGGCATCCCTCATCCTGATGGCAGTGCTGCTGACAGGCGGCTGGGGTGCAGGCTGGTGTCAGAACAGAACGATTGAGGAACCTCAGCAGGTTGCTGCTGGCACCTGGAAGCTCGTGCAGGCAGACGGCATAGCGCCTGGTGCATGGGTGGGGAAAGCCGTTCTCAGATCCACCGGCAGCGACGGCGGATCATGGACGCCGGAACTCGTGCTTAGAATTCTCAATCGCGATCGCGGCATGCTGGTTGATATTCCATCACAGCGGATGTTCTCCTATCCAATCGATACCTTCACGCTGAGCAGAGATCGACTCACGTTTCTATTGGATGCGGCAGGACCGGGGCAGGAGCTTGCATTCACAGGGACCTTCTCCTCATCCTTCCGACAGCAGGGCAGTGCAGTGACGGGGGGTATTGTCGGTACCATACAGGCTGCCTCGTGGCGAGGGTCGTTCTACCTCCAGCGGGCAGTAGAGCCCAAAGCCCCAGGTGAAATAGCAGTCGATCTCCCGGTTGGGAGGCAGAGTGAAGCTGTCTTTCTGCCGGGCACGCTGACCATACCAGGAGAAACAGACACCTTCACTCCGGAAAAAGGCCTTGATGTGCCCCTGCTCGTGCTGGTATCCGGCTCGGGCAAGGCGGACCGCAATGGGAATAATCGCGATGTGCCGGGCAGAAATGATGTGCTGGCTCTTCTCGCACGAGAGATGCGGAACAGGGGTGTTGCAACTTTGCGCTATGATCGGCGGGGGACCGGGGAAGCCTATCTGCTGGAAAAACCTGGCACCAGCACCTCAATCGACACTCATGCGCATGATCTTGCAAGGATTCTTGAGCTTGGACGCCAGTGGGTTGGGGGTGGCAGGCTACTCGTCGCAGGCATGCATGAAGGAGCATGGATTGCAGCTGCGGCACTGAGGAGCTTCAAATATCCCGATGAAATTGTGGACGGTTTTGCCGTGCTGGACAGTTCAGGCGAACCTCCCATGGAGGCGCTGGATTCCTCGCTCATGGCTCTGGGAAACGAGCTGCATGCACTTGGCATGCAAGCCGCCAGAAACCTGGTTGCAGGGCAGCCTCTGCCTGCTCTGCCTGAGGTGCTTGCGGATTTCTTTGCTCCTTCACGACTGACATGGCTGGCATCATGGCTGGCATTTGATCCTGTCCGAGACATAGCGGATTGTGGTGTGCCAGTGCTTTTTGTCCGCGGCACGGAAGATATGCAGGTTTCCGAGGATCAGTTTGCCAGGCTCTGCGCTGCAAGGCCGTCAGCGCCGCGCAGGTTCATCCCGGGCATGAATTACCTGCTCAAAAAAGTTGAGAATGAAGAGCAGAACTATGATGCGTTTGTAAATCCAGCATACCCTGTGCATCCTCTGCTAGCAGACCTGCTTGCATCGTGGGTGAAAGTGACTCCTGAGCCAGAAGGCCTGCTTCTGCCTTGAATAGCCTGCGCATCTTCGGCCATGCAGCCAGCATCAGAGCGGTTCGCTTGCCAGCCTCATTGCGATATCGAGCATGGCTGACATCCTCAGATTGATCGTGCCGATGACGACTGCGGATCCTTGCTGTTCTACCGTTACATCCTGCGGCAGCGGAATTCCACGGTCCGCCAGACGTCGAGAGGTGAGCATCCAGAGCAGGCGGACGAGAGGTCTGTAGATTCGAGCCGTTTCTTCATCCTTCATGAGCACCCGCAGAGAGCAGGAGTACTCGGCAAACGCCGATGCCTGCGCTGGCGATCGGGATGAGCGTATGCCAATCAGCATAATGCCGTCAAAAGGCAGTTCAACACCCTTCAGAAGGGGATTGCCAGCAATGAGTCTCGATTGTGCGTCCAGATAGAGCGCAAGATCGGTTTGGACCCTGTCCATGCCGGATCGCAGCGCAACCTTGCTCCCTGGCGACAGTGCAAAGCGATAGGGGTCGTCGGCCTTGCGGGGGAGAGGTGCTTCGGTTGAAAAATGCAGATAGCCTCCTCTGGGGTCATGCAGATAGAGGCTGCCGCCATTCGATTTCCATCCGCCGGGAACCCTGCGCCAGGACGGATCAAGTGCAAAGCTGAGAGGTGTCAGTACGGACGGGAAATTGCCTTCGAGCACAATTTCCGTTACGGGGACCGTTGTATTTCCGGATGCTGTTCCGGACAGAGAAATACCGACTACTGCAAGTCTGGTGCGTGACAAAGCCTTGTCTGCCTGCGCACGATCGAGGAGGAGGGTCGCATTTCCTGCCGAACCATTGGGAAGCAGGGTACCAGCCAGAGAGCGCATGGTGGAATCCGGCAGAGCATCCAGCAGGTCGCGCAGGAACACAGGTTCCGAGCGTATCAGAATCTCCGGTTCACGGATGAATTGATTGTAGATTGCGCCGGAATCCGATGGCTTGCCCAGTGTGGCACACGATGCTGCAAGCATGGCCATCAGGAGTGCGATGAGTGAAAGTCGCGTATGGCTGGAGAAAGTCACTGATGAAGACACTCTGGGTTCCCTTTCGTGCGGAGATATCGATGTACCGTTTCTCGATGCAGGCGCGCAGCCCCGTTCCATGCCTGCAGCCTGGAACCTTCATATCGCCTTGCATCGATCACGCCCTGGGGCTCATGCAGCGCGAAGGAACGTAACGTCGATCGCACCCATGCAACCGGATCGAAGCGATCGGAATCGGCGGTTGCCGAGGGGGCTGCGGTACGCTCTGCGCCAACTTCTCTGAGCCATGCATCGGAATCATACATCGGTACATCCAAATATATCACATAATCACTGGCAATGGCCTGTTCATCCGTCTTTCCGGGAAATCCACCAGTCCAGATGCGCTCAAGCGGATCCAGCACGAATGCTTCATCTGAAAAAGAACGGTGCTTCCATGTGCAGAGGAAGCGGTACAGCATTCTGGCAGCGGCAAGACAGCGGGCTGTATTGGAAATGATGTTGCTGCTGGCAGGCAGGCGGGGATCTTTCCAGGTCAGTCGGGGATTGTCAGGCATGACACCTGCATGCAGGTGTCCCACTACAGGCACGAGATTCTGCTGTGGGAAAGCATTCCGCTGGTCAAGCAGGCCGCTGAATCCCTGATGTGCCCAGGTATCCGCATAAGCATGGCAAGCAATGCCTATGCGGTATGGATCATTGCTGCGAAGAGCCTCAATCAGCAGGGTTCTGGCAAGATTGCTGTCGGGTATGACGATGCATGCTGCTGCTCCGGTCTCGCCCCCTGGCAGAAAATGAAAAGGCACATAGATGCGCGCACCAATATCCGGATCCCAGAACAGGTAATTCTGGGTCACTTCGGTCAATGTATCTCGCTCGATCTCTTCCCGGCCTGCAATTCTCCAGGGGCTTCTGCAGTCATCGACGAGCTGGCTGGCCGTGGCGATGGTCAGCGATTCATCAGCATCGCATCCGGCGCTCCTGCAGAGATAGTACATGGCATAGTAGTGAAATTCCCGGTTCATGTATCTGCATCATGCTGCAGCGGCTCATCCTCCGCAAGCCTGCTGCCCTGCATTTACGGCAGGGATGAGGCGTGGTATCGTGAACAGTACTGTAGCAAATAACCGTTTTCCAGAGAAAGGAGCCAAACATGGCTGTAGAGCGTACGTTCGTCATGCTCAAGCCGGGAGTGCTGGCACGCAGAATCGCAGGTGAGATAATCAGCCGCATCGAGCGCAAGGGCTTTGATATTGTTGCGATGAAATTGATGCGCATTTCAAGGAATCTTGCGGAACTCCACTATGCGGAGCATGCTGCCAGGCCCTTCTTCGGAGAGCTTGTCGAGTACATTACTTCGGGTCCTGTGGTTGCCATGGTGCTCGAAGGGGAAGGGGCAGTGCGGATGATGCGCATGCTGTGCGGATCAACCCGGGCTGAGGAAGCCTGCCCGGGCACGATACGCGGCGATTACGCCATGCACACCAATATCAATATCATCCATGCTTCCGACTCGGTGGAATCGGCGAAGCGGGAGATATCCCTCTTTTTCAGAGAAGATGAAATCATTTCCTGGCCTGATGGCAATGACAGGTGGATATGAAAGGAGTAGCAGCAATCATGGAAGTACCAGTCTGGAGCCTCAATGAGGTGTTTCCCGGGTTCGATTCGGATGCATATCGTGCGGCAAAGGAAGAAACGAGTACCTTGCTTGCGGAGCTGAATAGCCTTCTGGAGGCTGATCCGCTGGCAGATGCTCCCTGTGCGGAAAGCCTGGTTGCTCTTCTGGCAAGGCTTGACCGCCTGCAGGTGCTTGGTGAGACCCTCCAGGCCTATGTCTACGCACGATTCAGCACCGATACGAGAGATGCCGGTGTGCTTGCCGAACTCAATGCAATTGAGGCCCTGCTGGTGCCTGCATCGGTGGTGGAAGTGCGTTTCCGCAACGTGCTGGCACGCCATGAAGCCGAGGTCCGGCAGGCGATTGACACCGAACCGGCTCTCCGGCCATATGCCTTTGTGCTGCAGGAAGCGCTGCTGTTCCAGAAGCACCAGATGGAGCCTGCGCTTGAAGAGCTCGCTGCCGATCTCGCTCGCTCGGGAGCTGAAGCATGGTCACGTCTGCAGGAATCGATACTCGCCAACACGAGCGCCGTCTGGGACGAGGCAACAGGTACACGGAAAACGATGGTCGAGCTGCGCAATCTTGCGTACGATGCCGACCGGACAGTGCGAAAGAAAGCCTATGAACTCGAGCTTGGCATCTGGAAATCCATGGAAATACCCGTGGCTGCTGCGCTGAATGGAGTCAAAGGTACGGTGCTCACGCTGGGCAAAAGAAGGGGTTGGGATACCGCGCTGGACACCGCATGCGCACAGGCGCGCGTCAGCAGGGCAACGCTTTATGCCTTGCTCGCTGCCATGGAGGCATCTCTACCACTCTGGCGGCGCTATCTGCGCGCAAAGGCCAGGCTGCTCGGGCTGGAGCAGCTTTCGTTCTATGACATTTTTGCGCCTGTCCAGAAATCTGGAGCTTCTCTGCCTCATTTCGACTGGGATCAAACGCGCGAGTTCATTGTGCGGCAGTATACCTCCTTTGATCCTGCAATGGCTGCCTTTGCCGATCATGCCTTCGAACACAACTGGATTGATGCCCGTCCAAGACCAGGCAAGCGAGGAGGAGCATTCTGTACGCACTTCCCGCTGGTCCGCCAGCCTCGCGTCTTTACCAATTTCGATGGCTCTTTCTCGGCACTCGGGACCATTGCGCACGAACTCGGTCATGCCTGGCACTATGAGACCATCAAGGACCTGCCTGCGCTGCTCACCCAGTATCCCATGACCCTGGCTGAAACAGCCTCGATATTCTCGGAGACCATCGTATCCAATGCAGCACTGCAGGAGCTGGATCCTTCGGCACGCCTGCCGCTGATCGAGATGCATCTGCAGGATGGCTGTCAGGTGATTGTGGATATCTACTCTCGATTCCTGTTCGAGCGGGCGGTATTTGAAGAACGGCAGCAGGGAGAGCTCACACCCGAACGCCTCTGCGCACTGATGCTTGAAGCTCAGGAAAGAAGCTATGGCGACGGTCTCAGAAAGGATGAACGGCATCCCTACATGTGGGCGGTAAAAGGCCACTACTACATACCGGGGCTCTCCTTCTACAACTTCCCCTATGCCTTCGGGCAGCTCTTCGGTCTGGGACTCTATCGACGCTATCGTGAGGAAGGAGCATCGTTTGTGCCGCAGTACAGAGCGCTGCTGAGAGCGACAGGATCCATGCCTGCTGCGGAAGTTGCAAGGATGGCAGGATTCGATATTGAATCGCCAGATTTCTGGATGGAAGCCATGCGGGAGTTCGAGCCGGAGGTTGAGGAGCTGGAACAGGAAGCCGCATCGATGCAAGGCATCAGCTGAGCCTGGAAGGTGAGGGGTTGCTTGCCCCTTGCAAATGCAGGAGGCCGTCGGAGCGAATCTCTGACGGCCTCCTGTGTTGCAGAGGCATGTTGCCTGGCACGAGACAGGTGCCCGTGTTGTAGTTCAATATGCGGAGAGGAGGCTTTCGATTTTCTCTCTGCCGATTGCGCGGAGAAAACCGGCAAGCCGCGGTCCCTGATCCTTGCCGATCAAAGCCTGGTAGGCGGCGCGGAACAGCATCTTTGCATCGCACCCGGCCGACTGAGCGGCGGCGTAGACTGCTTCCGCAACCTCTGCGTCCGATGCAAAGGTATCAAGCCGGCTCACTACATCATCTCGAAGTCTCCGTACCGCCTCCCTTTCGAGGTCCGACAGCTCGGCGAGCTCGCCAGGCTCTCTGAGGAAGAAACGGAACTCTTCAGAGGCACACTCGGTAATCCAGTACCACGCACATTCTGCGCGTCTGCGGACGCGGGCCACCTGGGAAGGCTTGAGATCCGGCAGGAGCGACAGCACCTTGTCGATGTTGCCGAGGTGTATCTGGAGCAGGTTGCAGAGATGGCGGAAGGGAATCTGGTAGGGCATTTCTTCCGGCACCTTCTCTACCTGAGACAGCTCATAGATACGGCGCTCCAGCGCTTCAGCCTCGGGATTCTTTGCCTTCTCGAGGCCCCAGTAGATGCGCTCGGTGCGGTCGTAGTCTTCATAGATCTTTATGACATCGAGATCGAAGCTGATCACGAATTCGGTATTGGGCCTTGTGCCCGCGAAGAGATAGCGCACGATCTCAGGCTGATAGACCCTCAGCAGGTCGGGCAGATCAACAACCTTGCCTTTTGAGGACGACATCTTGCCAGGCGAACCTTTGATGCCAATAAAGTCATACCTGAACGTGACAGGCGGCTTGCGGTTATAGACTTCCTCCACCACATGCTTCGATGTATCGAAAGAACCGCCCTGTGAATGATGGTCCTTGCCTGCCGGCTCAAAATCAACCTGCTCGTACGCCCAGCGCATCGGCCAATCGACTCGCCATACCAGCTTTGCGCCTTTGAGGGTGCGCAGATCGCCGGTTTCCTGATGACCGCAGGACTCACAATGATAGGTGAGCCCCCAGTCGCCATCCCACCCATCTATCTCGGTGGTATCGCGGTTGCAGTTCGAGCAGAAGACTGCCACAGGCCACCATTCGCCCTGGATTTTATGATCCTCATCCCGATATTTGTCCAGAATGCTCTTCAGGTGCTCGCGCATCTGAAGGGCGCGCCGCATTCCTTCTGCATACACGCCGGCTCTGTACCGCTTTGCCTGATAGATGAATTCCGGGTAAATACCGACTTCCGGCAGTACCTGCTCGACATCGACTTCATGGTGGCGTGCATAGGATTCGTCCCTGCCCCAGGGATCGGGAACCATGGTGATGGGGAAGCGCAGGTACTGGGCCAGCAGCTCCTGATTCGGCATGTTGAGGGGAACCTTGCGGAAGACATCGTAATCATCCCAGCTGTAGATGAATCGAACCTTCTTACCCATGTCGCGGAGCGCCCGTACCACAAGCTCCACAGAGATCATTTCGCGGAAATTGCCGACATGTACCGTACCCGATGGGGTAATGCCCGAGGCACAGGTGTAGAGTTCTTTTTCACCCCAGGTCTGGATGATTTTTTCGGCCGTCTGGTCGGCCCAGTGAATAGCTCGCTTCTGTTCCATGGCGCGACAGTATACAGAACCTGCGATTTTTATGTAATAGCCTCAATCAGATACAAAATGACCGCCTTCCATGACCGTATACTCTTCTCCTGTGGGGAACAGGAGCACGATGGTGGGATCGCGTACAAGACCATCAAGATGGATGAGAGCGGGAGCATCTTCGTCGTAATTGGATCCGATGGCAAAATGACAGGTTCCGAGCACCTTCTCGTCTTCCAGCATGTTGCCCGTGATACGCGCCTGGGGATTCAGCCCTATGCCGAATTCGCCCAGATGTCTGGCGTTTGTGCCATAGGACAGCGCGATTTCGGGCATCATGCCTTTCTCATGCACCAGGCGGCCAGCCATGTCCATGCCTTTGCGAAGAGCCGCTTCGAGCAGCAAGGCCTCGCTGCCTCCTTCAACATCCGTGACATATCCTCCCCGCACCGTGCAGACAATGGGCGTGCTGATGACGATATCGCCTTCGATATTTGCGATGGAACCATCAAACACGATTGTCCCTTCCGCTGAGCGAAGAGCGGGGGAGATGAAGACTTCTCCTGCAGGAAGGTTGCCGCCATTGCCAGGGCTCCGGTAATCGCCATCGTCCTTCATGGCTTTGCGGCCTTCAATGGAGAAAGTGATATCGGTGCCGCCAGGAGCGCGAACCAGCACTGCCGCTGCCATGTCCAGCAGTCTGCAGAGCTGGTCTGCCCGCATGCGCAGGCTCGCATAATCGACCGGAACAGTCCTGAGAAACATGTCTCTGCTGATGCCCGGGGTCCATGCTGCCCTTATCTGACGGGTACCATGGAGCAAATAATGGAAGATATGATCATAGCTGCGGCCGTCCGGCCCCTTGAGCGGTGAAGTCAGATGACGGTCATCCTTGCCGAGTTTTTCGGCCGATATGGAGAGCACGACAGACGGGGCTTCGGCAATTGCATCCAGCACCTCCGGGTCGGCATAGTCAGTCTGATTCTTTACAGGCTGCAACAGAAGTCGGGAGCGGGCGCCCATGTCCTGCGCCTCTTCATGAAGCGCCTGTGCTATTGCTGCCTGTTCCGTCCCGGGATTGGTGATGATGAGGACCGATTCATCTTTCTTGAGCTCAAAACACTCGGTAAGCGCACAATGCGCAGCCTGACGAAGTGTGTGCATCAGTGCTGTTCCCTCCTCCATTTGAAATCGGGGACCCTGGAGCTGGGAGCGAGATCCCACCCGTCTCTATCTCCTCGTCTGAAGTAGTGATATGCAAGGCCGGCTACCATGGCAGCATTGTCACCGCACAGCGCAAGGGGTGGGAAAAAGACCTGGAGATCCTTGCGTGCCATAAGCTGTCTTCTCAGATAGCTGTTTGCGGCAACACCACCTCCAGCTACAATCCGGGTGATGCCTGTATCGCGAATGGCTTTCCAGAGTCGGGAAAGCAGAATATCCACGGCAGTCTTCCGAAAACTTGCACAGATGTTTTCCGGAGAAGGCTGGGTGCCAGCCCTCGCATAGTCCTCAAGGTGATGAATCACCGCTGTCTTCAGGCCTGAATAGGAAACATCGTAGCGATGCTCACCCTTGTGCAGGAATGGCATCGGAAAGCGGTAGGCATCAGGATCACCACGCTCGGCAAGCTGATCGATCACAAGGCCACCAGGATAGCCAAAGCCGTAGTGGCGGGCTACTTTGTCGAAAGCTTCTCCGGCTGCATCATCGATCGTGGTTCCCAGCACCGTAATATCATCAAAATCGTCGGCCCGGCAGAGTATGGTGTGACCGCCCGAAACCAGAAGGCCAAGAAATGGGTACGCAATGTCTGCGGCGAGTCGGGGAGCGTACAGGTGCGCCAGCATATGGTTGATGCCCTTGAAAGGCACACCTCGTGCCCAGGCAAATGCCTTGGCAAAGGAAAGGCCTACCGCCAGTGAGCCGATGAGCCCCGGCTGAGCCGTAGCGGCAACGGCATCAATTTCCGAGGGTTGCAAGCCTGCTTCCTGAAAGGCACGCTTGACGATGCCCATGATCCATTCAGTGTGGGCACGGCTTGCTACCTCCGGCACTACGCCCTGGTAGCGCTCATGCAGAGGAATCTGTGTCGCTACGATCGAGGAAAGGATGGTTCGCCCATCCTGCACAATGGCTGCGGCACATTCGTCGCAGGATGTCTCAATTCCCAGAACCAGCATGATCGCTGTGCTCTCCAGCCTGCATCTGCATGAACTGGCTTATGGTCGCCAGCGAATACCCCTCCTCTACGAGCTGGGGATAGACTTCCATGAGGGTTGCGGCAAGTTCGTTCGTCCAGATATGACCGATCATCACGGAAACCCCGCGCGAACGGGCAAGACGTTTGCCTTCCTCGATCGCTGACAGGATTGATTCGCGATCACCCTGATTATCCAGAAACACATCGCGCTCCATGCAAGGTACCCCCAAGGCTGCACTCAAATCGGCAGTCACCGTATGTGGTGCTGTGAGTGAATCAAGATAATACATGCCATACTGTTTGGCAAGTTGCAGGACAGCCGTCATTGCCCTGCGATCCAGCGTGACCGCCGAGCCCATGTGGTTGTTCATCCCTCGAGGATAGCCGAGGCTCGCCAGGTTGAAATCGACCGTTGCACGAATGGTTTCATCATCCATGGAGAGCAGGACAGCACCTTCGCCGGGATTCTTGCCTCCCAATGCCTGCATGGGTTGATGCAGTATGAGTTCCTTTCCCGCATTCGTGATTCGCACCGCACTCTCGGCGCTGTAGGTGACCCGCGGCAGCACGGCAATGGTGAGAGGAAACGGGAGTTTCAGGAATTTTTCCAGCTGATCGAGCCTGTAGCCCGCATCGTCGATGACAAAAATGAGTACTGGAGGCTGGCCGGTAACCATGCGCTCGCGTGCCGGCGGGCGAGCTGGACTGGTTGTGGATTGAGCCGGGCTCGGCGCTGGCTGGCTGTCTGATGGAGCGGTTGCAGGAGCGGGGCTGGCCGGCTGGTCTGTTCCGCTGCTCTGGGCAGGATGTTCGACACGCAGGTCTTCGTAGCCCTGCGGTACTTCAATTTCATATTCAGGACTTCCGTGTTGCAAGACTGTATTCTGCCCGGCACTCCACCTCAGGATACCGACCGCGAGAGCAAGGCATACCGCAAAACAGCCCAGCAGCACGAGGAGCATCATCAGGGGAGAGCTTTTTTTCTTTCTGTGATCCTGCACCATTCCATACTATCGGGCCGGGGGGTCCGGCTCAAGTAACCCCATGCCCCCTGACGGAGCATCGCGGGCATCATGCACAGATGGCGAGGCCGAGACGTCGTGCCGTCTCTGCCATGGATGCACGGGCGCGTCGTTCGATGTGGCGCACGGTTTCAGCGGAACATCCAATGACGGAGGCCGTTGCCTTGAGAGATTCCTTCCTGCCTGTCTTCAGGCCGGTCCGGCGCTCCATGACGACACGCTCGCGTGGCTCGAGCGAGGCAAGGAGGTGCTCAGCCTGTTGCGCTTCGACAGAACGTACGAATTCATGCTCGGGATTGAAGCGCCAGTCCTCAAACGTATCAATCCAGCTCAATGCATCATGCTCCACCGGTTCGAGTTCGAGCGGCATTTCGGACAGTGACATGAGCATTTCCACATCGCCTGGTGATATGCCGAGCTCCTCCGCAAGCTCATGCTGGGTGGGCTGGCGGGAGAACTGCTGGCTGAGTCTGGCGCGGACTCCGTTCATTCTGCGAAGCGCTTCATCCTTGCGATGCGGGAGCCTGATGTGCCTTCCCGTGTTGATAAGGGCGCGCCTGATGGACTGTCTGATCCACCATGCCGCATAGGTCGAGAACTTTACGTTTCTCGTACCATCGAATTTCTCGACTGCCTTCAGAAGGCCGATATTCCCTTCCTGTATGAGATCCAGCAGAGAGTGAGGCGGTGTCCACATGGCATTGGCGATGCAGACTACAAGGCGCAGGTTCGCCTCGATGAGACGCTGCTGCGCATGACGGTCTCCTTTCCTGATGCGCGCTGCGAGTTCCTGCTCCTCGTCCCTGTCTGCCATGGGATATGACCGTATGGTCTCAAAGTACGATGCAAGGCTTTCTTCAGCTGTACAGGTCCGCATGTAGATCCTCCTTCTCTCCACAAGGAAATAAGCAAGGATCGTGCCAGAAAATGCCAGCAAGAAAGTTTATAAATTTAAAATATTATATTGAAATAAATTAAATTCGCTGATACTGTGTGGTTCGCTCCAGGATAATACGGATTTGTGTCTACATATTCATACAGAAGGCGCATGGGCGTGTATGAAAAAGATGACAGAATATGCTCCCCACATCGCCATGATTCGGCGTTGTGCGGGCGGGGTCCTTCACCCCAGCATCATCATGCTGAACTCTATCGCAAAACTTTCAGAGGATCCAATGCCTGTCCATTTCGGAAGAGACTGAAGTGCAGGTGCGGTCCGGTGCTCTGTCCCGTATTGCCTGAATGGCCTATCAGCGTTCCCTGTGCAACCTCGGCACCTTTCTTTACCAGAATCTGGTCGAGATGAGCATAGAGAGATTGATACCCTTCACCATGGCGCAGGATGACATAGTTGCCAAACACGGCATTGTAGCCGGTATCGGCAACGGTACCAGCCCTCGTCGCTTTGACCGGCGTGCCTCGATGCAGCACAATGTCAATTGCCGAGTGGAAGGTTCTCGTTCCCGAGAATGGGTTTGATCTGTAGCCGAACGGCGAGGATATCGGACCCCGGGCAGGCCAGATGAACGTGGTACCATAGAAGCTGCTCATTATGGAGGAAGAAAGCCTCGCATTGGGTATGAAGAGGCGCTGGCCAGCCTGGATGTTCGCCGAGCTGATGTTGTTGATGTCGGCGATCTGCTCGATGGTGACCCCGTACGCGCGTGCTATGGTGCTGAGGTTCTCGTTTCTGCGGACTGAGTGGTAGATGCCATTCATGTTGGGGATCTTGAGCACCAGGCCGCTCCTGAGCTGGTCCTGGGACCGGAGATTGTTCGCAGCGATGATCGTATCCTCACGCAGGCCAAAGCGCCGTGCTATCGACTGGAGACTGTCGCCCCTGCGTACTGTGTAGGTCCTTTCTGCCAGGACGGGGGGCAGCGGTGGAAGCGGCACATTCTCCTGATGCTCCGGTGGATCGGGCTCGATGATTGCCATGAGTGCTTCCTGGATGGAGTCCTCATTGGGAAGTACGAGGTTGCGGGCTGAGGAGGGGAATACTGCATGGGAACTGAGGATCATCGCGGCTGCCAGAGCAATGATGGCCAGGCCTATGCCGCCTGCAAGTGCAAGCGCCCACGGGAGCCTGATGTGGAACTCCGGTGAGTGCGTGGCAGCCCTGCTGCCTCCGGATTCTGTACGATGTTCAGTTCTGGAGTCTGTTCTCACCCCATCGGGCTCGATGCCCGATGCCTCGTAGGACGGCACGAATGGCTCGACTCTGAAATTTCTGGGCAGAGCGGTAGCATGGCTGTGCGCAGATCGTGCGGTCGGCGCATCTTTTTCCGGACGAATACTCCTCTGATGGAAAGCAGGGCGGGGTCTCTTTCGTGCAGTCTGCGTGAACTCTTCACCGGAAAGAACAGAAACAAGTGGGGCACGCAGAGGAGCATGCTCTTCGAGCAGGACTTCGTCATCGGATGCGATTCGTGCCATGGCTCCTCTTGTATCGGCAGAATCAAGCCGATAATTTAGATGCCTGCATGAAATTTCAACGTTGGATGGAATCCTTGCGCAGTCGCAGGACACGGTCTTCAGGACGTACTGCATCCGCAAGCCCGCTGGTGCCCATAGCGTTCGCTGTCGCGTGTGCAGTGGTGGTGCGCTTCTTCATACTCGATGCTGCCATTGTAGAAGGGAAATCCATGCTGCCGCACTATCGGAATGGCCAGGTAGTACTGGTAGTGCGTGCATTCTATGGGCTGAGATTCGGGAATCAGTATCTTGTCAGGTGGAATAATCCTCAATCCGGCCATGTGGTTGCTGCACGTCGACCAGATACGGGGGTTCCTGTGATCAAGAGAATTGCCGAGGTACGGGAGGAGGGCAACACGCTCACTCTGTTCCTGCTGGGAGATAATGCAATAGAATCCGTAGACTCACGACAGTTCGGACCGGTACGCCTTGATGATGTGCTGGGGATTATTGTTCCGCGCAGGTGAACGACATGAAAGAGGCAGCTTCACAGAATCAGATCAGATTGCGGCTGGCCATGGCACTGCTCGGCCTCATGGCCCTGGCTGTGCTGGCCCGTTTTGCGTACCTCATGATGCTGCAGCCGGGTACTGTTGCTGAAGTGCGGCGCGTACCGGTGGAACGTGGCAAGATTCTTGACAGAAATGGCAAGGTTCTGGCCTTTGATGTACCGAAATATGATGTGGCCGTCAGCAGGAGCGAGCTTGATGCCACGGGCGGCGAGCAGGAACTTCGCGAAGTTGCCTCGCTGCTCGGACTTGATCCAGCGGCCGTCATTCAGAAAGTAAAGAACAGTTCCGCAAATTTCGTCTACCTCGCACGAAGGATGGACAGTGAAAAGACTGCGACGCTGCGCGAGCAGGTGGAGGAAGGCAAGTTCCCAGGCATCATCGTCGATGAAGTAAGCGGAAGAATGTATCCGGAAGGAAGGCTCGCTTCTCACCTTATCGGTTTCACGGGAGAGGGCAACCGCGGACTGGAAGGCATAGAATTGCAGTATGAGAGAGAACTCGCCGGCAGTGAGGGGGATGCGGCTGGCAATGATGTCTATCTCACCATAGATGCAACGCTTCAATATGCGCTGGAGAAACTTGCGCGGAATGCGTGGACGGAACACCAGGCTGAGGCAGTCTTCATTACGGCAATTGATGTAAATACGGGTGAGCTTCTGGCATATGTGCAGATGCCAGATTTTGATCCGAATGCATTCGGAGTATTTACCGACCTGCAGCGCCAGGACAGGCTCTCGATCTACACGTATGAACCAGGCAGCGTGTTCAAGGTTTTCTCGATGGCTTCAATTCTGGACATGGGCCTGATTACGCCCCAGACCACCTTTACCTGCGATGGAGCCTACAGAAAGGTGCTTCCTTCGGGACAGAGTATAGTCATCAAGTGTCTCCATAACCATGGCACACAGAATCTCTCCCAGATTCTGGCCAACAGCTGCAATGCAGGCGTGGGCTATGCCTCGGACCGGATTTCCGAAGCCGAGCTGTACCGGCGACTGACTGAGTTCGGTTTCGGCCAGAAGACGGGCATGGGCTCGATCGGCGAGAGCCCTGGCATGATCAGGAAGCCTGAGCAGTGGTCCGGCCGCACAAAGCCCACTGTTGCCATCGGACAGGAAATCAGGGTGACAGCTCTTCAGATGATGAACGCAGCCGCAGCGGTAGCCAATGGTGGTGTCTTGCTGAAGCCTGCAACAGTGAAGAAGATTGCCTCTCAGGATGGGGTGGTTCGTTTTGAGCATCGGCCCACGGCCTTGCGGCGAGTCATCAGTGCCGATACATCCCGCGCAATTCTTACGGCAATGGAATCCGCTGCAAGCCTGGATGGTACGGGCTGGCGGGCGAAGGTGCCTGATGTGCGCATGGCAGGAAAACAGGTACTGCCCAGATGATCGATCCCCAGACCAAAGCATATTCGGAGACGGACTACATTGCGAGCACTCTGGGCGTACTGCCAGCGGACAACCCTCGGCTTGCCATCTATGTCGCCATCGTGAAGCCGAGGGGAGCTTCCTACCTGGGTGGCAAAATTGCTGCTCCCCTTCTGCGCGAAGCAGCGGAGGCCGCCCTGCGCATTCTTGGTCTGCCGCGGGGCAAGAGCCAGAATGTGTCGCATGATGGGGTGGTGCGTTTGACTGAGCCTCCAGCCGCAGTCATCGGCACTACCATGCCTGACCTGCGGGGCTACTCGAAGCGTCAGCTCCTGCCTCTGCTGCTGCGTGATGATCTCGATGTTGCACTTGAAGGCGAGGGCTATGTTGTAGAACAGGATCCTGCTCCCGGCACGCCTGTGGCTGCTGGCACAAAAATCATTCTCAGGCTACAATAGGCCGGCTTTTCCATCGCAAGGAGGTCTGCATGCTGTCCCGTGACGAAGCGATCAGTCTGTGGCGCACCTGGAACCATGATGAGTCTCTGTTCCGTCATGCCTTGTCCGTCGAGGCAGTGATGCGTCATTTTGCAGCGCGCTTCGGTGAAAATGTCGAGTACTGGGGTCTGGTAGGACTGCTGCATGATATCGATTATGAGCGCTATCCGGAGGAACATCTGAAACATGCCCGGGAGATCCTTGCTGCAGCTGGATTCGATGCGGCATTCATCCATGCAGTGGAGAGCCATGGATGGGGGATCTGCACGGATGTGGAGCCTGAGCATCGCATGGAAAAGGTGCTCTATGCGACCGACGAACTCACGGGGTTCATTGCAGCCTGCGCATACGTGCGACCTTCACGGAGTGTGCTTGACATGGAAGTCAAGTCGGTGAAGAAAAAATGGGGGAGCGCTGCGTTTGCAGCTGGGGTGAGGCGGTCGGTGATCGAGCAGGGAGCCTCCATGCTCGGTATGCCGCTCGAAGAGCTTATTGGAGAAACCATCCAGGCCCTCCGAGGCGTTGCGGCAGAGGTCGGGCTCAAGGGCAACCTCTGAACCTGGGAGGGTAGCAGCCCTGGACAGACAGGGCGCCTCATTCTTCATTCCAGAACAGGAATCTGAACCATGCTAGAGAAGATTACCGAGACCTTTTCCGATGTTTTCAGAACCATAGCCGGCAAGGCTACCATTTCTGAAAAGAATGTCGAGGATGCGCTTGAGCGCATAAAGATTGCTCTGCTCGAGGCGGATGTCAACGTCCGCGTGGTGCGGCGCTTCATCAACGGCGCGCTCGAAGAAGCAAAGGGCGAAAAGGTGCTGCGCTCTGTCAGCCCCGGCGAACAGTTCGTCAAGATTGTCTATGACCGTATGGTCGCCCTCCTGGGTGATGAGCGGCAGGACCTGGTGCTCAAGGGGACCGATACACAGAGCGTAATCCTGCTGCTCGGACTGCAGGGCTCAGGCAAGACCACTACAGCCGCCAAACTCGCCGTCCATCTCAAGAAGAAGGGGCGCAAGGTGTTGCTGGTGGCATGCGACCTCGTAAGGCCGGCAGCTGTAGAACAGTTGACAGTGCTGGCCGGTCAGGCCGAGGTTGCCATTCACCGTGAGGATACACGGGATCCGGTACAGGTTGCGAGGAATGCAATGCTTCGCGCCAGGCGCGAGGGTTTTGACACGCTTATCGTCGATACGGCAGGCCGGCTTCAGATAGATGAGCCTCTCATGCAGGAGCTGATGAGGGTGCGTGATGCCGTCCAGCCAGTGGAATCGCTGCTGGTAGCAGATGCAATGACGGGGCAGTCTGCGGTGGATATCGCCAGGGCCTTCGACGAGCGCATCGGCGTGACAGGCGTGATCCTCACGAAATTCGATTCCGACACGAGAGGTGGTGCCGCGCTCTCGCTCAAGAGCATTACCGGCAAGGCAATCAAATTCATTGGCGTGAGCGAGCGGCTGGATGGTCTGGAACCCTTCTATCCGGACCGTATCGCCAATCGCATTCTTGGCATGGGAGACATTGTGTCTCTTGTCGAGAAGGCACAGCAGGTCTATGACCAGAAAGAAGCGCTGGAACTTGAGCGCAAGATCAGTCAGGAAAGCTTTACCCTTCAGGATTATCTGGAACAGATCCAGAAGGTCAAGAAAATGGGTTCGGTCAAATCCATGCTGGAAATGATTCCCGGTCTGGCCGGTCAGATCGATGAGGATCAGATCAACCTGGACGAAATGAAGCACGAAGAGGCGATTCTCCTGTCCATGACGAAGAAGGAACGCCTCAATCATCTCATCATCGGACCATCCCGCAGGAGCAGAATTGCCAGAGGGAGCGGAACCTCGGTGGCCGAAGTCAATCGTCTGCTCAAGAAGTTCGAGAAAAGCCGCACCATGATGAAGAAAATGGTGAAGAACAAGGGTGCCATGTCAAAACTCTTCGGTGGAGGAGCCTGAGACGGCAGGAAAAGTGACCTGGCCTCTTTACATTCCAGGGGCATTCGGGTATAGTGCCTCGACTACAATCAGCGGAGACTATCATGTCGAGAGTTTGTGAAATCTGCGGTAAGGGAACGCTTTTCGGAAATAACATCTCGCACGCCAAGAACAGGACTCGCCGTGTCTGGCGGCCAAACCTCATCGAGCTCAGGACCATGGACAATGGCACCATCAGGCATGTAAAGGTCTGCGCTCGCTGCCTGAAATCCGGAAAGGTCGAGAAGTACGTCTGATTCCCTCAGGGGATGAAGTTCCGCATGCGCGGAAGCAGCAAAGCCGCTCGATGCTGAGCGGCTTTTTTTCATTGTACCATGTAGAATTCCGGCAGGCAGGGAAGAGTGCGGAGGATGCTCCTCCTCTTCAGACTCACCTCGGCCATGCCGATAAGATTGAGAGTAACTCCACATGCAAAGGTCAACTATGGTGAAGACTGGAAATCGCTGGATCCCTGCCGCCCTTGTGCTGGCCCTGCTCGTGCTTGCTGGTGCTCAGGCTGTCGAGCCTGCAAGCTACAGGCTTTTCCCCTCACTGTATCTTAAAAAGAACATGCTGAACCTCGATCAGACCATGAGTCTGGCCAATTATCACGCAGCAGGCGGGCATCTCTGGAACCGCATCCCACTCGTGGCAAACAGAACTATCGTGGCGTACTACGGCAAGCCCGGATCTGTCCAGATGGGTATTCTGGGCCGGTATTCCAAAGAGGAAATCGCAGATATGGTCACCGAGATGGCACGGAACTATGATGCCGTCAATGGCAGGGATGGTGTCATTGGTGCCTACTACATAATCTATGGTACCTGCTGGCCGGGAGGCGAGATTGGATATCTCGATGACAGTATTCTGCTTGAGTATATTCGGTACGCCATGCAGAGGGGCATGCTGGTGTTCGTAGATCACCAGATAGGCAAATACAGTGTCAAGGAAGCGATGGACAGAATTCTGCCCTTCCTTCACTACCCCAATGTGCACCTTGCCATTGATCCAGAATGGCGAACGCTGAGACCAATGAAGGAAATAGGATCCGTCACGGCAGATGAAGTCAATTTTGCCCAGGAGTACATGGAAGCCTACATCAAGGAGCATGATATTCCGGGTATCCGCATGCTGGTGGTGCACCAGTTTGCCGACAAGATGATCCAGGACAGGAGCAGGGTCAGAACCGATCGCGATCAGGTGCTGCTCATCCATACAGCTGATGGATTTGGCTCTCCTTCCATGAAACTGGCAACCTATGCCCGCAATGCTGCAGCCGAAAACATGCCGGTCAAGGGTTTCAAGCTGTTTTTCAAGTCGGAGTTTCCATTCGCAGGATACGACCAGCCACTCATGACGCCGGCTGAGGTCATGCAGCTGAATCCTCGACCGAGCCTGGTCATGTATCAGTAAAGAATTTTCTGCAGCGGGATGCAGAGAGACCGAAGCATGCACCAAATACTGGCTTCCAGCGCCTGTTGGCGGCACTGGAACGTGATACTGTTTGCAAGGTAGAACTGGAAATCTGCAAGGGGAAAGTTCATGAGAGCGAGTCGAAACGTCAAGTTCATTGCGTTGGCGCTGCTGATCGCAGGCACGTTGCTTCCGATACAGGCTTATGCGCCCCCATCGGGAGCTTCGCTGCTGCCGAGGATATATCTGCCGTGGACCATGGGATCTGGCCTTTCGTCAGCCGAAACAAGCTCGGCATGGAGCTTCCCTTTCAATCCTGCGGTTCCTGGTTCGCTGCTGCAGACCCATGTCTATGGTGGATACAGCGGGGTACTGGATCGAGCTGCGGGAAGTCCAGAGGGTTACAGCTCTGCAGCATCGCTCGGCTTTTCCATTCCAGCACCGGCGGGAGTGTGGAGTGGCGCAATTCGTTTCTTCAGTGCAGACAGCGCCATGCACACCATGCCTCTCGGCACGTTCGGGCTTGTTGGAGGAGGCTTTTCCAAGCGGCTTTCTTCCAGGCTGACAATTGGTACTTCTCTATGGGCAGGGATAGGTTCCAATGGCACACTCGGCTGGGGCGCATGGATGGACCTTGGAATTATCCAGGAGCTGGGCAGCATTGAGCAGCCGAGGGGTTCCACAGCCGAAAGAATCGGCTTTCTGAGTGATATCAGAATGGGGCTTGCGGTGCGCGGCATTGGCCGCGAGTTCAATTATGCAAGCCAATACGACCCTGTCACGGATTCTCTGCTTCCTGGCATAGCTACAGGATTCCCTCCCCGATTTACTCCTGCACTGGGGTTCAGCGCTCTGCTCGTCAATCTTCCCTGGCTCAGCATCAATGCAGCATTGGATCTTGCGGCACCTTCCTTTGCAGATGTGGAGGGCGGGGTAGGGCTTGGCTTCTCTTTCTGGAATGCGCTTTTCCTGCGCACCTACTGGTCGACCAGCCTTCATGATCTTGTTGCAGGTACAGGAAGAAGCCTGCTGCCATCAGCTGCGTTGTCAGGCCGCATCAGGCTGGGAGGATCCAACGTCGGCAAGGGCAGTCTTTCTGCTGTCGAAACGGCTGCTGGATTCCAACCGCTGTACAAGAGCCTCCAAGCTGTCGGAGGAGGGGTCGATCTCACCTTTGGCGGTCGCGACAGAACGCCTCCCGAAGTGAAAGCAGTGCTTCCGGCTCCTCTGCATGGCATCTATTCTTTCTCTCCGAATGCAGACGGTTCAAAGGATTGGCTTGAAATTCCCATTACAGTAAGAGATACACAGGGCTTTGTTGCCGGCTGGGAATTCAGAATTGAAGATCCTTCGAGAGGTGATGGCAAGAGAGTAATCTATTCTACCGGCAGACAGCTCATTCCCGACAGGATCCGATCACTGGGAGACCTGTTCCGCAGTCTCGCAAGAGTGGACAAAGATGTTTTCATTCCTGATGTACTGCGCTGGGATGGGCGCGACAACAATGGCACGTTCGTGCCCGAAGGCACCTATCTTGCAAGCTTCTATGCATGGGACAATGCCGGCAACAAGAATACCGACCTTGACGGCTGTCTCAAGATTGTCGTTGACCGACAGCCTCCTGCAGCAAATACCTGGGTAGCTGGTACCGACGAGACCTACGTACCCACAGATTCGCTGATTCTCAGCCCGGATGGCGATGGCAACAAGGATGTAATCGCCTTCAGAACCCAGGGTTCAATAGAGAATGCATGGAAATACGAAATCATCGATCGCTCCGGCAAGGCAGTTCGAACGGTTGAAATAAAGGAACAGGCTGCTCCGCGCGATTTTGTCTGGGATGGAACCGACGACCAGGGAAAGGTCGTGCCGGACGGGCGCTATCGGTTCAGGCTTTCTGCAGCAGATGAATCCGGCAACATTGGCTCCCGTGTTGTGGGCAATTCTCCCGATGAGTCTGACTGGATTATCGTAGATACTTCACGGCCAAGGATTTTCCTGCAGTCTGCCGTGACTGCATTCAGCCCCAACGGCGATGGCGAACTGGATGTCCAGTCGATCGATCTGAACCTTGAATCTACCAGGAATCTACTCTCCTGGGAGCTCTCCATACTTGATCAGAACAAGAAGCAGGTATGGGTAAGAAGAGGTCCGGGCGACAATCCGCCACAGGCTTCCTACAGCTTTGATGGAAGAGATGATACCGGTCAGATGCTTCCGGATGGATGGTATGAGGCAGTCGTCCGGCTGCGATACAGGAACGGCTATACTCCTGTAGTAGCAAGCAGTCCTTTCCTTCTCGATGTGATACCACCCTCTGCCACCATTGTGCTTGATGATGAACGGGCAATCTTCAGCCCTGATGGGGATGGCAGCCGTGATACCCTCGGCTTCAGACTGTCTGGGACCAGAGAAGATGTCTGGAAGCTTTCCATTGTGAGCGCCGATGGCAGGACGGTACTGGAGAAGAGCTATATTGAAGAGCTTGCTGACCGTTTCGTGTGGGATGGCAAGGATGCGAGCGGCAAGCTCGTGGAGGACGGTCGGTATACACTCTTGCTTGCCTGTGTGGATGGGGCAGGCAATGCATTCCGCACCGAGTACAAGCCCATCATGGTAGACACCAGCAGACCGCAGGCCAGACTGGCACTCAATCGTGAGGCATTCAGCCCGAACGATGACGGTGTGGCAGATGTGATCGAACTGCGAGTCGATCTGGATATGAAAGGTGGGATCAGACAGTGGCGTCTTGATCTGTCGGATGCGACGGGCCGTGCCATTGGATCGCTTGGTGCTGGCGGCACCGGTTCCGTGCCCCCCTCACTCCTGAAGCTGGACGGCATGCTTGGTGCAACGAGACTTGCCGAAGGGAAGTATAGGTGTACACTTGAGCTTGAGTATGACAATGGCTGGAAGACGCGTGCTGCAAGTCCTGAATTCATACTGGACATAACACCGCCGAATGCAGAAGTGCTGGCAAGCCGGGAAGTCTTCAACCCCAAAGGTGCACCGGAACAGGCATCAGTGACGCTCCGCCAGAAAGGCAGCTCGGAAGCACTCTGGACGACGGAAATTCGCAATGCTGCAGGGACGCTGGTACGAAGCTGGGAATTCAAACAAGGACAGCCAGCAGACCTTATCTGGAATGGCAGAACCGCAGAAGGCGCGCTGCTGCCGGACGGTACCTATACGTACCGGCTCCTCTGTGTGGATGCTGCGGGTAATGGGTTTGCATCGGCGCCCCTCTCCCTGACCATTGATACACTGGAAAAGAAGGCATCCATCACTGCCTCCGGCATGGCTTTCAGTCCGAATGGCGATGGCATTCTTGATGAGCTGGTCTTGCAGTTGCAGATGGTAGCACCGGAGCGTCTGGTTGCCTGGGAGCTCAGCATCCAGTCGCGTGCTGGCGTCGTGTTCAGCAGGAGTGGTACGAACAATCTGCCTGCGAGCATTACCTGGAATGGACGTGGAACAGGAGACATCCCTGTACCTGATGGGCAATATACCGTGACGCTGAAGGGCAGCTACCGCAATGGCGATGAGGCGGTTGCAAGCCTTGGTCCAATAGTGGTAGATCGTGTACCACCCCAGGCTACCGTGAAATTCGAACGGACCATTTTCTCTCCCAATAATGATGGCCGGAATGACACGCTGCCGATACTCCAGGAATCGGTGCCGGGCGACCGCTGGCAGGCTCAGATTGTCAATGAGCAGGGCACCGTCGTGCGAACCTGGGAATGGGCTGATGTGCTGAAATCCTTCGAATGGGATGGCAAGGACGAGGCAGGCAACGTTGTTGCTGATGGAAGATACCGCTATGTGCTGACATCCCGTGATGCCGCAGGCAACAGTTTCCGTTATCAGAGTCCGGCGCTTGAGGTTGAAACAGGCCGTAAGACCGTACGCCTGACCATAGATCAGCGTGCGTTCAGTCCGAATGGAGACGGTGTGCGCGACAGGCTGCAACTCAGGCTTGAAGTAGCCGCACCTGATCAGGTGAAAGCATACCGACTGCAGATCATTGCGCAGGAGGGCCCCGCAGCAATGAGTCCGGTGCGAATGTGGCAGGGAAGCACGCTACCGGAATCACAGAAAATTGACGGTACATCGTATGTTTTTGAATGGCGGGGTGAAACCGACACCAACCTGCCGGCTCCTGATGGTAGCTATGCTGCTTCCGTGCGGGTTGAGTACAGAAATGGCGATATTGCCGAAACGGCAACAGGTACATTCCTGATTGATCGCATCTTCCCAAGCATTGAAGTTAAGGCATCGGCGAGCATCTTCTCTCCTGATGGCGACGGGAGGAGTGATACCGTCACCATATTCCAGAATTCGGTGCCGGGAGACGACTGGAAGGGCAGCATACGAGACAGCCGTGGCGCAGTCGTACGGACCTGGACGTGGCAGCAGAAGGCTGCGGACCTGGTATGGGATGGCAAGGATGCGTCAGGAAATGTGGTGCCGAACGGTATCTATAGCTACATTGCAGAATCAGAAGACCGTGCGGGTAACAGAACCGTCACTGCGCCTCTCTCTATCGAGGTAGAGACTGGCGCCCGCCCCGTGCGCATGACTACGAATGTGAAGGCATTCAGTCCCAATGGTGATGGAGTCCAGGATGAGCTGGTAATCAATATTGATGCCGAAGCTGTATCTCGAATGGCAAGGTATGAGCTTTCCATCAGGGATGCGCAGGGTAGAGCGGTGCGAACATGGACGGGGAATGAGGATCTGAGGAGAGAATACCGCTGGGATGGCACTACGGCCGAAGGTGTACCGGTGCCCGATGGCAGATACACGCTTGCGCTGGAAGTGCTCTACAGGAATGATGCCCTCAGGACAGCAGGTCCTCTCGATGTGCTGATTGATCGCATACCACCCCAGGCAACCGTGAAATTCGAGCGGACCATATTCTCTCCCAATAATGATGGCAGGAATGATACGCTCACGATACTCCAGGAATCCGTACCTGGCGACCGCTGGCAGGCTCAGATTGTCAATGAGCAGGGCACCGTCGTGCGAACCTGGGAATGGGCTGATGTGCTGAA
>JAOABY010000109.1 GCA_026418115.1 Spirochaetaceae bacterium | reverse complement strand
ACACATAACTATATACCGGTTTGGGTCGCAATGCAACATGAATCAGAATTATCGCATTGAAGGGGACATTCTGTGTCCCCCACATATGGTAATATAAAAAATATAAGGTAAGCGAGAGACGCCCTCAGCCAATACCAGCAGCCTTGAGGGACAACCTCTCGGCTTCCTGCAACACAAGGCTTCCTAAAAAAGAAAAATATCAAAAAAAGTCGTGTGCCGGCCGGGTTTCCGCGTGAAGCCCGGCCGGTTTTTTTTATATGCTGGTTTCTGAATGCAGGGCCCGATGTTTCCTGCAGCAGCATATTCATGCTGGCTGAACATGCCTCTTCCATAGTACTATCATGCAGACTCTCTGGGAAGGGGCAGAACATGCTGTACGAATTTCAATTGCCTACTCGCATTCATTATGGAAGAAAATCCATTGAACTGGCAGCAGACTTGATGCGCGCTATCGGGGCTCACAGGGTGCTGATTGTTACCGGCAGATCCCGTACTGCATCTTCACCTGCACTGGCTGCTCTCTGTTCCAACCTCGAGGCCACCGGGATGCGCTGCATCAGATTCCCGGAGGTTGAAGCTGATCCCTCGGTGGATACTGTAGCAAGGGGAGCCTCGCTGTACCGGCAGGAGAGCTGCGATGCCATCATCGGTTTTGGAGGCGGGAGCCCAATCGACTGTGCGAAGGGAATTGCAGCGAGTATAGGCGAAGGCTCGCCTATCGAGCATTTCATTGGCACTGGAAGAGTGTTTGCAGCCCCAGTTCCGCCCCTTGTGGCAATTCCTACCACGGCTGGAACCGGCACCGAGGTCACCAATGCTGCTGTCTTCACCCTGCTCGATGAGAACGGCATAAAAAGAAAGAAAGGCACCAGTGGTATCACTCTTTTCCCGCGGGCGGCAATCGTTGATCCAGAGTTGCATATGAGCATGCCACCCAATCTGACTGCCGCAACAGGCATGGATGCGCTCACTCACGCGGTAGAAGCCTATATCAGCAGGATGCATACACCCATGAGCGATATGTTCTGTCTGGAGTCAATAAGGCTCATCGGTCGGAGCCTCCGTACTGCCTGTCAGCATGGGGACGATGTGGAAGCTCGGTCTGATATGGCTCTGGCCGCGATGTATGCTGGCGTCGCACTCTCTCAGGCAAGCCTTGGCATGGTGCACGGTTTTGCGCATGCTGCAGGTGC
>JAOABY010000108.1 GCA_026418115.1 Spirochaetaceae bacterium | reverse complement strand
CGCGACAGCAGACGGTGGATACTGTTCAGAAACAGCGCGGCAAACAGAGGTACCAGGGCATTTGCACCAATCGAAACGAGTGCAGCTGTCACCAGAGGAATGTCATGGGCAACTGCGTATGGTATGGCTCCACGAAGTTCCGAGATGGGCAGCACGGCAAGCAGCAGTGTAGTGAGCCAGACTCCAGTCATCGGGAATCACTATACTTCATGCGTCTTGCCAGTGTCCAGTAAAGGCAGTGAGGAAAGCATGTCGAATATTGCCGCACGCAAGGCTTCCGGAGTTGGGTCCACCCATCGTATTCCTGGCAATGCCCGGAAGAAGGTCATCTGGCGTTTTGCATACTGACGCGTATGCAGGGCAACTGCGGCCTTGATGTCTTCTTCGGCTCTTCCATCCAGTTCGAAGAATTCCCGGTAGCCTATCGCCTGCATGCCAGGGTCATCAGGGCTGTAGCCGCGTGCACGCAGGCTCCGCACTTCTTCAACAAGGCCCCGGGCAAACATCGCCTCTACCCGGGCATTGATCCTTTCGTGCAGTACTTCACGAGGCCTTGTGATGCCCAGCACGAGAAAGCGTCTGCCTTCCCGAATCGTTGCTGAGGGTGCAAACAAGCTGGGCGGCTTGCCAGTCTGCCTCAGAATTTCCACAGCACGGCTCAGACGGTAGAGGTCTCTTGGTTTGATCGAAGCCGCAAGATGAGGATCAGCCTCGGCGAGTTCCTTTCGCAGCGCCTCCGGGCCCCGAGCTTCAAGATCGGACTGCACCTGCTGCCTGATGACAGGATCACACCTGGGTGCACCCGGCAGGCCGCAGAGAAAGTTTTTCACATAGAAACCGGTGCCCCCGGCAACAATGGGCAGACGGCCTTGCGCTCGACTGCTCGCGCATGCCTGATCGGCAAGGTTGACAAAATCACCTGCCGTATATTGTTCCCGGGGATCGCGGATATCGATGAGATAATGCGGAAGGCGGTGCAGAAGATCGGGATCGGGCTTGGCGGTACCAATGTCCATGCCTCGATAGGCCTGCATGGAATCGGCACTGATGATGTCGACGCCCTGCACGTCGCACTGGAGTCGCTTCTGCAGTTGAGGCAGGGTGCTGTCCGCGCCTCTGCCGAAAAGCTCATCCAGAAGATCTGTCTTGCCGGACGCAGTAGGCCCGGCAAGTACGATGGCGTCAATCGGTAATGAACTTGTAGTCAACTCTCTTTTCGAACAATTCCTGACAGGCCAGAGACACTACCT
>JAOABY010000107.1 GCA_026418115.1 Spirochaetaceae bacterium | reverse complement strand
CCACGTTTAATTCAGCTTACCAAGAAATGAGATCAGCCCGCAACCCCCGTTCGGCGCCAGCACACCGCCAGTCCAATTCAGCTTACCAAGAAATGAGATCAGCCCGCAACTGTGACACGTTATATTGCTCAGCAACGTCCAATTCAGCTTACCAAGAAATGAGATCAGCCCGCAACCTAGGGGCTGGTCGGCCTATGAGGTTGCAGAATTCAGCTTACCAAGAAATGAGATCAGCCCGCAACCCAACCGCACCATCGAGTTTGAAGGATGCAAATTCAGCTTACCAAGAAATGAGATCAGCCCGCAACACAACGGGACAGGTTCGGTCAAAACAATTAAATTCAGCTTACCAAGAAATGAGATCAGCCCGCAACGGAACAATCACTCACCTGAAACGCGGAACCAATTCAGCTTACCAAGAAATGAGATCAGCCCGCAACAACGTCCCCAAAGCCCACCCAGCTGTAATTAATTCAGCTTACCAAGAAATGAGATCAGCCCGCAACAGAGAGCGCGCATCCTGCGCGCCACTCTGTAATTCAGCTTACCAAGAAATGAGATCAGCCAGCAACGTAGGTCGCTAGCGACAATAACCGAGCGTGAATTCAGCTTAACAAGAAATGAGATCAGCCCGCAACACAATAACAAGCTTCAAATTGAATAATAAAACCGGATTTTTGCAGATGATTAATATTCATTGATATTCTGTCATTTTTGAATTAAATTTCTGCATATTCATAGAGCCTTTTAAGACGATGGTTTTTCATTACAAGGAGGAATGAATGTTTTCCAGATCCCTTAGACTGCTTAAGGCATTTTTACTTCTCGTCCTACTAGAACTCATGGTTGCAATGGTACCAGCTCAATCAAATAAATCAGTAGCCTCTGGTTCTCAACGAACCGTTTTTGCAACCTACCCCTCCGCTCTCGGCATTTCCATGTCACCCGTTGAAAACGTCAGCCTTTCCTGGAAAAATCTGTTCGACAGAATCGGGGTTGAGGTGGGAGTTGGAGGCTTCTGGGATCCCGCATCCACAACTGGCCCGATTTACTGGTACTCAGTCAACGGCGCTCTTTCCTATCGGCTTCTGGCCGAGGATTTTGCCAGCTGGATTGCCGGTGGACTCGATCTGGTGGCATTTGCCGGCTACCGGGGAGAGGACGGCTATGAAGCCGTGTTCAATGAAGATGATTATTCTTTTACCTATGTCCGCACGGGCTACCGTCCCTTCCTCTTCTTTGGAGCCGGCATCGGCATCGAAACCGTACTGTTC
>JAOABY010000106.1 GCA_026418115.1 Spirochaetaceae bacterium | reverse complement strand
GCCTATGGTGGAGCCTATATCGCCATGTGCTCGAGGCACCTCGGTGCAGACCAGGTGTTCGCATGGCCAACTGCCGAGATCGCAGTCATGGGACCTGACGGGGCTGCCAACATCATCTTCAAGAAAGAGATCGAGGAAGCCGAGGATCCTGCTGCAGCCCGCAAGCAGAAGATCGAAGAGTACAAGCATAACTTTGCCAATCCCTACAAGGCGGCGGCAAGGGGATACGTCGATGATGTCATCGATCCTGCTCATACACGCATGAGACTCTGCAACGCGCTCAACATGCTGCTCGGCAAGCGCCAGAGCCTGCCCGCGCGCAAGCACGGCAATATTCCAGTCTGAGAGGCGAGCCATGACCAATCCATGGATGATAATGCTCGTCGGCGTCCTGACGGTCTTCCTGGCGCTCGCGATAATCATTCTGTTCCTTCTCGCGTTTCCGTGGTTCTTTGGACTTTTCAAGCCAAAGGCCCACAAGAGCCAGATGCCGCTTCCAGAGATCGTAGAGAAGATTGAACACCCCTCTGCACCAAAGGAAGATGAGAAGGAACTGATCGCAGTGCTGACTGCCGCCGTCGCCAGCATGCGCGGCGCAGCCCCAGGATCCTTTGCAATAACCAGCGTGAAGCCCTCTGCACATGCTGCAGAGACTGCCGGCGCTGGATTCAATACCCCGGTGTGGGGTCGTGTCGAGCGCCTCGTCAGAAAGTGACGGAGATCCAGGTACAAGGAGAATACCAATGAAGCACTATAGAATTACCGTAAATGGCAAATCCTACGATGTCGTGGTTGAAGATCTCGGAAGAGCCGGACAGGCGGCAGCCGCTGCAGCTTCTCCGGCACCTGCTTCGGCTTCTGCAGCCCCGGCGCAGCCGGCTCCTGCAGCTGCCTCTGCTGCACCCGCAGCCGCTACCGCACCGGCAGCAAATGCCTCAGTGACTGTCAAGGCGCCCATGCCCGGCACCGTCATTTCCTTCAAGGTAGTTGTCGGCCAGCAGGTCAAGCGCGGTGATGTGCTCCTGCTGCTGGAAGCCATGAAAATGGAGAACGAGATTGTCGCTCCCCAGGATGGCACTGTGGTTGCGCTCCGTGTTCCGGCAAGCGCATCCGTCAACACCGGTGATCCGCTGGTAGATCTCGCGTAAGCGGGGGGAGCGTGGCCCCATGCTTGAATTTTTCAATCATTTTATAGCCCAGACTGGATTTGTAATCCTGACCTGGGGACAGCTGCTGATGATCGTAGTTTCCTGCGTGCTGCTCTACATGGGCATATTCAGGG
>JAOABY010000105.1 GCA_026418115.1 Spirochaetaceae bacterium | reverse complement strand
GGCATAGATGACAAATCGTTCAATGCCGCTGCATGGAGAGGCATACTGGCCTTCTATGGTGATACCTGGGAGAAGCCCGAAAAGAAAGGCAAGCTGTATGATGTTGTCACCGCCCAGACACAGGACATGTACATCCCCAATCTCAAGCAGGCATCAGACGAGAAGTATGATCTTGTGATCGTCACCGGTTTTACCTGGGCGGATGCTCTGTCTGAAGTTGCCCCCAAATATCCAGACCAGAAATACCTCATTGTGGATGTCGACTGGGTTGGCAAGCCGAATGTCATGGAAGCCACCTTCTCCGAACATGAAGGGTCCTATCTGGTTGGCGTAGCCGCTGCGCTCAAGGCCAAGGCTGACGGCATCCAGAACCCCAAATTCGGCTTTATTGGCGGTGTGCCAAGCCCCGTAATCACAAAATTCGAGATGGGCTGGGTACAGGGTATCAAGTCAGTGCTGCCCGATGCCCAGATCGTCGATTATTACGCCAATGACTGGGGAAAGCCTGAGCTCGCCAAGGCACAGGCAAAGAACTGGTACGATTCCGGTGTCTATGCAATTTTCTCTGCCGCAGGTGGTACTGGCAACGGCACGATTGCTCAGGCCAAGGAATATCGCTCCCAGGGCAAGAATGTATGGGCTATCGGTGTCGATTCCGATCAGTTCGAAGATGGCATTTACGCCGAGGGCAAGTCTGCCGTGCTTACCTCAATGCTCAAGCGAGTAGAATCGGCAACCAAGTATGCCCTTGAAAAAGTACGTGACAAGCAGTTCAAGGGTGAAGTCGTCGTCTTCGACACCAAGGCAGACGGCGTCGGATTCTCTGATCGCAACCCTGAACTTGGCAAGGATATTGTTGATGAAGTCAACAAAGTCCGTGCCAAGATCATAGCCGGTGAAATCAAGGTCATACCGACCTATGCCGAGGCCAGGAAGCTGGGCCTAGTGCCTGCCAACCTCCAGGCGAGCGACAACTGAGCTGATCTGACAGGCAAGGCGCGTCACCGGCTGCAGAAGGGGGCTGGTGACGCGCCTCATGCTATAAAGAATGACAGATACAGGGAAGATGCAGCATGAGTGACTATGCGATCGAGATGATCGGCATCACGAAATCATTTCCCGGCGTACTCGCCAACGATGACATCACCCTCAGGGTGCGGGATCAGGAAATCCATGCCCTGCTGGGAGAGAATGGCGCCGGGAAATCGACTCTGATGTCGATACTGTTCGGTCTCTATCAGGCCGATGCGGGCACTATCAAGGTAAGGGGCCGTCCTGTCCAGATACGGGA
>JAOABY010000104.1 GCA_026418115.1 Spirochaetaceae bacterium | reverse complement strand
CCCCTCGGCCACTCAACGAGGCTGAGAATTCAGCTTACCAAGAAATGAGATCAGCCCGCAACACGTCAAGTTTACCGAGATAAGCACCATTGAATTCAGCTTACCAAGAAATGAGATCAGCCCGCAACCCAGTACGACAACTACCTCGAGACGGCAAAAATTCAGCTTACCAAGAAATGAGATCAGCCCGCAACTGAGCGTGAAACAGAACAACTCCGCTTGTAATTCAGCTTACCAAGAAATGAGATCAGCCCGCAACATGCGGTCGAGGGCGGAGACACGCCGCTTGAATTCAGCTTACCAAGAAATGAGATCAGCCCGCAACTTCTCCAGCCCGCTTCTCCCGTAATCGAGTAATTCAGCTTACCAAGAAATGAGATCAGCCCGCAACAATTCTTTTTTGCGATAATCACAGTTTTCCAATTCAGCTTACCAAGAAATGAGATCAGCCCGCAACAAAGCTTAACCTTTTCATTCATGACTTCTCAATTCAGCTTACCAAGAAATGAGATCAGCCCGCAACGGTTATTGATGCAGAAACTGATCTCGCAAAAATTCAGCTTACCAAGAAATGAGATCAGCCCGCAACCGGGGCAACAGCCTGACCAAAATTTTGTTTAATTCAGCTTACCAAGAAATGAGATCAGCCCGCAACTCTGAGAAGGCGCTGGCAAAAGAAAAAAGAATTCAGCTTACCAAGAAATGAGATCAGCCCGCAACTTATTACCTCTTCGGGAAAAGCCGAAGACCAATTCAGCTTACCAAGAAATGAGATCAGCCCGCAACCGACATCCTCGCGCTGCCGTGGAGGGGCTAAATTCAGCTTACCAAGAAATGAGATCAGCCCGCAACGCGCAGGACTACCCGAATTACGCCAAAATTAATTCAGCTTACCAAGAAATGAGATCAGCCCGCAACGGCAGGTAGCGCATCGGTAGCAATAGCGAAATTCAGCTTACCAAGAAATGAGATCAGCCCGCAACGGAGAGTACGGCGTAGAGTGACGCTCCCTGAATTCAGCTTACCAAGAAATGAGATCAGCCCGCAACTCGCCCCGCTCTTGCTCGCTAAAGGGTTTGAATTCAGCTTACCAAGAAATGAGATCAGCCCGCAACGTATTGGTGTCACCAGGCTTGCGGATCGGAAATTCAGCTTACCAAGAAATGAGATCAGCCCGCAACCCGCGATGTTGGCGAGAAGTTGCCACGTTTAATTCAGCTTACCAAGAAATGAGATCAGCCCGCAACACCCGTTCGGCGCCACCGCACCGCCAGTCCAATTCAGCGTACCAAGAAATGAGATCAGCC
>JAOABY010000103.1 GCA_026418115.1 Spirochaetaceae bacterium | reverse complement strand
ATTGTGCAAGGCACCCTGTCAGGATATGCTTTCCCTCGCAGCCAGGTGGCTGTCTTGTACACTGAGGAGCATAGCAATGTCAGCCAGAGACCATGCAGTTTCGGAACCAACAAGGCAGGCAATCAAAATCTGCGTATTCTGTGGTTCATCGGCAGGATCAAAGCCAGCATATACCGATATTGCGCAGAGACTCGGAGAGGCGATAGCGCGGTCGGGTTGCCCGCTTGTCTATGGTGGAGGCAATGTAGGGCTCATGGGAGTTGTGGCGGAAGCAGCCATGTCGTCCGGTGGTCGTGTGATTGGCATCATCCCCGAACGCCTGTTCGCCATGGTAGAACAGCCGGAGCTCACTGAACTGCTGATCGTACGAGACATGCATGAGCGAAAAGCTCTGATGCAGCAGAAAGCAGATGCCTTCATCGCGATGCCGGGGGGCATAGGCACCATGGAAGAGCTTTTTGAAGTCTGGAGCTGGCGATATATCGGCTACCACCGCAAGCCAGTGGCTCTGCTCGATGTTGAGGGCTACTATCAGGGACTGCTCGGCTTCCTGGACCATATGGTGCAGGAAGGATTTCTCCGTCAGGATCTCCGTGATGATCTTCTGGTTGATGAAAATCCAGAAGGCCTAGTCCAGCGCATTATTGAAGCTGCCAGAAACCCTGGCAGCGCACCTGTTCCCAAAATGCCCGAGCGACGCTCCCCCTCCCGCTCATGATGAGCGCCGCAGGCAGCAACGGCAAGGCTGTCAGACAAACATATCCCTGTATCGGAAACCCAGGTATGCTCCTGCCAGAGCGGCCGGGATGGTGACCGCGGCAATCAGCGCAAACACAACGACCAGAATTTCGACCGTACCGGTCGCAAGATGGTAGGTCCGGGCCAATGAACCCGCAAAACCCGCAAGATCACCCAAAATGGCTCCCCAGAAGCTTTTCGCCGCAGTTGTGGCCGACAGCAGCGCCACTGGGTAAATCATGGCGGTCAGTGTGAAACCGTTCAGCGTCCGGGCCTTGAGCCCCTTGAGCCCAACGAAGACCGGCACAATGAAAATGAGGGCCAGGATCGCAGGAAAGAATTGCGGGGCCAGAAGAAAGAAGCCTATTGTTGATACGAAGAAACAGCGCACATACCACTGATAGGGCCAGCGCACACCGGCCAGATCGTACCAGGCAGCGGATGCGTGACGGAGAATCGCATCAAATTCAGCATCACCAAACTTCGATGCTGCAAGAAGCCTTTTTGTGCGCTCTACCAGTGAGAGCGCAGCAGCGTTGTCGTCGGCTGGAGGCGGCATGGCCGCATATTTTTCTCTCAGTACTGCAAGACGCTGCATCATCCTGTCATATCGTGGTGAGGCAGGAAGCTGACGCTCAGCCTTCTTCCGTACCGTGTCGAGCAGAGATACGATATCCGCCACGAATCATCCTCCTTGGAAGACAAGGAGCGCCACCCTGCAGCGGCGCTCCGTCAGGTTCTGTT
>JAOABY010000102.1 GCA_026418115.1 Spirochaetaceae bacterium | reverse complement strand
TGGCGCCGGGCGAGGTATTTCTTCCTTATCAAGGATAGTCAGGGGGAGCAGTGGGTGCTTGGAGAAAGACGGCTCTGTAGAGTAGACCCGGAAGCCGGAGTACAGCAACTTGTACGCCAGCATTACTGGGATGCATTCGTAATGCCCTACCTGCACGAGAATATGGTGTGCAGAGCGCCAGCGTGGGTGCCACAGACAGTCTGGTATCAAATCTTCCCCGAGCGATTCAGGAATGGCAACGCACACAACGATCCTCCAGGGGTGCTACCCTGGAGGCGGGGGCCGGTAAAGAACAGTGAGTGGTACGGAGGAGATCTGGCTGGCATTCTGGCAGGTCTCGATCATATACAGGAGCTTGGGTGCAACGGCATCTATCTGACGCCGATTTTTACCTCGCCCACGGTGCACAAGTACGATACGCGGGAATATTTTGTCATTGATCCGGCTTTCGGCACCGAGGAAGACCTGATGCGTCTGGTGGAGGAATGCCACCGAAGAGGCATGCGCATCATGCTGGATGCAGTGTTCAATCATGCGGGGCGTGAGTTCGAACCATGGAAGGATGTGGTTTCCCGAGGCAGCGCTTCTCCGTATGCGCACTGGTTCCGGATCGAGGGATTTCCTCTTTTTGACGGCGAAGGCGATACAGGCGATCGCCGCAAGGCCCGTTTCGAGACATTTGCCTTTACGACGCGCATGCCCAAATTTGACACAGGCTGTCCCGAAGTGAGGGAATTCCTGATTGGGGGCGCGGAGAATTTTACCAGAAGGTTTGGGATTGATGCATGGAGACTGGATGTCGCCAATGAAGTTGACCCCGAATTCTGGAGAGAGTTCAGACGCCGGATGAAACGCATAAACCCGGATCTCTATATTGTTGGAGAAGTCTGGCACGATCCGCTTCCCTGGCTGCAGGGCGATCAGTTTGATGCCGTGATGAATTATCCCCTGCAGTCCGCAATCAGCCGTTTCATCGGCACAGGTAAAGGGGAGCACGATGCAGCCATTTCAAGTGGCTGTGAGTTTGCCCGGGAGCTCGCTGCATTGGCAATGTCCGTTCCGGAAATGGTGCCGCGCTGGTCATTCAATCTGCTCGATTCACATGACACGGATCGGATTGCTACCCGATTCGGGAGTCTGCAGCGTGCGCGCCTCGCGCTGTTTGTACTGTGTGCAATGGCGGGCTCACCCTGCATCTATTATGGTACGGAGTACGGCCTCGAGGGAGGCCATGATCCCGACAACCGCCGCTGCATGATCTGGGATCCCACCGATGAAGAAAAGGAGCAGTCTGACGTCGTCCAGAGACTGATTGCATTCCGGAGGCGATTCTGGCGAGTGTTTGCCGAAGGTACCAGCCACATGGTGTGGAACGAACATCTGCCGGGCTTCTGGGGTATTGTCTGGAAGCTTGGCTCGTTACATCTCGCAATGCTCGCCAACCGTTCGAATGAAGCAGTGGAGGATGCTGCATGGCGCGAAGCCCTGGGC
>JAOABY010000101.1 GCA_026418115.1 Spirochaetaceae bacterium | reverse complement strand
AAGTCCATGGCCAGATATGTCATCATCGGCGGCGTTGCAGGCGGTGCCTCTACCGCAGCACGTCTGAGAAGGCTCGACGAGCACGCCGAGATCATCATGTTCGAGCGCGGTTCGCACATCAGCTATGCAAACTGCGGTCTGCCCTATTATGCAGGCGAAACCATCAAGGAGCGCGAGCGTCTCTTTGTGATGACGCCGGAAAAGTTCAAGGCATGGCTTGCAGTCGATGTTCGTATCCGCACTGAGGTGACGGCCATCGACAGGCAGGCAAAGACCGTCCACGCCCGCGAGCTCGATTCCGGCCGCGAGTATGATATTGCCTATGATGCGCTCGTGCTCTCTCCCGGCAGTGATCCCATCAAACCGCCCATTCCGGGCATTGAGGATCCACGGATCTTTACCCTGCGCTCGGTTTCGGATATCGACCGTATCAAGGAATTCCTCGATACCAGGCGTCCGGAGCGGACCATCGTCGTGGGTGGCGGCTTCATTGGCCTCGAGATGGCGGAAAACCTGCATGCGCGCGGCTCTTTCGTGACTATCGTGGAAGCGCTCGATCAGGTGATGAACCCCATCGATCCGGAAATGGCAGCCATAGTGCACCAGCATCTCAAGCAGAAGAATGTAGAACTGTATCTGAGTTCGGCAGTCTCGAAATTCGAGCCATCAGGTTCCCGTGTGGTCGCCGTGCTGGCAGATGGCACCCGGCTCGATGCCGACATGATCGTGCTCTCGATTGGCGTTCGACCCGAAACTGCCTTCGTCAAGGCTGCTGGTATTGAAACCGCCCCGAATGGCGCGATCCTCGTCAATGAGAATATGCAGACCAACGATCCGGCAATCTATGCACTAGGCGATGCGATTGCGTTCCCGCACCCCGTCCTCGGCATGGCCATGCCCATACCTCTCGCCGGCCCCGCCAACAAGCAGGCCCGCGTGGTAGCAGATAACATCGTCAAAGGGCCAGGCACCCGTACCTGGAAGGGCGCCATTGGCACTTCGATCGCCAAGGTCTTCGATATTACGGCAGCAGCGGCTGGTGTTGCCGAAAAACTCCTGAAAAAGAACAATATCCCCTGCATGTCGGTCATCACGCATGGCTCAAGCCATGCAGGCTACTATCCCGGGGCACAGCCGCTCACCATCAAGACCATTTTCGCTCCCGACGGAACCCTGCTCGGTGCGCAGGTCGTTGGGTACGACGGCGTAGACAAGCGCATTGATCTGATCGCCGACTATGTGCGCCGCAAGGCCAGGGTGACGGAGCTGGCCGAGATCGAGCATGCCTACGCTCCGCCGTTCTCAAGCGCGAAGGATCCTGTCAACATCGCCGGCATGACGGCTGAGAACGTGCTGGCCGGTATGAGCAGGCATCTCCACTGGCATGAGGTGAAGGCATTCCAGGAACGAGGTGGCTTTGTGCTTGATGTACGGACCGATGAGGAATTCTCCCTCGGTGCGATTCCAGGAGCAGTCAACATACCTCTCGATGATCTTCGCAGAAGGCTGCGGGAAGTGCCCCGCGACCGCGAAGTGCTGGTGTACTGCGGTGTCGGGTTGCGCGGCTATCTCGCAGAGCGCATTCTCCGTCAGCATGGCTGGACAGAAGTCTA
>JAOABY010000100.1 GCA_026418115.1 Spirochaetaceae bacterium | reverse complement strand
ATCCAGGCACTTTCCCTGCGGGCTATCGCTGCGAAGACGGGGCTCACGGCACCGGCAGCCTATCGGCATTTTTCGGGAAAGGAAGAGATTCTGCATGCGGTGATAGTGAGAGGATATGAGAAATTTCAGGAGGGGCTTGCACGGGCGAGAGAGGGCCTTCAGGCACCAGATGCAATGCTCAGGGCGAGCCTGCGCTACTACCTCCAGTACTGGGTACAGGATCCTGTATCTTTCCTTCTCATGATGGAGGTCAATCATGACCTAGGGCATCTTTCGGGTGCGGCAATTCGGGCGGGGAGCTTCGGGGACTTGCCGGCCATGGTGGAGCGGTACGCCCAGGATGTGCGCGCGAGGGAGCTGCATGGTGAAGGGCTAGGCGCAGGGACGCACGAAGTGGACCTTGCTACCCGGTTACTGGCATCAGGCCTGCAGGGTATTGCGATGGGACTGATAGCAGAGCTGAAGGCCGAAAAGGAGAGCCGACAGCAGGTCAGTGCATCCATAGAACGGGCGGTTGAGTTCCTGTGTGGCGCGCTGGGTGCCTTTTTTACACAGGCAAAAGGAGAATAAAGATGAAACACCTGGTATTCATACTGGCGGTGGCGGTCATGCTCGGTTCGTGCAAGCTGCCTGCGGATATTGCAGGCATTTCGGTGCAGACGCCCGACCTTACGAAGGTGGCCGATGGTACGTGGAGGGGAATCTGCAATGCATCGCTGATCAAGGCGCAGGTAGCGGTGACGGTACATGGTGGGCGTATCGAGACCATTGTCATCGAGCGTCACGAGCATGGGCGTGGTGGAAAGGCCGAGGCGATTGTGGATCGTGTGATTGCGCGGCAAAGTCTTGAGGTAGATGTGGTGAGCGGTGCGACAGGCAGCAGCAAGGTCATCCTGAAGGCGATCGAGCAGGCGCTCGCAGAAGGGAGCAGATGATGACGAGCTGGTTCAACAGGGCGCTGCGGCAGCAGGCCGAGCGGATGGTGGAAGCGGCGAAAAGGATTACCGCTTCTGAGGATGTGGCTGGCAGGGCGGTGAGCACGCCTGATGCTGAAGGATGGATTCCCATTGCCTACGGCAGGCCGGGCACGGTGATTACGCCGGAAGCCATCGATATGCTTCCAGAACCGGCGCGGCGCTATTTCCATGCTGCACGGGTAGAGGGAACAACGCGCCCCTCAAGTTTTTCCATAATCATGGAGGGGCGCATCAGAAACGATGCTGGTGGGCGCTGGATGCCCATGGTCATGCGCCAGTTCAACCGCGTGGATGTACCAGCGAGAATTGTCTATATCGAATCGCCGGGCACCCCGATGGCAGGTATCGATTCGTTCATCGAAGGGCAGGGACGGATGCTCATAAGGCTGTTTGGCTTTATCACTCTGACGGATGCGCAAGGGGCTGCCATGGCGCAGTCGGCATTGGTCACCTTTCTGAACGACCTGGTGCTCTGCCCTGCAGCCTGCTTCAGTGTACCCCTGGAGTGGAAGGCTCTCGATGCAGGGAGGGTTGCACTGCGCCTGCGCTGGGCTGGCATGATGGTCACCGCCGAGTTGCACATCGACGAGCGAGGCAGGCTGAGAAACTGGCTGAGCAATGACCGCTATGCCGAGGTACAAGGCCGACAGCTGCCGGATCGATGGTCGACGCCTTTCTCAGAAACCCAGCAGGAGCTGGCTGGCTTTATGATTCCTGCTGCGGGTCAGGGAGTGCATGACTACGACGGGCAACCTTTTGTGTATGTCGAGCTGGACCATATCCATGACCTGGTACTGGAACCATACGGGCTGCCGCAATGACGCATGCGCCCTGGCTCATGCTGTTGCTGGCGTATGGCCGCTGACAGCCGGTCTTCATGAAGGAGTGCTCTGTGGTATCACGGATTTTGGAACTTGTTCGCATGGCAACGATGGCTGCCAGCGGGCATAATACGCAGCCCTGGCGATTTGTTGTCAGGCAGAACGTTATTGAGATACACCCGGATTACCGCAGGCGGCTACCTGTTGTCGATCCGGACAATCGAGAATTGTGGATAAGCCTTGGCTGTGCGCTGGAGAATCTTCTGCAGGCAGCACATGAGGCAGGGTATGCGTACTCGGTAAGCTATCCGGAGGCATCAGAACACATTTCCATCGAGTTAGAGCCAGGTGGGTCGCCACATGACAACCTTGCTGCCGCCATACCGCAGCGGCAGAACAACCGGTCAGAGTACAATGCAGCTCCCATTCCTGGCAGTGACTTGGAGAAGCTCCGCGCCACCGCACTGGAGCCGGGTATAATTGTTCGATGGCTTCAGGAGCCTGATGCAATGCAGGCAGTGGAGTCGCTGGTCCGTGAAGGTGATCTTGCGCAGTACTCGCATCGTGCATTCGTGCATGAGCTCATTGCATGGCTGCGCTTCAACCGCAGAGAAGCCGAAGCCCATAAGGATGGCCTGTACTCGCG